>JBARIF010000265.1:0-15202 GCA_049799615.1 Terriglobales bacterium
TCGGACACTCCTGTCCGACGCCTTTGCAGTTGCCTTTGTTTGTGGTTTTTCTTGCGGCGCTGGCTCACAGCAAAAATCACTGCTTAAAAGCTAGGGTCAAAAGCTTCGGACAGGAGTGTCCGACCCACATGCGATAGCGATTGGCGCTTCCCGCACGCAGTTTCTTCCCGCTTGTTTGGCCGCATACAGTCCGGCATCGGCCGCCCTGACCAGGTCTTCGCGACTGTTGCCATGATCGGGGCATGTGGCCACTCCGGCGCTGATGGTGACCGGCCGGGACACTCCGGGAAATTGCCAGCCATCGACCATTCGCCGCAGCTTCTCGGCCACGGCCAGGGCTTGCTGCTGGCTGGTTTGGGAGAGCAGGATGGCGAACTCCTCTCCTCCGTAGCGGCAGACGACATCGATCTTCCTCAACTGCTGGGAAAAGATTGATGAGACCTGGCGCAGCACTTCATCGCCCAGCAAGTGCCCAAACTCATCGTTCAACCTCTTGAACTGGTCGATATCCACCATGATCACTGCCATCCCGGTGTTGAATCGCCGGGCGCGTTCCAGTTCCTCCTGAATTCTGAGTTCGAAGTATCGGCGGTTGAAGATTCCGGTGAGTCCGTCCAGATAGGCCAGATGCTTGACTCGCTCCACGTAGTGAGCATTCTGGATCGCGGTGGCGCAGATATCAGCTACTGATTCCAGTGACTGAATATCACTGGCCAGGACGGAGCCCGGGCGAGTGCTGTCCAGTACCAGGACCCCCAGCGTTTGCCCAAAGGAAACCAGGGGAATACACATCCGTGAAGTTGCCTCGAGATAGATGCCGACGCAGTCCGGGTCGGCCTCGGCCTCGTTTTCGATCAGGGTCTTGCTCTCGCGCAGCGCGCGTCCCCACAGGCCCGCTCCTGCCGGCACCTTTCCGCCTTCCGGGATACGTAACGTCAAGTTGCCATGGTGGGCCTGCAACTTCAGGTCTTCGTCTTCCTTGACCAGCATCGAGACTTGACAGACATCGAACGCTTCGCGGATTTTCCGGCAGGCCTTGGCCAGCAGTTCTTTCACATCCAGCACGACCGTGGTCTCCCGGGCGACCGCGTTGATCGCCTCCAATTGCGAGGCCCGGCGGCGTTCCAGCGAATACAGTTTTGCATTTTGCAAGGCCATCGACGCCTGAGTGGAAAACAGGGTCAGCAGGTCCACGGTTTCGGAATCAAAGTGGTCCGGATTTTCGCTCTGGCAATCCAGCACGCCCACCATCTCGTCCCGAACCATGAGAGGTATCGCCAGCTCCGAACGGGTCTTTTTGCCCCACGGCTGGTAACGCGTTTCTTTGGTGAAGTCGGGGACGTACAGGGGACGCTTTTTCTGGGCGGCGGTGCCGATCAGACCGGCCCCGATATTCACCCGGACGCTGTCGAATCCCGGCTCGCCGCCGATCTGGGACCTGGTACAAAGCTGGTTTGATTCCTTATCCAGCAATAAGATAGCGACGTTCTGCAGATGAAAGTAGTCGCGCGCGATGACCAGGATGCGTTGCAGCACCTCGTCCAGGTCAAAGGTGGACAACACCGCCTGGCTGGCGTCATAAAGGATGGCGATTTTCTGCATGGGACCAGCCGGATTGTAACTCGCGCTGGGGCCGGGACCGAGGTTCCGAAAGTAACTGGGACAGCCGGAACTTCACCGTCTGTTCCATTTGGACACCTGCCTTCGGCTACTGAGAAATTTGACAACGCCAAGAGCAACCAGGCAGAAGCAGGCATCCACGGCCAGCCCCAAATCGATCCGGAAAGGGACGTGCCGCATGGGCAACGGCAGTTTGGGCATCAGGAGAAAGTACGCCGCGTTGCCGGCCAGAACCGCGACCAAGGCATGGAGAAAGTTCTTCAGTGATCTCTCCTGCTAACATCGCTGAGATGCTGGAACTCTCCACCTCGGTGCAATACGTGAAGGGCATCGGCCCTCGCCTGGCCGAGGTTCTGGGAGCCAAAGGCATCCATACGGTCGATGACCTGCTCCATTATTTGCCCTTTCGCTACGAAGATCGCGTGAACCCGCGTGGAATTTCCGAACTGAGGGCGGGAGAGATGGCCACGGTCATCGCGGAGGTTCGCACCTCCGGGTTGTTCCGCACCCGCCGCATGCCCATTTTTCAGATGACGGCCGGGCAGGGCCGGAGCCGCCTGAAGTGCATCTGGTTCAATGCTACTTATCTGCGCGACCGCTTCAAACCCGGACAGCTGGTGGCCCTTTACGGCAAGGTGGAGGAAGAACGCGGCGGAGGAGAATTGCAACTGGTGCAGCCGCAGTTTGAAATTCTTGGCGACTCCTCGGACGAAGCCGAAGGGGGTGAACAAAAGGCTGCCTTATCGCTCGAAGTCGGCCGCATCGTCCCCATCTACGAGTCCACCGGTCAGGGCCGCCTGACGCCGCGCTGGTTCCGCCGCGTCATTCATGGCGTTCTGGAGAATCTTCCGCCTCAACTCCAGGACCCCATTCCAGCCGCCGTACGCCGCCACCTGAGCCTGATCTCGCCGCAGGACGCGCTGCGGCAGGTCCACTGGCCCGATCCCGGAGAGAGCTTTCAGGATCTGCAAGCCTCCCGTACTCCGGCCCACATCCGGCTGATCTTTGAAGAGCTTTTTTTTCTGGAGCTGGGCCTCGAGCTCAAACGGCGGCAGCAGAAAGCGCAGACCGGAATCGCGTTCAGCCTGGACAAGCGCGCCCGGGAAGCGATCAAGAAGATCCTGCCCTTCCATCCCACCGCCGCGCAGAAGCGCGTGCTAAAGGAAATCGCGGGCGACATGGAGAAGCCCATTCCCATGCGGCGCCTGCTGCAAGGCGACGTCGGATCGGGCAAGACCATCGTGGCCTTCGAGGCCGCCATCATCGCGATGGAGAATGGATTCCAGGTCGCGCTTATGGCGCCCACCGAAATCCTGGCCCAGCAGCATTATTTTTCCGCCCGGCGCATCCTGGAGAATGCCGGATACCGAATCGTCCTCCTGACCGGCTCGGTGGAAGAAGACCGCAAGCGGGAAATTCGCCGCCACATCGCCCAGGGCAACGCCCAGCTAATCATCGGGACCCACGCGCTGATTGAACAGAAAGTCGAGTTCGCCAAACTGGGGCTGGTCATCGTGGACGAGCAACACCGCTTCGGCGTGATGCAGCGCTTCAAGCTGATGAAGAAATCCGGAGGCAAGGGGAGCGGGAACGGCCACCCACGAACGGCGGCCGACACCGTCACGACCCAAGTAGGGGCGGACACCCCCGTCCGCCCATCCGGGCAAAGCTCGGCAACTGCTGGCGAGCCCGACGTCCTGGTCATGACCGCCACTCCCATCCCACGCACTCTCGCTCTGACTCTCTACGGCGATCTCGACATCAGCATCCTCGATGAAATGCCGCCCGGCCGCACGCCCATCGTCACCCGCCGCGTCTCCGATGACCGGGCGGACGAAGTCTGGCAATTCGTGGGCAAGCAGGTTGCCGCCGGACACCAGGCCTATGTGGTGTATCCCGTGATCGAAGAGAACGAGGAGAGCGAACTTAAGGCCGCGCTCAAGATGCACAAAGAGCTGAGCAAGAAGATTTTCCCCGACCTGAGAGTAGAGCTCTTGCATGGCCGCCTGCCCCCTGACCAGAAGGAAGACGTTATGCGGAGGTTCCAGAAAGGGGAGGTGGATATTCTGGTTTCGACCACCGTGATCGAAGTCGGAGTCGATGTGGCCAACGCCACCGTGATGGTGATCGAGCACGCGGAGCGCTTCGGTCTCTCCCAGTTACACCAGCTGCGCGGACGTATCGGCCGCGGCGCTGCGAAATCACTCTGCATTCTCATGACCGGGGGAAAGGTCTCAGAAGATGGCGACCGCCGCCTCGACGCCATGGTCCGTAGCACCGACGGCTTCCAGATTGCCGAACTCGATCTGGAACTGCGCGGCCCGGGTGAGTTCTTCGGCACCCGCCAAGCCGGCATGCCCAGCTTCCAGGTGGCCAACCTGATCCGTGACCGCCAACTGTTGGAAGCCGCCAAGCGCGAAGCCGCTGCCGTTCTGGCCGGCCCCAGCCAAGAAGTATCGAAAGAAGAAATTGATCGCGCCCTGCGCCATATGCGCACCCACTGGCAGAAGACGTACGGTTTGGTAGAGGTGGGGTAGTTGTGTGTGTGGCTGTGGAGCGGGCGCCCTCGCCCGCTGCCTTTGAGCTTGCCTTTGACTCTGGCTTGATCTTGCCTTTGACATTGGCTGTACTTGCGACCCAGCCTTGGTTTTGCTTTCCGGGTTACGCGGGCGAGGGCGCCGGCGCCACAAGTTGACAAAATCCTCTAAATCCGGAATCGGTTTTCACTCGTATTTGATGTGGGACCCAAGAAATCACATCTCTGAAGGAGACTATCCGCCATGCCCAGAACATTCCGGTATTCCCTGTTGGTGGCACTGATGCTGGCCTTCATCCCCGCCAGTGTATTGAACAATTTCGCAGCTCCTCTACCTCCGGCCGCGCCCCAAGCCGCCGCCCAGGACTCCCTCTACAGGCGCCTGGGAGGCTACGATGCACTGGCCGCTGTCACCGACGACTTTCTCGGCCGCCTGGCCAATGACCCCAAAGAGGGCCGCTTCTTCGTTGGCCTGAGCACCGATTCGAAGACCCGTGTTCGCCAGCATGTAGTGGACTTCCTGTGCGTAGCCACCGGCGGCCCCTGCAAATATACCGGGCGCGATATGGAAACCGCACACACCGGCCTGAACATTACCGAAGACGACTGGACCATTGCCGTCAAGGCCCTGAGCGACACGCTGAACAAGTTCAAAGTGCCGGCCCGGGAACAAGGAGAAGTAGTAGGCGCCGTCGCTCCGTTGAAAAGCAAGATCGTGGGCCGTTAGGGAGACGCCTTTTTGTGCAGGGCGGGCGCCCTCGCCCGCCGCTTTTGACTTTGCAGTTCGGCCGGCGCGGGCGAGGGCTCCATCGAATTCGCACAGGACAGGCCCTCTGTTGTTCTACAGCCGCCAGGCCAGCAAAGCGATGGTAGCGATCGCGACCAGCGCGGTCGCGATCAGATACGCATGCGACCGTACCCAACCGGTATTGGAATCGGAGAGCTCGCTGAACATGTCTTGAGTAGGGTCAGTGGTGGCGACCGCGCCCGGGCTGGCGGCTTCGCAATCGAGGCACAACCTCCGGCCTTCGGACACAGGAAAGCCGCAAGCTTCACATCTGCGGAGATTCCCGAAAGCGATGGTGGCAATCGGACTGGATGCATCGGTGTCTGCCGGATGCTGGTCTGGGTTCGTCACCAGCGCAGGCATCTCGATCACCGCCGATTTCGCTCCCAGCCCCGGGGCCGCGTCATGCTCCTCTGTCACCGTCGCGGGGCCGGCCTTGGCCCGTGTCTCAGGCTCCAACCCGGCAGAATCTGTTTTGAGAATATGGTCACGTGAGCCGGCCACCGGCTCCGGCGCAAGAGTCTCCGCGCCTGCGGCGACCGCCAGTGCCAGTTGCTCATTCCCCGGCTGCCCCAGTTCCTTCTCGGTGCGGCGCGCTGCTTCGGCGTGTTCCACTGCGGTCTGGATCATTTCGGCCAGGCGGTTAAGAGCCACGTAGTCACGCTCTTCAAATGCGTGCGGCCGGCCGGAGAGCAACTCGAAAACGCCGTACACTTCCTCTTCCCGTACCAGGGGCATCACCACCACGGATGCGATGCCGAAAGTCCGGCAACTCTCGCGGTTCACCCGCAGATCGCTTTCCGCGTCCTCGCAAATCAGGATCTTCCGGGTCCGCACACTCTCTGCCGAAAGCCCGGAATCGATCTGCAGGTGCGCTCCCAGTTCCGGCGCCGAAGGACCGGCGCTGGCGCAGCAAACCATGCTCTCGCCCTGACGCAAGGCAATCGCGGCTCCGGATGCTCCCGTGATGTATTGTGCCCGCTCCACCAGCAATTGCAGTGTGGCATCCAGGTCGCGCTGCGCCATCTCGCTCAGCGACTTGCCACCGTCCTCGCCGGGAAAGCGCAAGGCCTCGCGCACCGCCGGCGCGAGCGGCGGCGTCTGTGCTCTTGGCGGCAGGTTTGCAGGCGCAGGGCCTGAGGGGACGAGATTCGGCGGGACAGGTTCCAGCCCTGCCTGGTTATTGTCCAGGATGGAGAAATAATCCATGCAAAAATTTAGAGAGATTCTCTAATTCGGAGTTTCGCTCCACCAAGTTGTGGTGTCAAGGACAAACCCACAAGTGCTAGTCCTAATGAGCGCTGACCAAATCGCCGACCCGAATTGCACCACGGGTCAGGATTTGCGCCCGCAGCCCGCCGCGATGGCGCAGGCCTCTGATGACTTCACGTCCTGCCAGTCGTTGCAGATGATCGCAAGGCTCGCACAGGCGAATGCCGTGGGCTTTCACTTCGCCAATCTGGAAATCCCTCCCCACCAGATGATTAAGCGCGATGCCGCGGGTCACCAGGTTGCGCCGCGTCTCGCCGGGGGCGAGATCCACGTTGTAATCACGTTTGAGGGCTTCGATCGCTTCGGCTTCAATCAGGGTCAGCTCAAAGTCGGGTCCCGGCTTGGAGAATGTCCCCTGACCCAAAGCGTAGCGGTCTCCCTCCAGGCCCGAACCTGGAATGGCAACAGCTTCTTTCACCGCAAGCGTGGGCGCAGTGGCGGCGGGAGCGATGTAGACGAGTTCGACGGTTCCTGAGTTCATGATCGTGTGTTCATGACTGTGTGTTCATGAAAATGCTGCCTGCGATGGAACGGGACGGGCGGGGACGCCCGTCCTCCATCCATCGAATGCATCCTTACGTGTTCTTGCCGGCCAGGGCGATGCACTCGTCGAGCACATCGACTGCGACGTCGGCTTCGTCCTTGCTGACCACCAGCGGCGGCGCGATGCGGATCGTGCTCGGACCGCAGCCCAGGAAGAGCAGGCCGCGTTCGAAAGCCAGCTCGATGATGCGGTCGCGTTCTTCGGCCGCATATTCCTTGGTCTTTTTGTCCTTGACGATCTCGACGCCAATCATCAAGCCGCGGCCCCGCACATCGCCGACCAGCTTATGTTTGCGCGGCCACTCCGCCATGCGCTTCAGCATGTGATTGCCGACCTCGGTGGAGTTCGCCAGCAATCCTTCTTTCTCTATCACGTCGAGTGTCGCGAGCGCAGCTGCGATGCAGACGGGATTGCCGCCAAAAGTGGACGCGTGCGAACCCGGCACCCAGTCCATGATGTCGGCGCGGCTCATCATGACGCCCAATGGCATGCCCGAAGCGATACCCTTCGCCGAGCAGATAATGTCAGGCTGCACCCCGGTGTGCTCGATGGCCCACCACTTGCCGGTGCGTCCGGCGCCGCTCTGGACTTCGTCCGCCACCAGCAGAATGCCGTACTTGTCACAAATGCGCCGCAGTTCTTTCATGAACACCGTGGGCGCGATTACGTATCCACCCTCGCCCTGCACCGGTTCGACGAAAATGGCTGCCACTTCTTCCGGAGCCAGAATCGTTTTGAACAGCTTGTCTTCGATGAAGCGGGCACAGCCTAGGGCGAAGGCTTCGGCCTCCTGCGCGCCTCCTTCGCAGCCCCGGTAAACGTCGGGATAGCGCACGTGCGTCACGCCCGGAACTCCCGGGCCGAAGCGGCGCTTTTGCTGCGGCTTCGACGCGGTTAGCGACAGCGCACCCATAGTGCGGCCATGAAACGCGCCGAAGAAGGCAATCACGTTCTGCCGCTTGGTGTGATAACGGGCCAGCTTGAGCGCGGCTTCCACCGCTTCCGCGCCGGAATTCCCGTAATACACCCGGTGCGGTCCAGGCATAGGAGCGATTTTCGACAGCCGTTCTGCCAGCGTGATCATGCTCTCGTAGTAAAAGTCCGTACCCGACATGTGGATCAGTTCGCCCGCCTGCTTCTGGATGGCGGTCACCACATCGGGATGGCAGTGTCCGGTCGAGGTCACGGCGATGCCGGCGGAGAAATCGAAGAACTCGTTGCCGTCTACGTCCGTCACCACGATGCCGCGGCCCTGTTTGGCCACCAGGGGGTAGGAGCGGGTATATGAAGGCGAAAGGTATTTTTCATCGCCCGCGAGAACGCGCCTGGCATTGGGGCCGGGCAGAGCGGTCTTGATTTTGGGTCCTGCAAGAGTCTTGGTGGTCATTGGATCCTCCGGAAAGCGGTCGTCAGTCGTCGGTCGTCAGCCAGCGGGCGGTCGCGCCGAAAAAGGCGGATTCAGCCCTTAAGCCACATCACTTGGGAGGATGGGAGAACTAGTCGCTACCGAACAGACTGGGACGCGCCTGTGAGGGCAGCACCGCCAGATATCGGCGCGGGCACACCAGAAAGTGGAGCCAGCATACCGGCAGGTGCGAATTGGGTTTCTGATGGCGCATCGGTCAACATTCCTAAGGGATTATACCACCGCGGTGGGTCAGACACCCACACCGACCCTCTGCCTGGTCTGATATGTTCTAGCTCACGCTCATGCCGCAAGCCCTGCCACAGCATCGCTTCGCCGTAATCCTGGCCTTCGCGCTGGTGTATTTCTTCTGGGGATCCACCTATCTCGGCATCAACATCGCAGTCGAACACATTCCCCCGGCACTGATGTGCGGCACCCGCTTCCTGATCGCAGGCGGATTCATGCTCCTCTACTGCGCGTGGCGCGGGCGAAAGATCGCGTACCTGCCGCGGCAACTGGGGCAGATGGCAATCGTGGGTGTGCTGCTGCTCCTGGGCGGCAACCTGACCCTGGCCTACGCCGAGAAGTATGTCGCTTCGGGCCTGGCGGCACTGATCATCGCCGTGACCCCGCTGTGGTTTCTGGTGCTCGACTCGCTGCTTCTGGGGGATCATCACATCGCGCTGCGAGGCAAGATCGGACTGGGACTGGGAGTCGCCGGCCTGCTGGTGTTGTTATGGCCGGATCTCTCGGCTACCACCGCCTTGGGCCGGGTCCAGTTCTGGGCTTCCATCAGCTTGGTGGGCGGATCATTCAGCTGGGCGTTAGGCTCGGTGCTGGCCAAGAAATGGAAGTCTGCCGAGGTGGATCCCTTTTCAGCCACCGCCTGGCAGATGATCGCGGCAGGGGTAGCGAACTTTCTGGTCGCGTTCGCCCTGGGCGATATTTCGCGAACGGAATGGACCGCCCGCGGAATCGCCGCCACACTTTACCTCGTGATTTTCGGGTCCTGGGTCGGGTACACCGCATATATCTGGTTGCTGGGCCACGTGCCGACATCGAAAGTTTCTACCTACGCGTACGTTAATCCCGTGGTTGCGGTGTTTCTGGGCTGGCTGGTGCTGCATGAGCACGTGACCGGGTTCATCCTGGCGGGCAGCGCCATTGTGGTGGCCTCGGTGGCCCTGGTCACCAGCGCGCCGGTGACCGCGAAAAGACCCCTCGAAATGCCGGCGGTCGAGACCATGGGAGACTAATCACGTAGGATGATGGCCAGTTAAATGTAGCGCCGCCCCCTGAGGCGGAGGGCAAGATGCCCTCCGGACAGCCGGCAGGATGCCGGCGCTACGGCCGGATTGCAGGGGGCCCGGAGATTTCATGTCAACTTGTGCGCGGTGTGGTCGCGAATTGTCGTCCTCTTTGGGAGGAGATCCTGGGCCTTTGTGCCGCGACTGCCTCGCCGACGCCGGCCTCATGGCCCAGCCAAATGAGACTGCGGCGCCTCGCCCACCGCTGCGGAGCCGGCAGTTGTTTCCGCTGACACAGGTGATCGTCGGTCTCAATGTTCTCGTCTTCCTCGCGATGGTGTTTTCGGGAGTGTCGCCGATGTCGCCTACCCCCTTGCAACTGGTGACGTGGGGCGCGAACTTTGGCCCGTTGTCGCTCGGATCGCAGCCCTGGAGGATGCTGGCCTCGAACTACGTTCACATCGGGATCATCCACATTTTCTTTAACATGTGGTGCCTGTGGAATCTGGGCATGCTGGCCGAGCGGATCTTTGATCGCTGGAGCTACCTGCTGGTTTACACCGCCAGCGGAATCGCCGGCAGTCTGGCCAGCCTGTGGTGGCATCCCGTCGGAATTGGGGCCGGAGCCTCCGGGGCCATCTTCGGCCTCGCCGGTGGACTGATCGCCGTACTCTACCTGGGAAAACTTCCGATTGCGAAGGATGCGCTGAAGCCCACGCTCAAGAGTCTGATCATGTTCGCTGCCTACAACTTGTTTTTCGGGCTGGTGCCGGGCATCGACAACTCCGCGCATCTTGGAGGCCTGGCCGCGGGTCTCGGCCTGGGCGCATTCCTGGCGGGAAGTGTGACCTCGCCTCCGGAAATCCGCGCGCGCCGGCGCAACTACGCTGTGGTCGGGACGTTGTTACTCTTCCTGTTGGCTAACAATTATCTCCGGCATAGAGTGGGCCAGGCGCAACCGACCCAATCGCTCGTCGCTCCGTTTGACTTTTTCTTTCAGGCTGATCCTACGAGGGACTTGGTGCGTACCCGACAGGCGCGAGGACCGGGCAATGTGCCGCTACACGCCGGATCCTTCAGAACTGAAGTCCTTCAGGATGACACCGGGATTTCTTCAAAGTGAGCCTCCCTTTCATCTTCATCACTGCGCCGCCTTTTCCTCCTCCCCATCTTCGTCGCTCACCAGGTCGGCGGCGTGTCCGCGCACGGCGTAGGTTGACTTCCGGGTCTCATCAGGCTCGAAGGTGACCCGGGCCGGCCGCCGCTCCCAGGCTGGTGCGGGGCACTCCGAATCGGGCGCATCGTCACCTCCGGTTTCCCCCAGAGTTTTCTTAAGGACGGGCTTGCGGCGTCCAACCTGGAACACGATGGCGAACAGCTTCTTGCCGTCATCGGAGACGCCGCAATAGGCCACGTAGTCGCGATACCAGCTCGCCGCCGAATAGTAAGTATCGAACTCAGGCAGAGGAAGGGATGATATGCGGCCGGTCATGCGGTCCACCAGCAACCACCCTCCGCGCTGCCAGACCCAGTGCGTGGCCGCCGCATCGTCCGGCAGATTGTCGTTCACCCGGAAGGCCCGCCGCACCACGAACAGGCGTTCCGTGATGTCGTGCACCACGCCCAGAGTCGATTCGCGATTGCGGCCATCGACATAGAGGGCGCGTACCTTCAGGTCGAGACACTCGGCTTCGTTTGCTCCGGTGCACCACTTGATTATCGTCCATTTGCCGAAACCTATGACGTGCGGCTTGGAAGCGCCGAATGCGGCGCCCGCCGGAAACGCCAGAACGAACAGCACTATCGAAGACAGAAGTCGATTCATGCGGCAAGGCTAGGGGTTCACTGGCACACGGGACAAGGACGGAGGACACATCACTCAACATTTTGTTCCGGAATGGGAACAGACACTTCTCTGTTTTGCGGCGGATGAAAT
The DNA here is from genome assembly GCA_049799615.1 of Terriglobales bacterium. GTDB lineage: Bacteria > Acidobacteriota > Terriglobia > Terriglobales > Acidobacteriaceae > JAIQFF01. Next base: position 11,351 of record JBARIF010000265.1, read on the forward strand.
CGTTTACAATAGTGACTGCCATCTCTGGCCGCATGATGAGCCCCCCGCAAAAAGTACCGACAACCATTTCTTCCCGCCCGGTGTCTTACAAAGAGATGGGTGAAGTGTCCATGCGGCGGTCCCCGCCACGAATCCTGGTGGTGGACGACAATCGGGACATCATGGGGCTCATGCAGGAGTTGCTGGCTACCCACGGCTATGATGTGGTCGCCGTTCCCGACGCAGTCCACGCCGAAGCCGAGATCCTGCGGCACCCTCCCGACCTGATTCTTTCCGATGTGGTTATGCCCGGCAAGTCAGGGTACGAATTGTGCCGCGAACTCAAAGAGAATCCCGCCACCCGCCTGATCCCGTTCGTTCTGATCACAGGTCTCACCGATCGACAGGACCGGGTGCTGGGAATTGAATCAGGGGCGGACGATTTTCTGCACAAGCCGATTTTTCCCGAGGAATTGTTCGCCCGGGTCAAGTCCCTGCTCAAGCTCAAGGAGTTTACCGACGAACTGGAGACGGCGGAATCGGTGTTGTGCACTCTGGGCCTAAGCGTGGAGAGTCGCGATCCTTATACCGAAGGCCACTGCGAACGCCTGGCGCGTCATGCCAGCGACTTGGGGCGCCATCTGGGATTGGACCCGGAATCCATTGTTGCCCTGCGCCGCGGCGGCTACCTGCATGACCTGGGCAAGATTGCCGTGCCCGACGAAATCCTGAAAAAGGGAACCAACCTCACTCCGGAAGAGTGGGCCATCATGAAGCGGCATCCGGTTACGGGAGAGACTATCTGCCAACCGCTTAAGTCCCTGCGACGGGTGCTGCCGATTATCCGCAGTCATCATGAACACTCCGACGGCAGCGGATATCCCGATGGGCTGCAGCGGGGGGAAATCCCGCTGCTGGCGCGCGTACTGCAAGTGGTGGATGTGTACGATGCCCTACGCACGGCGCGCCCCTACAAGCTGGCCCTCAGCCATGAGCAGGCGGCCCTCACCATGCGGGAAGAAGCTCGCTCGGGATACTGGGACCAGCAGCTCACCCGGGAATTCCTTTCCATGCTGGAAAGACAACGGCAAGTCGCGTGATGCTCGCGTAGGCCCGGACGCCCTCGTCCGGGCGGGCGAGCGCAGCTCGCCTGGGTTTGAAATCCCTGAAATCCCGGTTTGGCTGTATCCCTTTTGACCACGGTTCCCAGCGTCCGCGGAGCTGCGCTCCGCGCCGGGCGGGTCAGGGCACCCGCCCCTACGCGATCTGCGCCCGGGCCAGCTCCTTGGCCAGAGGCCGGACCGTGATGCCGGTTTCTTTCCTGTAACCCAGCGTCAGCTCCGCAGCGCAGGAATGGCACAACCAGAAGAATTCCACTCGCCGCGAAGGTTTTTTTGTTTCTGCTGCGGATGTACCGGCAACAACTTCGATGCTGCTATCCAGACGAAACAGCTTGCCCTGATGCAGATACAGAAAAGTGGCCGCGCAGCCCGGATTGGCGCATTTGGAGAGCATCGCTGCCTCCTCTCGGGCGAAAAAATATTGTTGGGTGCATCCTACTCCCGAAAGTCTTCGAGGCAGCAGGTCGAACGGAAAAACTCTTGTGGAAATCCAACGCATGAGTTCAATAATGGGAGCCGCGATCAACTGGCCGCTTTCTGGCCAGCTGGTTGCGCCCGCTCCCGGGTGGCGGCCGCAACTTTCTGCCCCATGGCTGATGTACTCAGAATGCTTTCTCCTGCCCGGGCCAAATCTTTGGTCCGAGATCCCGAAGCCAGCACCGCAGCCACCGCCGATTCAATGCAGGCCGCTTCGGCTTCGAGCTTGAAGGAATAGCGCAGCAGAATTGCGGCCGACAGAATCGCCCCCAGCGGATTGGCGATGCCTTGCCCGGCAATATCGGGTGCCGAGCCATGCACCGGCTCGTACAAACCAACAGCCCCGCCGATACTGGCCGAGCCCAGCATGCCCAGCGATCCCACCACCGCGCCCGCCTGGTCGGAGAGGATGTCGCCAAACATGTTTTCCGTGAGCACCACATCGAAGTCCGCGGGACGGGCCACCAGCGCCATGGCCGCCGAATCCACATACATGTGGCCCAACTTGACGTCGGAATACTGCTGCCCCACTTGGGTCACCACCTCGCGCCATAGCCGGGAGCAATCGAGAACGTTGGCCTTGTCCACGGAAGTCACTTTGCGGCGGCGCGACCGCGCCAGTTCAAAAGCCACCCGCGCAATGCGCTCGATTTCGGCCTCGCCGTACCGCATGGTGTCGATGGCCACGCGATTGCCTGGAGTGCCCTGCGTGCTACGCGGCTCTCCGAAGTAAATGCCGCCCAGCAATTCCCGCACGATCAGGACATCGGTGCCGCGCACCACCTCCGCCCGCAGCGGAGAACACTCTTCCAGCGCGGCAAAACACATCGCCGGCCGCAAATTGGCAAACACCCCCAATTCGCGGCGCAGCCGCAACAGCCCACTTTCCGGCCGCAGATGACTGGGAAAATTATCAAACGAGGGACCGCCCACCGCTCCCAGCAATACTGCCCCGGAGGCCAGGCAGCTCTGCAGCGTATCCGCGGGCAGCGGGTCTTTGACGGACATGAGGGCCGCGCCCCCGATGGGCCTGCGGGTAACGCTGAGCTGATGGCCAAAGACGTCAGCGATGGTTTCCAGAACGCGGACGGCTTCGTCGGTCACTTCCGGTCCGACGCCGTCGCCGGGAAGAGCAGTGAGGTTGAGCAGCATGGGCTTCTATTGTATGGCGGAACCCGCGGCAGGAAAACATTCCCCCCTGCCAACCGGCCGACGCCACTCCACCGGCAGAGACCCGGGCGGTCGTGGGGTCAGGCGGTGTTGCGGAAGGCGGTAGCGAGATTAAGCTTGCGCAGCATGGAACTCTTCTTTTCCTGGTGGGCCTGCATGCGCTTCAGGATATCGGCGAGAACACGCACCGACGTGACCGCGTACGGTCCTTTATTCAGCATGACGCATTCGGCGCGCTCGCCCATGGCTGCGTCCGTGATCTCCGAACGGGAGGGTATGCCTTTCTTGGCCAGGCTTTCGAGAACCTGGGTGGCCCAAATGACGGGAACATGGGCGGCCTCACAGATCCAGAGGACCTCCTCCTGGACCTCGGCGAGACGCTGATAGCCGCATTCCACCGCCAGATCGCCGCGGGCGATCATGATGCCGAAAGTGCGGACGCGCATAGCTGCGAGGATGAGTTCGGGCAGATTCTCGAAGGCCTTCTGAGTTTCAATCTTGAGAATCAATCCCAGGTGCTGCCCCCCCAACTCGGCCAGGCGTTCGAGAAGCTGGTGAATGTCAGAACCGGTGCGGACGAAGGAGTAGCCCACCAGGTCCGCGTGTTGGACGACAAATTTGAGAGCTTCCAGGTCGTCGGTGGTCAGGGCCGGAATGTCGATCTGCGTCTCGGGAAGATTGATGCCTTTCTCGGCGCCGAGTCTTTCGCCTTCAGGACGCGCCTGGGTGATCTCGACAGATACCGAATCCGGATTCACGGCCCGAATGACGCCGCCAATTTTTCCGTCGTCAAACCAGACCGGATCGCCGGCGCTGGCATGGTCGAGAATCTGCGGCAGCGAGACCCCGATCTGCGCCGGTGTGAGAATTTGTCCGCTTCGATTGTAGGTGGCGGGCTGCCCCATCGCATCCGAGCGGGTCAAAATGAGGGTGTCGCCCTCCTTCACCAGCAGCGTCTGGGGGAGAGCGGGCAGTTTGCCGATTCGAGTTCTTACGCTCCTGGAGAAGGCTGCCTGGCCTGACTTTTTCCCTCTGCTTCGGTGAAGTTCGAGGCCGGGCACGAAGTAAACCGTCTGACGGACTTCAGCCCAGCAACCACGGCCGT
>JBARIF010000266.1:0-9113 GCA_049799615.1 Terriglobales bacterium
TAGATGGGATGTCAATGAGTCCTTCCACCCACGTGGGGGTTCGCAGGCACACGCAGGGTTTGACCGCAAGCGCGACATCGACGGGCAGGACCTGTTACGCTTATTTTGTCACCGGGGTTCGGACCCGTAGCTCAACTGGATAGAGCACTGCGCTTCGAACGCAGGGGTTGGGAGTTCAAGTCTCTCCGGGTCCACCATTCCTCCTTGATCCGTGGCCGCTTTTCCTGCCAGCACGCGCATCTCAAACCCCTCCGTCTATAATGTCCGCTCACATGCCACGTTTTGACGTCACCATCGCCGGAGAACTGAACCTCGACCTCATCCTTTACGGTCTGCCTGACGAGCTTCCACCCGAGCGCGAACTGTTGGCTGACCGCATGATGCTAACCCTGGGTAGTTCCTCCGCCATCGTGGCTCACAATCTGGCGGCGTTAGGCAGCAAGGTAGGCTTCCAGTCGCTGATTGGCGACGATCCCCTGGGAAAGATCGCGCTCGACCGCCTGGCCGAAGGCGGCGTGGATGTTTCACGGGTGCGTCGTGCCCAGGACCCAACCACGACCGGGATTACTATCATGCTGCCGCGCGCCGGCTGGCGCAACATCCTGACATACGCCGGAACTATCGCCGAGCTCTCATTGCGCGATCTCGACTTCGACTACCTTTCAGATTCCCGTCATTTTCATCTGTCATCGCTCTATTTGCAGCAAGCCCTGCAGCCCGACCTGGGCGAGCTTTTCCGCCGGCTGAAGGCAGCCGGCCTCACCATCTCGCTCGATACCAATGATGATCCGCAGGACCTATGGGATGGAGGGGTGAAGGGCCTGCTGAAATATGTCGACGTCCTGCTGCCCAATGCGCGAGAGGCCACGAGAATCACTGGAACCGATGATCCGGAAAAAGCCATCCAGCAACTGGCTGAAATGGTCCCGCTCGTGGTGGTAAAACTCGGTCATGAGGGCGCTCTGGCGCAGCGGGGAAAAGAGCGCTTCACCAGTCCTGCTTTGGACGTCACCGCGGTCGACGCCGTCGGAGCCGGAGACAGCTTCGACGCCGGTTTCCTGCACGAATATCTCCGGGGCTCAGATCTCCGGGCATGCCTGGCTAGCGGCAACCGCGCCGGCGCTCTTTCCGTGACCCGGCCAGGAGGAACCGAAGCCTTCCGCGACAGGGAATATCGCGAACGCTTCCTGCGCGACCACAGCTCTTAGTTGCGGGTGTGGGGCGGGCGCCCCCGCCCGCCGCCTTTGATGCTTGCCCTTTTGAAAGCGCAGATCACGTGTTTCTCACTTACACACGAACTTTATGGGCTGACTTCCAGCAGCAGATGATCTTTGAATTCTGTCTTGAGCCGGGGAACCGCATCCGCCGCGGCTTCTACTGTCCCCAGGTCTTTATCTTCCGCATAGGCGCGAACGTGATAGCTGCCAGGTGTAAGCCCGCGCAGTTCGATCTCGCCCTTCCACGGTGCGGCCGAGGGAGCGAAAAATGCGTAGTACATCTTTCCATCTTTTTCGATGGCATAACCTTCCGGCGTGTCGTACCCATACACGTAGAGATTGCGGAACGTTCCCTTCGAAAGCATCTTCTGGTTGTAAATACCGATCCACTTCTTCCAGTGCGCTTCCTTCTCCGGAGTGAGGGCCACGGCTTTGTATTTAGGTCCAGGATCGGGCCACACAAACTTTGTTCCTACCACGCCACCCGCGCCGATGGTAGAAGCGAAATCCTCACCGTGCTCGCGCCAGTTGTTGCCGATGCGGTCCATGGTGGAGAGTTCGACATGATCTCCATAGACCGCGGACTCCGGCCCCAGGAGCGCTTTGTACATCTTGATACGGCGGCGCACCTGTACCGCTCCCACCGGATCAGCCGTCACTGCCTGGTCGATAAACGGCAGCCAAGCCAGCGAGGGCGGCGTGCCGCAGGGACAACTCTGGGTCACGCTCTCCGGTTTCAGGGCGCGGCTGGTCTGAAAAATCGTCTTGTAAACATCGGCCATGGCATTGACCGAATCCTGCGGAGACTTGTGATGGTGCGCCGGGTTGTAGCACATGGGCACGCTATAGATATTGTCCAGCTTCGAGCCGTCAAAGCCCCACTCGCCGATAAATTTTTCGGTCAGCTTCTTGAAGTACGCCTGCACTTCAGGCACCGCCGGACAGAGCGCTGCCAGGTCGCGCGTCATACGAGCATGCTTCCCGTTCTTGTCGAGGATGAGCCACTCGGGATGCTCCTGCACAATCTTCGAGACGATGTACTTGTGCGACTCCCATCTGCCCTGTCCGTCTTCCACCCCCAGCGGCAGCCACCAAAGCTGCACCAGCATGCCCTCCTTATGGAAGTCATCCGCCATTTTCTTGATGGAGTCGCCGGGGAAGGTGTCCGCACGCGGATTCCAGTCTCCGTAAGTGTCAAACCAGCGATCGTCCAGCGTTGCCCACTTGATGCCAAACTCTTTTAGTTTTGGAACCGTGCCCAGCATCTCCGCCGGAGTGACGTTGAATTCATAACCCCAGCCACACCAGCTCACGTTGTAGGCTTCGCCCGATGGCTTGGGGATCTCCCATCCTTCTTTCTGCAGTACGCTCGACCACAGGTGCAAAGGCTCGTAAAAATCACCTGAGTACACGGAGACAAAACTACGAGGCGTGGAATACGTTTCTCCAGGCTTCAGCGTGGTGTCGGCGGTAATGTCAACCCCCGCGTTCACGCCACCGTCGGCCCCTACCTTCACCGGCAGGGACAAAGTCAGCGGCAGGGTTTCCACATGGCCCACGGCTTCGCCCACCGTGCCCGTCCAGAACGCGACCACCGGGATACCGCCGCCATAGCCGCCTTTCACCGCCGCGCCCATCAGGTTAGGTTGTGCGAAATTACGGCCCAGCTTTACGACGTCATCCTTACCCCAGTCATAGCTGGCCCCGAGGTAACTCCACATGTCATAAGGCTTCGCATTTTTCTGCGCTAGGCCGGCATCGAACTTGTGCTGCTGCTCGACGACGCTGTCGATGTGAACGTCTTGTGTGCCGGCGTTCTTGTAAGCCGCGCTCGAAAGCAGCAGGGTGGGAAACGCATCATAAACTTCGAACTGGAGGGTTCGCTGGATGTTGGAGCCGGAAGGGGCCTGCGCCGGAATTTCCAGCCGCTTGCCGCGGCCCAGCTTGCCCACGCTGTCCTCGACCTTGGCCTTTCCAAAATCCAGGGTGAACAGGACCGGTTTGCCGTCGACCACCAGCACGTCACTGCCGCCCGCGCCGGGCTGGTCCAGGGTGAGCCTCTGATCGCCCTTGAGCAGCGCCGCCTGTATGTATCCTGACGGCGATATCTGGAACTCGGCCGCGCTGGTGGTCAGCACAATCGGCCCGCCCGGCTTCACTTCTACTTTGATCTGCGAAGCTGGCTCCGGCGCCGCGGTTTCGGTCCGGGCCGGAGGACGGCTGCAAGCCGTACTCAGGAAGAACACCGCCATGAGCGACGCGAGCGCGCCACGAATGCGGGCCCGACGCAGCAAGATTTTTCCCCAGCGCTCAGTGTTTGTCATTTCGCTCCCTTGTCCAGGCCCTTGAACTGGCTGAACATTTTCTCCGCGTTCAGGTGATAGATTTTCTCCAGCACCGGGTCCGGCAGGTCGAGGCCATAAATCTCCCACCGGCCCTGCCCCGGATGTCCCCAGTAATCGAACGATTCGTCCGCCGTTTCCAGCCAGCGGAAGTGATTGCGGTACATCTCCTGGTCCATTGAGTTGTCGGTGCCGAACATGATCCGGTCCTGATATTTCAGGAAAAATTCGCGTGTCTGCCGCGGCTGCCGGCCTAATTCAGCCTCCCTGGCGCCAAACTCCACCATCACATTGGGATGCTCATCGAGCATGCGCGCCACCCAGGGCAGATTTTCCGGCCAGCCCATATGCAGGGAAACGAAACGGGTCTCGGGATGGCGGGCAAAAACGCGATTGCGCTCTTGCAGCAGCTCCTCCAGCTTGGGATACTGCGGACCGTAGAAGCTCCAGTCGGGATGCTCGGTCAACTCTTCGTAGCGCTCATTCTTGCCGTCAGTGGGCAGGAAGAAGGCCTCCGGATCGCCGGTGTGAATCGAAACCGGAATGCCCAGGCGCCCGCACTCGCGCCACACCGGATCCAGTCGCGGGTCGTCGATGGCCAGCAGCTTCCCGGACTTGAGCCGCACTCCCAGCCCCAGGTCTTTCAGAAACTTAAGCCCGCGAGCGCCCCTGGCCACGGCATCGTCCAGTTGCCTTACCATTTCCTGGCCGAAATCCGGGTTGTCAACCTTGCTCCAGTCAAGCTGGGTGAACACAATGAACCGCCCCGGATAGGGCTTCACCATCTCATCGATCACATGCTGCAGCTTATCGCCCCACATGCCGGTCAAAATCACCACCGTCTTCACGTTGGTGTTGTCCATGACCTCGACCACCCGCTTCGGGTCCATATGTTCGTCGATTCCGGCCGCATCGTTGACGTGATTGTGCACGTCGATGACGTAAAACTTTGCCCTGGGAACCTGATGCGCTGGCACATGCAGCATCTGGACGGGGTGGAAGTCCCGCAGCAGGAGCGTCTTCTTCTGCTCCGCATCGGCGGCTGCCTTGTAGCCGATCTGGTCGGACGCCGGCGCGGTCTGCGCCCGGACCATCGGGATGCTAAGCAGCAGCGCCAACACCCACGTGGTCTTCATCATCACAACCCCCAGTCTGGCGCGGTCCGCGTCTTTAGCAATAGAACGAAAGTAAAAGTAAGTAATCGCAACTATACAACAGCCTGGTGGGCAGGTTCCCAAAAAAGTATTGGGTACACTCCGCCCCTGTGCCCTGTGCAAAAAAAGACTGCCAACCACTGCCCCAACTCTGGCATCTTCATAGCAGCGACTTTATTCTTATGAAGAGGCAAAAGAAATGAGATCACGCAAAGACAAAGTTCTTATGAATATTCTGCTGGGCACGGGCGTCTATTTGCTGGATTCCTGGCGCAATCGTCTGGGTGGAACCGTGGACGACCTGAGGTCAAGAGCGCAGGACACGTATGAAACCGCCGCCGACCGGGTCAGCCGCGCCAGTGACGTCATCCGTGGCGAAGACAGCCACCTTGTTGGCACGGCTACCGCCGCCCTCCTGGGACTGGGCATTGGCGTGGGTCTGGGTTTGTTGCTGGCCCCTGCGAGTGGGGAAGAAACCCGCAACAACATTGCAAGCAAGGCCCGCGACATTCGCGAACGGGTCTCCTCGCGCGCCGCTGCTGCGACTGGCACCTTCGGCGGATAAAACCCGGCTTCGGGCGTCAGGCGTCGGACCTCGGACTTTTGCACTTGAGGATCATCACCAAGTCCGCCGGAGGTTTGAGGTCCGGGTTTTATGTCCGGGGTCTGAGGGCCGAGGTCTGACGTCCGGGGTCCGAAGACTGTCTCACCTGCGCTTGTAGTGGATGGGCCACACGACGGTCCAGGTCTTGCCGCCGTCTTTCGATCCTTCCCAGCTCCAGTCGAACTCATCACGGCCGATGTTTTTGAACACCATCCTCTGCCGGCCCTTGCTGCCGTCGGGACGAATGATCTCGCGTCCCAGGACCATCTGTCCGTCCTTAAACTCGCCGACAAAATCGAGATAGCCCCCTTCGTTGTCCACCCAGGTCTGCTTCCACTTGCCTGCCCGGACGTCGAAAAGGGAAACGCTACGCCCCCGCAGAGGCATGGCATCGCCGCCGGAAAAATTCTCCTCCACGACGCAGCCGTCCAGGATTCGCCGAATGCTATTGGTTCCGTGAGCCGTCTCGCCCGGAGTATTTCCCGGCCAGGTCAGGTCCCATTCGCCGACCCAGAAGTCGAGTTGCTTCTGCTCCGGCTCTGAACAGGGCTTCGGTTGCACCGCTGCGTTGCCTTGACGGGCGCTGGCCATGCCGGTCAGGGCAAGAAGAATCAGGGCGATTCGGCAATTTCTCCAGATCTGGGTCATTGCTCCTCCGCGAATGTCCTTGCCATCAGACGGCGGTGCAGGACAAACGGTAGCGAACCGATACCAGACCATGGGAGATCTCGACGGGGAGGCTGAGGGCAGCTGCACCCCACGTGGTTCGTGGTCAATCAACTCTTGTGATAAACCTTTACCCTTGACTCTTGAACACGCCATCTTTCTTTTTGTCGCCGGTATCCTCGGCGGGGCCTTGAACGCGGTGGCTGGCGGAGGCAGTTTCCTGACCTTTCCCGCACTTCTTTTCGTCGGCGTGCCTCCCATTCCAGCCAATGCCACCAATGCACTCGCCCTGTGGACGGGTGCAACTGCCAGCGGGGGAGCTTATCGTAACCGGCTGGATGTGCCCAGGAAAATGCTGCTGCCGCTTCTGGCTGCCGGGGTCGTCGGCGGAATCGGCGGCGCCTTTTTGTTGCTCAGGACCCCAGCCCACACTTTCATGCGAGTCCTGCCTTGGCTGATGCTGGGCGCGACCGTGCTCTTTATTTTCGGCAACAGACTGGCGCGCCGCCATTCTCCAGACCATCGACACGAAGTCACGACCGCAGCCATGGTGGGCGCTTCGATCTTCGAAATGATCATCGCCGTGTACGGTGGCTATTTCGGCGGCGGCATGGGAATCGTCAACCTGGCCATGATGGCGGCCATCGGCATGGCCGACATTCACGCTATGAATGCCCTAAAAAGCATTCTGGGAGTGGCCGTTAATGGCGTAGCGGCGATAGTTTTCGTCTTAAAGGGGGCAATCTACTGGCGGCAGGGCGTAGTCGTGATTGCGGGCGCCCTGGTAGGCGGATACTTTGGGGCCCACTATGCGCAGAAGTTGCCCCAGGCCTGGGTGCGAGGATTTGTCATTCTGGTCGGGAGCGGCATGACCGCGTACTTCTTTGTCAGGGCTTACGCCTAGAAACTGCAGATCTCAGATTTGCAGGTCCGCGCGAGCCTTCAATCTGAAATCTGCAATCTGCAATCTTCAATCTGTGTTCTGCTTCGCCTACTGCAACGGCTCTGACACGTGCTCGTGCACGATCATCCACTTGCCCGCCTGCCTTTCAAAGATCAGGGTCCAGCGCAAGGTGGCCATTTCGCGCTTGCCGGCGGTGGTGAGCGCATCTTCCTTTACCGTGGTCGTGGTCCAGGTCAGATTGCCGTCGGTGTGGATCTGGGTGTCATCACCCAATGTCAGCTTCAGGCTCTTGTATCCCTTCAGCAGCTCGGTTACGCCCTTCTCATACTCCGCCCAATTGTTGTACTTCAGGGGAGCAATGTCAAAGAAGTTGTAGTTGCCGTGGTCGTAGTACTGGGCCATGTCGGCAGCGTTACCCGCACTCCAGCCGTCCAGAAGTTTTTGCAGATAGGCCTTGTCCGGAGCTGCGGATGAGGTTGTCTTCTTGGGCTTGGGTGCAGCCAGAGTCGAAAAGCTGAGTGCGAGCACACAGAACAACGTGGTCAAAACGCGCTTGTACATTGATGTTTCCCTCCCATGCGGCGAGGAATTGTCGCACAGGTGAGCAGAAACCTCAAAGACGGACCTTCATATAACTCGGCGTCATAAGGGGTTGCGGGTTTGACGCTTTTCCACAGCACACGCTAGAATGGATGGGTTTGCCTGTACTCACGGCTCCGTTCTGGAGCCGCCCCGCATTCGTTGCCTAGAGCGCCGACGCGGAAAGCAAGCACAGGAAATTCAGCAGGTTCCCGGCAATCGCGCCAGGCCGCGACGGGCACAAGATTGGACGGAGGCATAAGTATGTACGCGGTCATCCGCGCCGGTGGTAAACAGTACCGGGTGGCGCCCGGCGATGTGATTCGAGTCGAGAATCAAGGCAACGGCACCGACGGGAAGATCGAGTTCAACGATGTGCTGGCCGTCTCCGGTGAGCCCGGCCAGATCGCTCGCCCCGAGTCAGCAGCCCTCGTAACCGGTGAAGTGGTGGAACAGGGCCGAGGCGCGAAAATTCTGGTCTTCCATTACAAACGCAAGAAGCAGTACAAGAAACTGCGCGGGCATCGCCAGGGATACACAGCGATCCGCATCACGGAGATCGCCTACGACGGCCAGAAATTCTCCGCGCCCGACCTCCCGAAGAAAGAGGCGAAGCCCAAGAAAGTGAAGCCGGCAGAAGTGGAAGACGAGCCTAAAACCGAGGCTAAGGCGGCCAAAGGCCCGGCCAAGAAAGCAGCAGCAAAAAAAGCAGCGCCAAAAAAGTCGGCGCCAAAAAAGAAAAAGTAGCGCCGGCGTCTCGCCGGCTGTCCGGCGGGCATCCTGCCCGCCGAGGTGTGGGCTTGCGGCAGGCTTTGAAACAAGAAACCAGGAACTGGGAACTGAAAATCAATGGCACATAAAAAAGGTCTGGGCAGTTCACGAAACGGGCGCGACTCCAACGCGCAGCGTTTAGGCTTCAAGGCTTTTGGCGGACAGATCGTCCCCGGCGGCACCATCATCGTGCGCCAGCGCGGCACGCGGGTCAAACCGGGTCTCAACGTTGGGCGCGGCAAGGACGACACCCTCTTCGCCAAGATCAGCGGCCGCATCAAATTCCTCGACAAGGGTTCGATGGGCAAGTTCGTCATGATCGAACCCCTGGAAGCGAAGTAGCGTTCGGAAAGCAATCAGAGGGTCGCCCGGGAAACACTGCGGCCCCAAGCCTCGGCGCGGGAGCCGGGGCATTTTTGTTTAAGCTGTCAGCTTTCAGCGAGCGGTTTTGCTGACGGCTGACGACCGAAGACTGACGACTGATGTTCATCGACGAGGCCAAAATCCGGGTCAAGGCGGGCGACGGCGGCAACGGCTGCATGGCCTTCCGCAGGGAGAAGTATGTCCCGCGCGGCGGCCCTTCGGGCGGCGACGGCGGCAAGGGCGGCGACGTCATCATGGAGTCGAGCGAGCGCCACAACACGCTGGTGCACTTCCGCTTCAATCCGGAATACAAGGCGCAACGCGGACGCCACGGTGAAGGCTCCAACCGCACCGGCCGCGAGGGCGTGGACGTCCTCCTGAAGGTTCCGGTGGGCACGATCGTCTACGACGATGAAACTGGCGAGAAAGTCCACGACTTCTCTCACCCGGACGACCGCATCGTCATCGCCTGCGGCGGTCGCGGCGGTCGGGGAAACGCGCGCTTCGCTACCT
>JBARIF010000267.1:0-2398 GCA_049799615.1 Terriglobales bacterium
AGCCGGGCCATGGGGCCGCCACCGGCGACCATTCCCACACCCACTTCCCATTGCGAGATGATGGCCTTCTCGCGGCTGGCAAAGCTCATGTCGCAGGCCAGCGTGATCTCGCTGCCGTTGCCGGTCGCACGGCCGCGAATGAGCGCGATGGACGCAACTGGTAAGCGGGTCAGACGCGCGAGAAAGTCCGGCCAGGGCGGCAGGCCGGTGGTGCCATCCGGCAGCGAGGTGAGGTCTTCAATCTTGCCCGTGAAGTCCGAGTGATTCAGGAAGTAATCGTCGACCGCGCTGTCGAAAACCACCACCTTGACTTGCTCGTCGCCCTCGAGTGTGTTGATGACTCCCTGGAACTGCTTCACCATCTCCGGGCCCATGACGTTGATCGGCGGGTTATCGATCGTGACACGCCAATATGCAGGCGACCGTCGCGTCACGCGGATCTGTGCGGATTTCGTAGGTGCGTTCATCTGTGTGAGTTTGGCAGGCGCGTTAATAGTCCCCATGGGTTTCCTCGATAACCATTCAGCCAGAACAGAACGGGGCGCGCAATTGGACGATGGTATTGCCCATACTTTCGTATCGACTGCCGTGCGTTGATGGGTGACGCATATGCCTTTGACGGAGCTGGTCCTGAAACTCGATGGGTGAAGGAACCTTACTTTCCCGACTAATACGAAGGTATCGTCGGTACCATGGTCCAATTGTTTTACTCCCGTGATCTCTGGCCTAATTGCAATCGTTCGCGATGCTCGCTGATCGAGCTTGCCAAATTTCATTTGCGAGGAGAACACACCATGTCTGAGCTTGTGAGGAAATTTGTGCCGCAAGAACAGAGGATAAAAACACGCACAGCCGTGAAACGTATCGGCGGCTTTACCATTGTTGCAACAGCCGTGGCTGTGCTCGCCGTCCTCGGCGCCGTGGCCCTTTTCGCGCAAGGCCAAGACAAGGACAAGTACTCGCTGGTATCGCCGGGCGGAATCGCGTTCTCCGACTTCCGGGGATACGAGGACTGGGCTGACGTCTCCTCTGCCCGAACCACCGAAATACTCAAGGTGATTGTCGCGAATCCCACGATGATCAACGCGTATAAAGCCGGCGTCCCCGGTAACGGCCAGCCTTTCCCGGAGGGGTCCATGATCGTCAAGCTCCAGTGGAAGTTGAAGAAGAGCACGGAGGCCCCTTTCGCCGTGGAAGTGCCAGACGTCTTTTCCCAGGCTTTCGTGATGGAAAAGGACAGCAAGAAATTTTCGAAGAGCGGCGGATGGGGATACGCGGTGTTCAACTACGACCCCGCATCCGATAAGTTCACGCCCGATGCCAAAAGTCCGTCGGACTGCGGATACGCGTGCCACACGCCAGTCAAGGCGAAGGACTACATCTTCCACCCATACCAGAAGCGTTGAAGCGCTGCGTGCGCTGGAGACTAAGTGCCCCACACGGAGCCCCATTTAATTGAGAATTGCACATAGAAACGCAGACAGGGTATGAGCATGGAAAAACGATTCTGCCCCTGGCTATTGAGATCCCGGACGCGCTCGACGAACACACTCCAAATCCGAATTCTTGGCTGGAAACGGATCAAGAAAATCCCTGCCGCATGAGGCTGGCGAATGCGCCGACAATTCTTAATTCGGGCGCTGGTCCGAACCTGCCTAATGTGCGTGAGGCGGACCTCGCCAGTGATTTGGCCGAGGTAGTATCTCAGTCGATCACTCCTCTTCGGCAAGTGTCAAGATGGCATCATTCGTAATAGTCTGGCAACTTCTTTTGCGAGTCGCTTTGGGACTGATCGTGGTTGATCCAGAGCTGTGCATGTTCCTTCGCCATTACCGCCGCAATCTTGTCCATCGACTGCAGCGAGGCCTGCTTGTTCCAGTTATTGTCAGGGACGTAGCGATGTTCGAAGCTTGTCTGAAAATGCACAACATCGCCGCTTAGAATCACCGCTCCAGTTTTAGGGAGCCTCACGAGCAAAGATTGGTGGCCCGGCGTGTGTCCCGGCGTGGAGAGCAGCACGAGGCTCCCGTCGCCGAAGATATCGTAGTCGCCGTCGATGAGCTTTACCGGATGCTTCTTGTCAAAGGCGACAGTATCTTGCCGGCTCCCAGCCCATTCGTACTCGACTTTCTGTACCAGCATGAGCGTGTTGGGAAACATCTCGATATTTCCTGCGTGGTCCGGGTGGCTATGTGACACGGCTATCAGCTTGATGTCCGAAGGCTTAACGTGTATCTCTTCGAGCTGAGCCGCGAGCGTGATTGGTTTGCGCCAGATTGGGCCCGTGCCAGGACCCCACTCATGAAACACCTCTCCGTGGTTAGGCAATTGCGCCACAACATCATCGATCCCCGTGTCCCACAGAACCCAACCTTGGGTGTGGTGGATAAGGTAGCAG
>JBARIF010000268.1:0-1911 GCA_049799615.1 Terriglobales bacterium
ACGATAAGCTTCTCTTTGCCTCCGAACAGGATGGCTGGAATCATTTGTATTCGATCGCGGCATCGGGCGGTCCGGCAACCCTGCTGACGCCGGGTTCGTTCGAGGTGGAAGATGTCACCCTGGCCAACGATCGGCATTCGGTCATTTTTTCCTCGAACCAGGATGACGTGGACCGGCGTCATCTTTGGCGGGTTGAGTTATCGGGAGGAAAGCCGCAACCACTGACCAAGGGTGAAACCATGGAGTGGGGCCCACTTGAATCCGGGACCGGTGGCCAAGTTGTGTGCCTGGGTTCGAGCGCCACGGTCCCTGCCATGCCATTTCATCTTGAGGCGAAAGGCAGGGAAATGATAGCGCGACAGGCGCTGCCCGGCGATTTCCCGTTCAGCCAGTTGGTCACGCCTAAGCAGGTAATCTTCAAAAGCGAAGACGGCCTGGAGATTCACGGACAGTTGTTTGTTCCCGCGGGACGGAGCCGGCCAGGACCTGCGCTGATCTTCACCCATGGCGGCCCGATCCGACAGATGATGCTGGGCTTCCATTACATGTACTACTACCACAACGCATACGCCATGAATCAGTATCTCGCGAGCCAGGGTTATGTCGTGCTTTCCGTGAACTATCGGTTGGGCATCATGTATGGCCGGGCCTTTCGGGAAGCGCCCAACACCAGCTGGCGGGGAGCGGCGGAATATAAAGATGTCGTGGCCGGTGCGAAGTATCTGCAAGGCTTGCCTGCGGTGGACCCAAAAAAGATCGGGCTCTGGGGCGGATCCTATGGGGGATTTCTTACCGCGATGGGGCTGGCCCGCAATTCCGATCTGTTCGCGGCTGGAGTGGATATGCACGGAGTGCACGATTGGTCGGTGTTCCTGCCTCACTGGGGGAACCGTCCGGGAGCTCCGGACGCGAAGGAGGCCGCCAAGCTGGCGTTTGATTCTTCTCCGGATGCTGCGGTTTCAACCTGGAAATCCCCGGTGCTGCTGATTCATGGGGATGACGACCGCAACGTGCCGTTTGGTCAGACGGTGGACCTGGCGCAACGACTGCGGGCCCAGCATGTCCGGTTCGAGGAGCTGATTTTCCCCGACGAAATACACGATTTCCTGATGTGGAAGAGTTGGTTCAGGGCCTACGGAGCGGCGGCGGATTTTTTTGATCGGACATTGAAAGTGAGTGGTCGGGGGCAGTGATTTTTCGTCCTGCTTCAGTCTGGGCAATGGTGGCGGCCCGACCTATTGTAAGGAGCTTTAGACCGTGTGGCTCGGACACTCTTGTTTTGAGGTTGGCTGTCTGAACTAGACGAGATCAAAATCAAATTCAAAGGCGTCGGACAAGAGTGTCCGACCCACACTTGTCGTCGCTGCCTTCGCAAGAGTTGCTTGCTCTTCTTCGCTTCCAGCCAATAATATCGTGGGCATCGACCAAGTGAGTCGTCCTCAATTGCCATTCCAAGCGCTGCGACATCGGTTTCTGTGGCGGCAAAGAGCGCCCATCGACCGCGGCGAAATACGCCGCATCGAACGATGGCTGGCTACCGCCCGCGTTTTCCTCGCCATTTCCGCGCTGGTCGCCATACGGATGGATCCGGAGGAAATCCGCTACTCCTTCTGGGCTTACGGATTGTTGGCGTTTTACATCGCCCAGGGGGTAGTCGTCATATTGTTGCTGCGCCGGCGCGAGGAATCGACCTTCTCATTCCGGCGGTTGGTGCACGCGGCGGACATTGTTTGGCCGGCATTGATGTCCATTTTCGCCACCGGCATGGCCAATCCATTTTTCCTGTTCTTTGTTTTCGTGCTGGCGGCGGCGGCTTATCGCTGGGGGGTGTGGGAGACGGTGGCCACAGCAGCATCGGCCGTGTCGCTTTTGTGGATGGAGAGTCTGGCGTACCAGTTGGGTTTCTTTGGC
>JBARIF010000269.1:0-10740 GCA_049799615.1 Terriglobales bacterium
AGCAGGCTGCTGAAAAACTACTCCCAATCCACAGGGTGACATGGTAGTAGTTGCGAATGCGAGGAGACGATCAGCAGCAGGACGGGATGTTCAGCTATATCTCACCCGACAAGAGAGTGCCGCAGGAGCATCCGTTGCGGCGGATTCGAGTCATTGTGGATCGGGTTTTAGAGCAACTCTCGCCGCGGTTCAACAAGCTCTATGCACGAGCAGGTCGGCCGTCGATCGCTCCGGAGAAGCTGCTACGGGCCTTGTTGCTGCAGTTGCTGTACTCGGTGCGCAGTGAGCGGCTGCTGATGGAGCAACTGGATTACAACCTGCTATTCCGCTGGTTTGTGGGACTGAGCATGGATGACGCGATATGGGATGCCAGCACGTTTTCCAAGAACCGGGAGCGCATGCTGGCCGGAGACATCGCCGAAGCGTTCTTTCAAGGGGTTTTGGGAGAAGCACGGGCTGGACAGCTACTCAGTGACGAACACTTTACGGTAGATGGGACATTGCTGGAAGCTTGGGCGTCACACAAAAGCTTTCGGCCAGTCGATCCTGTGGCCAAGGATAAGAACGACCAGGAGCCGAGACCACCGGCAGCACGGTGGGACGAGAATAACCCCACGATCAACTATCGCGGCGAGAAACGCAGCAATCAGACACACTGTTCCACCACCGATCCGGAAGCCATGCTTGCCCGCAAGGGACCAGGAAAGGAAGCCAAGTTGAGCTACCACGGACATCTGATGACAGAGAATCGGAACGGACTCGTGGTGAACGCACATGTGACCACGGCCTACGGCTCGGCGGAGTGTCATGCCGGGTTGCTGATGGCGGAACAGTTGCCCGGCTGCGGGCGAGTGACGTTGGGAGCAGATAAAGGGTACGACCAGCGGGAGTTCATCGAAGAGCTGCGACAGATGGAAATCACGCCCCATGTGGCGCAAAACCAGAGTCGTCGTCGGAGCCGGCTGGACCAACGCACGACTCGACACCTCGGCTATGAGATAAGCCAGAGGAAGCGGAAACGGATCGAAGAAGTTTTCGGCTGGATGAAGACGGTCGGGCTGTTGCGCAAGCTAAGACATTGTGGACTAGAGCGAGTGGGTTGGATGTTCACCCTGGCAGCGGCGGCCTACAACTTGGTTCGCATGCGGACGCTGATGCCGAAGTGTGCCTAAAAGGCGCGCAAGCGGCCAGAACGACACACTTCCTGGCGAAATCAAAACAAACACCAGACCCCACAGACCACAGAATCAGCCACGAAGAGAGCTAGACCGTGTTCAATCGAGATTTTTCAGCAGCCTGCTAGGCGACGCAGCTTCGGAATGGAATAGAAACCTATGCCCAGAATGAATGTCCCGATCCAACCGAAGATCTGGGCATGGCCATGTGCTTGAATCCACGAAGGGGAGACAGAATCTGCAGCGCGATGACTGCTGATCGCCAACAAATTCCAAACTCCTAGAAATGTTCCCGGCAACAACATGAACAGCAGCCCCGTGCTGATGTAAAGCACTAGTAGGCGCGATAGTGTCGTTTCTCGCGCCGCTGTTATGTTGAAGATCTGCAGCGGCGTGAGCGGCCGGCCCACTTCTTTCTCAATGCGCGTTGGCAGTGCGGACATGGTTTTGCGCTCCCGTTAGTGCGCCTTTTCCATCGCAATCGCACGCGGAAACAGAATGTTGTTCTCCAGGTGAATGTGCTGGTGCAGATCGGCTTCAAACTCTGCCAACGTTTTGTACAAGGTCTGATAGCTTATGCACGCATCAGACGGAGCGGCATAACCACCGCTGGCTTCGCGCATGGCACGCAGTACGTTGCCAGCGGAATCATGCTCGTGTTCCATCATTGATACGGGGTTTTGCACGCTGCCAAACGGCGGCGGAAGAACCGGTTCCTTCTGGATTACGGCCTCCTCCATCCTCACTATGTAGGGGAACAGCACTCGCTCCTCTTTCATCATGTGTGTAGTCAGCTCTTGGACCAGGCCCTGAAAACTGGATCGGACATTCTGCAGTTCGGCATGGTTCTGGCCATGGACGGAGCACACCTTGTCTAAGAGAGGAATGAGACGAGCCATTTCCTCACGCGTGTACTTATGGTGAGTGCTCTTGATGTGTGCGATGAGGTCGGCGAGGGGCTCGGTTTGCCAGTTTCGGTCTTTCTGGGCGGCATGTGCGGCCTGCTCGGCCATCTCCAGCGAGTCGATCACCTGGTCGATCGAGAGGTTGGAAGCACGGCACGCTTCTTCCAGCGACTTGTTGCCCCCGCAACAGTAGTCAATGCCTAGTGTTTCAAAGATTCTCGTGGCAGAAGCATGCTCCAACGCTAATTCACGAACGGCCTTCTCGGCGGTCATGTTCATTGCATTCTCCTTACGACCCAGCTCGATGCCTACAGGCCGCGCTTGATGTTCTAAAGCTAGCGGAGCGAAGGATCCGTGCCGATGACTTTTGTCACGAAGGGCAACGATGGGCAAAACATTATCCAGATCAAGGGAATCAGGGGGAGGGTGGGTCCCGGAAGTTCCGACTACTCAGGAGAATCTGTTTCGGCTTCCAAGGCTTTCAAGTTGGAGATAGTTACTGAGCGGCCGTCGATCTTGAGCATCCCCTCGGCTTGGAGGCGAGAAAGGTTGCGGGAAACGAGTTCGCGGACCGTGCCGATGTGCGACGCCAATTCCTGATTGCTGGCGGGCAATGTAATTTCCACGCCCGCGTCGGAGCGTTTACCTTCTTTCCGGGCGAGACGCAACAGAAACGAAGCCAGCCGGTGACGCACTGTGGTGAATGAGAGTTCTTCGATTATGCCAACCAGCCGGCGCAAGCGCGCACCGACCACGCGCAAGACCTTCAGCGCCACCTGAGGATGGGCCAGGCACAACGCCTGAAAATCCTGTTTGCTGACAAAGAGCAGCGTGGCATCGTCAATCGCCGTTACAGACGCGGGATAGTTCCCGCCATCGAAGACGGGAAGTTCGGCGATGGAACTGCCTGGACCATCAATACTGAGTACCTGTTCGCGTCCATTGCTTGAACTCTTAAAGATTCGAACGTGGCCTGACTCGACGACATAGAGTCCAGAGCAAGGCTCACCTTCGCCGAACACGCTCTCACCCGCCGTATACCGACGCGGAACGGCGCGTTGCGCCAGAAAAGCCAACTCGCCTTCCGTGAGTCCGGAGAAAATCGGTACTCTCGCGAGCGTTTGCCCACATGTCACTTTCGATTTCGGCACGCTCGTTATTGTACCGGACTGCCGCGCTCGAGCCTGCCCTACGGGATGGGAGAACGATGTTGTGACGACGGTTCGTCCCGTGAAATAAGTCATCGTCTGATTCCTGCCGCCCGCCTAGTCTGTCTTCAGGAGAAAACCGTGAGCGAATTGATTGACAATCGGGCGCATCGAATTTCCGCCCTCAAAGAGATCATCCAGCACCTTCATGCGGGGGCCGCTCCCGAACTTGTCAAAGAACAACTCCGCAAAATCGTCGGCGAGACGGACGTGACCGAGATCATGGCCATGGAGCAACAACTGATGGCCGAGGGCATGCCCGTCGACGAAGTACGCGCGATGTGCGACCTGCATTCGCAAGTCACGCGCGATGTACTCGTCAAACTGGTTCCGACGCATCCATTGAACCCGGACATCCCCTCGACACCTTTCGTCGCGAAAACGCCGCACTCAAACAGGTGATCACAACGATGCGTGGGACTTCGGCCAGATCGCTGGCCCACCTCAGCGATGCGGAAATGCTAAGCTCAAAGGCAGTCGCGCGGTGCGATCACGCTGGTTCCCTGGAGCAGAACAGTGGCGTCCCGAGAAGCAAAGAGTTGTGTGCTTGCTGTCCTATTGTTGGCAGCTTGCCGTCAAGCATCCACGCAGACGGCGTCTCAGCACGCTCTGGCTATCAACTCTCTGATTACCTCCTACGTTTCGAATCACCATGTGCCGGGGTTGTCAGTGGCCGTGGTTGATCGCGGGCAGGTCATCCTCACCCAGGGCTACGGTCTGGCCGACGTTGAGAACAACGTGGCCTCCACCGCCGATACGGTTTACCGCATCGCATCGTTATCCAAATCCATCACTGCGACCGCCACCATGAAGCTGGTCGACGCAGGAAAACTGGACCTCGATGCCCCCATCCAGACGTATTGTCCAGACTTTCCCGGGAAGCCCTGGCCGATCACGACGAGGGAACTTCTCTCCCATCAGAGCGGCATCCGCGATTACCGGAACGAAGAAGAAACTATCAACACCAAGCACTACTCGACCATCAAGGAAGCATTGACTCAGTTCGCCAACGATCCGCTGGAGTTTGAACCTGGAACCAAGATGAAGTACACCAGCTACGGCTACATCGTACTCGGTTGCGTGATCGAGGGCGCTTCCGGTACCAGCTATGACCGCTACATGCGGCAGGCGATCTTCGAGCCTGCACGGATGCCGGCTACACGACTGGACGACGTTTTCGCGATTATCCCGCAGCGGGCGCGGGGGTACAGGGTTACGGCCAGTGGCGAACTGCAAAACTCGGTATTCGTGGACATTAGCAACAAGCCTCCCGGGAGTGGAATCGATTCGAGCGCGCGAGATATGGGCAATTTCGTGGCTGCGCTGTACTCGGCAAGTTTGGTTCCCAAGGCGGTTCTAGATCAGATGCTCACACCGGCGCCGACTCGTGACAAAAAGCCGACAATCTACGGCCTCGGCTTCTTCCGAGGTGGCCCGATTGGCAAGTATCGCGGGTTGCAGGAGGCTGGCCACGGCGGAGATCAGCAGGGCTTCAGCAGTGTGCTGTATCTTTTGCCGGAACGACAGTTTGGAGTAGTAATCCTGTCAAACCTGGAAGGACAGCAGAACTCGCTGGATTTCATCGAACTTGCGCGCAAGATTGTCGATGTTGCTTCTTCACCATGAGTCAGACCTGAGGCCCTGCCAGCCTGCGGGCTGTTCACGAGACGGGTTGTCTCGGCACGCTAGCGCGACCTGGATGTCGACGAGGCCGCCGAGATCTTGGCGGGTATGAACGCCGTTACCGCGAAAAAGCCGTGAGGTCAATGGTGCCTAAGGCTGCGGTTGGTGCAGGGGTTGTGCTCGATCGATTACCCATTGAGGAAACGCCGGCGCGCCCTGCGGAGGTTTGCCCATCGTAATGGCCCAGTGATCGAGCCACCCGGTTCCTTCCTCTCCGATATAAGTATCGGGCAGACCGTAAGCCTGATCGCCCAACGCGTCTGTTAGGGAAACGAAGCGATAGCCTCGCTTCCGCAGGACGTCTAAAAGCTCGCCGATGTGGTCGGCTTCCAGTTGATTGCCGTGCAGCAGCAAAATCTGCCTTGGTTCATAGCCGAGAGTCTGCCTGGAAAGCTGTTCCGCGTAGGCGAATACCGAATCGCTGTAGGAGAGGTAGCTCTTTACGAGGTCGTCTTGCAATTTCGCGTCCCCGCGCTTCTTAGCGTCGTCGTAAACCGGGGCATACATCCAGTCCCACGCGTCCAGAGTCACGGGGGCGATGCGGTAGCCGCGGTCCGCCAGAAATGCTTCCGCCTGGCGCCGGGTTTGAAGGTCACGGCCCGTGTCCAGGAACGGGTGCCGGAAATAGCGGAGTTTCATGTGGTGTTCCGCGAGCAGCAGGCGAGTTACGTTTTCGCCCTGAATCACGTCATCTTCCCAGGCCTTCAATCCCGCCTGGTTGAGCGAGGAGTGGCTAAAGGTGTGATTGCCAAGTTCAAAGCCATAGTCGAGCCACATCCGCAGGGCTTTAATGCGCTCGTCGACCTCTCCGAATTTGTAAAGCTTCTTCTCGTTGACAAATCCGACCACTGGCACCTTCTGATCACGCAGCGTAGTGAGTAATTTCGCAGTCATCTCGGTAATCGCCGCGCCCGACATCGAGCCTGCAGCAGCGGGCAGGTCATCGATGGTGATGGCCACCTGACGATCGGTCTTTTCTGCCGCATTCGACGCGGTTGCTCCGGCCACAGCTGATAGGGCACAGAGGAACAGGAGAAATATGCGTTTCATAAAAGAAGTACTCCCTGCAGAGCGAGTGAACGTTCCGAACAGCGACGAGAACGCTTAGTGCAAAATGCGCAGCCTGCTGAGGCTAGTTCGCCAGGCCCTTCACCTTGCCACGCAACACCGTAATGGACGCTTTGGGCAGTGTGAAGACCGTTTGTGGGTTCGAAGGGATGCTGACGCCGACTGGCGGCCCGTCCGGGTCCGCATGACTGTTGGTTGAGTCATTCCTCCATTCGTACTGCTCGCTGCCAAAGGTCGTGAAAGCGACCGTGCCGGAGAAAAAGCCTTTCCGCTTATCTGCTGAGTTCTCAAATGTGACGCGGACGGCATGCGCGCTCGACTGGTCGCGATTGACCAGCAGCACGGACCAGTTCCCATCCGGACGATGCACGGCGTACGTGGTAACCAGCGCATTGCCTTCGTCGTCTTTGATGGTGGTCGAGGAAGGGAACATCTGGTGGATACCGGAGCGATGCTGCACCCACTCCAGGTTGATCATGTGCGCGGCAAAGTACAGCGACGTGTACCCGGTGACGTTGTAATCCTTGTCGGCGACGAAGTTCGACCAGCTCGCCCACCCCAGGCAACTGTCCTGCACCGGTTGCGGCTGAATCGGGGAGTGGTAGAAAGCCGCTCCTCCCCCCTCGAAGAACGAGCCGATGTTGTCCGCCAGCCACAGTGCGGCGAAGATCGTGCTCATCGGACCGATAAGGCTCGCTGCCAGATGGCTCTCCGTAACGATCAACGGAATATTGCCGGGAACCCCGCCGTCCCTCCACACCTGGAGGATGTGCTTCATCAATCCCGGTTCGGAATACAGGTTCTTCCATGTAATGCCGCAGGGATTCTCGAATGGGTAATGCTCAAAAGAGACGAAGGCCAGGTCGGAAATGCGTCCGTGCGTTCTCAGATAACTGACGAAGCGGCCCATCCAGGAGGTTCGGCCGCGCACGTCCGGCCACACGTGAATGTCTTCATTGACTCCCTCGAAGATCGGGCCGCCCAGCTTTAATTTGGGGTCCACCTTGTGAATGGCTGTTGCCCACTGGATATACAGCGCAGCATAGTCTTCGGGCATGGCATGCTTGCCGTCCGGTTCCTCGCCCATCTCGATGTATGAAATCGGATAGCCCCGTTTCTCGATGTAGGCAACCTGCGCGGCCGAGTCCTCCGGCGTGGCGTAGAGCATCGTGACCGGAATCATTGCGGGCAGATGATTGGTAAGCCCGCTGGTGAAGAAAAGATCGAAGCCGCTATGCTGGTAGTTTCCCGTGGCGTTGACGTCTGTCTCGGAATGCCACGGATCGATCGACGAGGAAGCGAACGCGGGAGCAGTGTCGCCCGAGGCATCCTTGGCGGCATCGACAAAGGCGCCGCCGGAATCCAGCGTGCCCGCCTGAATCTGCTGGATGGCGTACCCAACGCAATTGCGAACGTCATCTGACCCATGCAAGTCGCAGGTGTTGGAAGACTCCGTCATCAGCATGCGCAGGAACCGCGTGGAGAATGGCTGGGAGGCCAACGAAAGAGTCACTGTGCTACCTTGGCCATTCTTCACCATGCCGGAAGGGAACAGCTTCCACTCGCCGTCCGGCCCGTGATCGAAGTCGAGCGCATCTTTGCCGACCCAGTACTCGACTTGGTAGACAGTCGCATAGGGATTCGCCCAGGCAATGCGGACGGCGTTCACGGCTTGCACCGTTCTCAGATCCACCACCACCCACTGGGGATGCAGGGCATCGCTCTCGCCGGTAAACTTGCTGGTCAGGTAGGGGTTGCTTTTCCAGTAGATCAGGTTCGGACCCTGCACCGGGCGGTCCCCGCTGGTTGAGAACCCGCGGTGGGGCAGGGCATAGGCCAGAATATAGCGCAGGGGTTCTCCGAGTTCGGTGCTTCCGGTGAAGTACCCGCTCCTGTGGACAGGATCGCTCCAGGTTCCGTTCTCGGTCCAGTGCCAGGCGGCCATGCGCAGTTCGGTGTTGTTCCTATAGGTGATGGGACCCCAACCTGCGGAAAGAGATTCCTGGATGATGTGCGGGGTGTACACCTTGTCGATACCGGTGCGGGAGAGGACGTCGATTGAACTGCCCAGCGCTTGATCGGGATCAAATGAATTCAAGACGCGCCCGGGATTCGTCTCGATTCGGACGGTTGCAACCTCGGATGCCGGGCGATTGGAACTACTTTGGGCATAGGCGGAGGGGGGATTGTGTCCAAACAGGCAGACAAAAACTGCGAGCGTGACAGCGATTTCGTCGACGGTTCCGAAAGTTCTTTTCACCATGTATTTACAATTTGAAGATAAAACGATTCAATACTGGAATAGCAGCTAAGTCAACCGGAGTCCCCCGCATGTCCCGTCGTCTTTTGTGCGCAGCACTACTCATTCTTTCTTTCTTGACCCTGCCTGCGTTCAGCGACGAGGGCGGGCCCCTCACCCTGGCAATGGGCGCGGCCGCTCCTGATTTCTGCCTGCCAGGCATCGACGGCCAGACGCATTGCCTGAAGGACTACGCCGCCAGCAAGGTGCTGGTGATTGCATTCACATGCAACCACTGTCCCACCGCGCAACTGTACGAGGGCCGCATTAAGGAGTTGGCCGCTGACTATCGCGACCGCGGAGTGGTCTTGGTGGCGATCGAACCCAACAACCCCAATGCCGTTCGGCTGGATGAAATGGGCTACACGGACGTTGGCGATTCGTTCGAGGACATGAAGACGCGGGCAGCCCACCGCCATTTCAATTTCCCGTACCTTTATGACGGCGAAACGCAGAAACTTTCCCGCGCTTATGGTCCGACCGCGACTCCTCATCTGTTTATTTTTGATGGCGAGAGAAGACTGCGGTATGAAGGCCGCTTGGACAACAATCCGCGTGAGCCTCTGGTAACCGTTAAGGATGCGCGCAACGCGATTGACGCGCTGCTTGTGAACAAGCCTGTTTCCGTGGCGAAGACTCCGTCGGTTGGCTGTTCCACCAAATGGTTGTACAAAGAGGAAGGCCGGAAAGAAGAGCTGGCAGAAATCGAAAGCCAGCCGGTCAAGGTACAGCCGGCAAGCGCTGAGGAGCTAAAATCCTTACGCAAGAACCAGACCGGGAAGCTCGTCCTGGTCAATTTCTGGGCGACGTGGTGCGGGCCCTGCTTCAAGGAGTTGCCGGACCTCGAAACCATGTATCGCATGTACGGCCACCGGGCCTTCGACCTGGTAACCGTGAGCATCAACTATCCCGATGAGCAGCCCGGTGTTTTCTCCGCCCTCGAAAAACAACATGCGACCAGCCGCAACCTCCTGCTGGGGTCGACCGATATCTACGCACTTATGGCTGCCTTCGATTCCGAGTGGAATGCGGCTGTTCCGTACACCATGCTGATCCGGCCCGGTGGGGAAGTGGTATACAAGCGGCAGGGTCCGATCGATCCGCTCGAAGTGCGGCGGCTGATTATTGCGAACCTCGCGGACGATGACTACATTGGGCACCAGGCCTACTGGAGAACTTCCTCCGAGAAGTAAGGCGCGAACCCGGAGGCCGCGCGAGAAGGCGGGCTGAGCATGAAAACGACACGCCGTGGTTTCGTCCAGGCTTTTACCGTGACTGCTATGTCATCTGCATTTGCGTGGGACACACCCGCGAAGCCGGTTCCCATCGCGTTCTCAACCCTGGGTTGTCCGGCGTGGGACTTCGGGAAAATCCTGGACTTCGCCTCGCAAAATGGATTTGCCGCTGTCGAACTGCGCGGCCTGGAGGGAAAACTCGATCTGCCTTCGCATCCCGTTTTCGCCGCCCAGCGCATCGAAGAGACCAAGCGGGCGATTGCCTCTCATAACTTGCGCATCGCTTGTGTGAGCAGTTCGACGGACGTGGGCGAGGCGGATCCGGCAGCGCGCGCCAACGGATTCGAGGACGCCCGGCGCTTCATCGATCTCGCGTCTTCACTGGGGGCTCCCTACGTGCGTGTCTTCGGAAAAAGTTCGGACTCCGGGCATCCGACCCTGCCCAGCGGAAATCTCAAGAAACAGGTGGCGGCGGGGCTGCGCGAATTGGGGGAGTACGCGGGACTACGAAAGGTCACGGTCCTGATCGAATCGCACGACGATTTCACCTCCTCCGCCGTCTTGCAGGAAGTGCTGGGGCGCGCCGATTCCCCGCACGTTGGCCTGCTTTGGGATGCTTTCCACACCTTTGCGAGTTCGAACGAAGCCCCCGAGGTCACGGTGGCTGCCCTGCGTCCGTGGATTCGACACACGCACTTGAAGGATGCCGTGGGCGCGGGTCCCGATCGGAAGTACGTTCTGACGGGCCGGGGAAATATTCCCGTCCGGCACCAAATTGAGGTGCTGCATGCGTCCGGCTACCAGGGTTACTACTGCTTTGAGTGGGAGAAGGTGTGGCATCCGGAATTGGAAGATCCCGAAATCGCGATTGCGGATTACGCGCGCGTGGTTAAGGGTTACTTCGCAGACTTGAAGTCCCAGTGACAGATTGCGTTGTTCCTAGTCTGCCCTGGTCGCGGGTTGCACCTTGAGTGTTGCTTATGACTGAAAACGCCAAGCTCCCCATCGTCTTGAATCCGCTTGCACCCCGTGGAGCCGTGACGCGGCGGGAAATGCTGCAAGGAGTTCTGGCCGGTGTAGGTGCAGTACTCACGGGGCCTGTAGGCGCCGCTGCGCATCCCATGCTCAGGCACCTGTCGAATCCGGCGAGCCTGGAAGGTGCCGGTG
>JBARIF010000270.1:0-4984 GCA_049799615.1 Terriglobales bacterium
TGCCCGATCTCTTGCACGGCGAAGAAACGCGGGTGTGGGGCGATCAGGCTTATCGCGGACAGACCGAAGTGATTCGCGAGTGCGCGCCCCAGGCGCAGGACTGTACCCATCGGCGCTATCGCTACAAAGACCGCATTGACGAAGGGGAGCGAGCGAAGAACCGGAGCAAGTCGACGGTGCGGTCGAAGGTGGAACACGTGTTTGGGGTGATGAAGCTGAAGTTCGGATTCGTGAAGCTGCGCTATCGCGGACTGAAGAAGAACGCCAACCAGCTGTTTGCGGTGTGCGCCCTGGTGAACCTGTATCTGTTGCGGAAAAAACTGCTGCTTCTGGCCCCGGCTTAGCGCTGCCGCAACGGGTCTGCGACTGCGGAGTAACCAAATCCGAACCTCTGAACCGGCACTGAACGCTTACTACCTTAACGACAGGGGCTTATTCAGAGTTTCCCTAGCCAAAGCATGCGGAACTTCATAGATACCCCCAAAATATTTTTTCAATTGCCCCGAAGACTGCTGGAACCTGCCTGCCATCGGAATCATGACAAACCGGGCAGCGGATTCAATGTCCTGCCTGTGCCCAATTCACGAGCACCCCAGCCTGACCTGCGTATTTAAGTGAAAGCGTTTATTAAAACGAATCAATGGCCTGAATCTTCCGATAGGTCGATCGCAGGTGTCAAGAAAAAAAGGCGGGAAATGAGCCCCGTCTGCTTTTTAGATGACCACAGAAAAATAGTTTTTGACCGGGTTTTTCCCTACGGCAGGCTGCGGGTGGACTCTCGCACCGCCAGCTCGGGGGCCATCTTGCGGTGGACTGCCGATATTTCCCGTTTTTCCAGAACTCCATTGATGCCTTCAATCACCAGGTTCGCGGCCATCGCTCCCATGGCTTCCATGGGTTGGCGAATCGTGGTGAGGGGCGGAGTGTAGAAACTGCACGCCGCGACGTCGTCAAAGCCAATCACCGAGCAGTGCTCGGGAACGCGCAGACCAGCCTTGGCTAATGCACGTATCGCGCCAAACGCGGTTACATCGTCAAAGGCCATCAATGCAGTGAACGGCCGCTTCCGCTTGATCAGTTCCTCCGTTAATTTGTAGCCCGCTTCAAAACTTGAAATCGGATCTTGCGATTCCGGCAGGTCCACAATCAAACGGGGATCGAGTTCCAGACCCGTGCTTTTCGCGAACGAACGAATTCCCTGCCAGCGCGGCGCGCTGTCCGCCAGGGTCTTGGGCCCGCGAATGAAGGCAATCTTACGGTGTCCCATCTGGTACAGATGTTCGACCGCGAGTTGCGCTCCCAGTTCGTTGTCCACGATCACCGAGCTGACAGTGTCGGTGCGCAGCTCGCGCCCGATCATAATTGTCGGGATGCTGCTCTTCTCCAGGTCGGCCAGAACATCAATATCGACAAACAACCAGTTGGCCAGCACGATCAGTGCTTCCACCCGGCGGTCCAGCAGCATCTCCAGATAACGCTCGAAGCGGCTGCGTTCGTTGTGCACATCGGTAAGGATAGGCAGGTAGGAAGACTGGTAGAGAGAATTCTCAATGCCACGCAGAATGAGCGTGCAGTAGGGGTCGGTCATGTCGAAGACCATCACGCCGACGGTGTGACTGCGTTTGCTGCGCAGCGAACGGGCAAACAGGTTGGGACGGTATCCCAGCTTTTTCGCCGCCTTCTCGATTCGCTTTTTGGTGGCCGGCGGAATGTAGCGCGCCAGGGGAGCGTTATTGAGAACGATGGAAACCGTGGTCGAGGAAAAGCCGCTCTCCTTGGCCACGTCCCGGATGGTGATGACTGAGGTCTTTACCATAATGATTGACGGCAGCCCTTAGCATTGTCATTTAGCCAATTGCTAATTGCCGATTACCCATTTGCCAGCGCCGGCTTGAATTGCAGGCCGTTGCTGGCGGACACTACAGCACAGTGAAATCACTGTCAAGGTTGCTCGCGCTTGTTCTCCTCGCGCTGCTATCAGGTATGAAGGCCCAGACTGCGCCGATGCAACACCCATCCCCGGGTCCGCAGCAGCTGTTTCAGCAGGGCGAAGACGCCCTCAAGCAGAACAATCTCGACCTGGCCGAGCGTTCCTTTCGCGGCGTGCTCGCCGTGGACCCGCAGGCCGCCGGCGCCTATGCCAACTTAGGCGTTATCTACATGCGGCGCAAGCAGTGGACACCGGCTCTGGAAATGTTGCACAAGGCCGAACACCTGGCGCCGCGGATTTCAGGAATTCGCCTCAACGTCGGCCTGGCCTACTACCGGCAAAACAACTTTCGCGCTGCCGTTGCCCCCTTTGAGTCGGTGGTACACGACGTCCCGGATTCCTACCAGGCGCGCTACCTGCTGGGACTCTGTTACTTTTTCACCGAACGTTACGCCGATGCCATCGCCATGCTCGAGCCGCTCTGGCCGCAGGCTTCGAGCCAGCTGAACTATCTGTACGTTTTGGGAATTGCAGCCGGCAAGTCGGCACGGCCCGATCTTGAGCAACGGGCCTTTGCCGTACTCGCCGAAACCGGCCAGGATTCTCCCGAGTTGCACCTCCTGCTGGGCAAGGCCCACATCAACCGGCAAGAGTATGACGAGGCCATCAAGGAGCTTGAGCTCGCCGCCAAGGCCGATCCCAAACTTCCCTTTGTCCACTTCAATCTGGGAATCGCCTACTACCGGAAACAGGAGCTGGCGCGGGCCCGGGAGGAATTCCAGAAAGACGCAGCCCTTGAACCCGACGTGGCTTACAACTACGACCAGCTGGGACTGGTGAACTCGCAACTGGGAAATAATCAGGAGGCGGAGCGCAGTCTGCGCCAGGCCTTGCGTCTCGATCCCAGCCTGTCCAGTTCTCATTACCAGCTGGCGCAGGTTTACCAGCGGGAAGGCAAATACGTTCAAGCGCTGGCTGAGGTTGACGCCGCCGCGAAACTCGATCCCGGGAATTCAAGCGTCCACTACCTGCGCGGGCAATTGCTGCAACACCTGGGCCGGACCCCGGAAGCGCGCGCCGAGATGGAGACAACCACCCGCATGATGAACCAACAGCGGGAGCAGCGGCAGAAGGAACTTTACAACGGCCCCACCCCCAATCCGGAGCTCACCCAGGAGCCCCGGTAGTTCGATTTTTGGTAGACTGGGTGCCACTCGCGGCTTACTCCACCGTGTTGCCGGCCCTCTCAAGAATCCAAGGTTCGTGAAGGAGTTTCTGTCATGAAAGCGCTGAAAATTGTCGGGATCGTCATTGCGGTTCTGCTGCTCATCGTCATTGCCCTTCCTTTCCTGATCAATGTGAACAGCTTCCGTCCCAAGCTGGAGTCTGAGCTTACCGAGGCCCTCGGCCGCGAAGTCAAAGTCGGCAATCTCAGTCTCTCCATCCTTTCCGGAAGCGTTTCGGCGGAAGATCTCTCCATCGCCGACGATCCGGCTTTCAGCAAGGACCCCTTCATCCGCGCCAAGTCCCTGAAAGTGGGCGTCGAAGTGATGCCGCTGATCTTTTCAAAGACGCTGCATGTCACGGATATCACCCTGGACCGGCCCCAGATCGCGCTATTGCGTGATGCCGCCGGGAAATGGAATTTTTCCAGTCTGGGCAGCAAGACCGCGCCAACCCCGAAGGCCGCTAGCGAACCCACGTCCACTCCGAACCTCTCCGTCAGCAAGCTCAACGTGAAGGATGGCCAGCTCTCAGTAAACCGCGCGAATTCCTCCATCAAGCCGCACGTGTACGACAACGTGGACATCAGCGTGCGCGACTTCTCACCGAGCTCACAGTTCCCTTTCACCATCAGCGCGAACCTTCCGGCCGGTGGCACCGCGAAGCTTGATGGCAAGGCGGGGCCCATCAACTCCAGCGACGTTTCGGCGAGTCCGATCGAGGCGCAGATCAACGTCAAGGGCCTCGACCTGACCGCCTCGGGATTCGTGGACCCATCCACCGGAATTGCCGGCGTCGCCGACTTTGACGGCACGCTCAAATCCGACGGCCACGTGCTGCGCACCAGCGGCACGCTCAAGGCTGACAAGCTCAAGCTGGCGATAAAGGGCACGCCCGCAACCCAGCCAGTCACAGTGAAGTACGCCACTGACTTCGACCTGCAAAAGCAGGGGGGGACGTTGACCCAAGGCGACGTTTCCCTGGGCAAGGCCCTGGCCAAGCTCACCGGCACTTACCAGAGCCAGGGCGAATCCACCATCCTGAACATGAAACTCAACGCCGATGGCATGCCGGTGGACGACCTCCAGGCCATGCTTCCGGCGCTCGGCATCATTCTGCCTTCCGGGTCAAAGCTGCAGGGCGGAACGCTCTCCGTCAACGTGGGTATCACGGGGCCGGTTGACAAGCTGGTGATCGTGGGTCCGATTCGACTGGCACAGACAAAGCTCCAGGGCTTCAACCTGGCTTCCAAAATGTCCGCCATCTCGGCGCTGTCTGGAGCGCAAACGGGATCAGACACTTCTATCCAGAACCTGAGCACGGATGCGCGTGTGGCCCCCGAGGGCGTGCGAACACAGAACATCAACCTGACCATTCCCGCTCTCGGCACAGTCACGGGAAATGGGACCATCAGCCCCGGCGGAGCGCTCGACTACAAAATGAATGCCAGCCTTTCCGGGGGCGTGGTGACCGGGCTTTCCCAGATGGCGGGCCTGGGGGGCAAAGGCGGCAGCATCCCCTTCTTCATTCAGGGCACCACCTCCGATCCCAAATTCATGCCGGATGTAAAGGGCATGGTCGGGAGCCAGCTGAAGGGCGGCTTGGGCAACGCTTTAGGGGGATTGACCGGAGGCAAGAATTCTTCCGGCGATTCCGCTTCTCCCGTGGACGCGCTGGGCAGCCTGTTCGGAAAGAAGAAAAAGAAGTAGGCGCGTGTGGGTCGGACACTCCCTTCGACTTCGCTCAGGGCAGGCTCTGTCCGACGCCTTTGACTTTGATTTTTGCGCTTCGAGACGGATACCTGTAAGAACAATTCAGAAGGTGGAAAGT
>JBARIF010000271.1:0-1623 GCA_049799615.1 Terriglobales bacterium
CTTACAACTCGTGCAGAAACCGGCACTGTCCCAAGTGCCAAACACAAGCCCGCGAACTCTGGCTGGCGGCCCGCGAGCGCGAACTGTTGGCCACCAGCTACTTCCATGTCGTGTTCACTGTGCCTCACGAACTCAATGTGCTGGCCCTGGAGAACCCACGTTTGTTCTATGACCTGCTGTTCACCGCCAGTGCTCAAACCTTGCTCGAGATTGCCATCGATCGCAAACACCTGGGCGCCGAGATCGGCATGATCAGCATCCTGCACACTTGGGGTCAGAACCTGCTCCTGCATCCCCACATTCACTGCGCCATTCCCGCGGGCGGACTCTCGCCAGATCATCGTCGCTGGATCCGCCCACGCTATCCTTTCTTCTTACCCGTGAAAGTCCTTAGCCGCGTCTTTCGCGGCAAGTTCCTGGCTGGCCTCAAACGGCTCCACCGCCGCAAGAAGCTATGCTGCGCCGGCCCCGCCGCCGCCCTCGCCGATCCCCAGCAGTTCGCAAAACTCATCCGCCGCCTGCACCGCCACCACTGGGTCGTCTATGCCAAGCCCGCCTTTGGCGGACCCATGCAGGGGTTGCGCTACCTCGGCCGTTACACCCATCGCGTGGCCATTTCCAATCATCGCTTGTTGGCCTTCGACCAAGAACGCGTCACCTTTCGCTGGAAGGATTACGCCCACGGCGGCAAGCATGGCATGATGACACTTGCGGCCACCGAGTTCTTACGGCGCTTCTTTCTGCACGTGCTCCCCAGGGGATTCGTGCGCATCCGTCACTTTGGCTTCCTCGCCAATCGCTTTCGTGCTTCCCGCTTGGCTCTATCCCGACATCTGCTGTCGAGCAACTCCTCCACGCTAGTCGAAGCTGGACCCTGCACAGCTTCGGCGGAGGGGTCTTCTGTTTGGCATTGCCCACGCTGCGGCGCGACCATGATCGTGGTTCAGAGATTTACCGCTGCGGAATTATCAACATGCTCTTACTTCGATTCTTCCTAACCCCTCTACCGCTCTCGACCCGAGGATGTGCTCTGGCACGCGGACGCACCCGTGTATCTGCTTCCTCTCTACTACCTCGCAGGCAACTGTCCGCATGCGCTCTGGCTCATCTCAGCCGCCACTCCGACCATCCGAATGGCATTCCCACCACGCCTCGCCGCCCTCCCCAAGCTCCGTTCAGATCCAGGCTGCCGTTCAAATCCCATAGCACACCGCGTCCGCCGCAAACGCCAGCGGCTTCCTCCTAGTCTCCTTATCGAAAACGCCTCGGATCGAGATTCCGCTCCGTCCCCTGCACTCTCCCCGAGGCGTTTCCGATCAAGGCTAGCGACAAACCATTCGCGACCGCTATTTCACGTGGATCTGCTTCATCCTCGTGTTGACCGATTGGATTTTTACAAGTCCGCGGCTCCGTTCCGCGTTCGACAAGCTCCCTAGGATGCGGCATTCTCTCCAAATCTGGGTCCGACTTGGGTCCGGTAAGCCGGGTGAAAGAACTCCTTAGAGGATCAAGAACGGGCTGTCAGTACCGTTGAAATCCAATAAGTTGTACGTCATTGTTGCGCTGTCACGGCACGGCCAGAGGGAACGGAAAGGAACGAGAGGGAGTCGGAAGGAACCAGAC
>JBARIF010000272.1:0-4839 GCA_049799615.1 Terriglobales bacterium
CCGTGCTGGGCGAGTACTTCGCGGCAAAGTTTGCGCAACAGGCCGGCCGCCCTGCGCCCAAACTGCACTCCGATTTGCTGGCGGGACTCAAGCAGCACGCCTGGCCGGGCAACGCGCGCGAGCTGTCCAATTTCATGCGGCGGGTTGTGACCATGAACAACGATTGCAATATCGGACCGGAGCACCTGGCGGCGGAGCTGTCAAAACCGCCTGTCCTGAAGGCATTCCCCGATCAGAGCCTGCTGCAAGCGGGAACCCCCATCCGCGAACTCGAGCGTCAGCTTCTGGAGACCACTCTGCAACTCACAGGCGGCAACCGCACCCACGCGGCGGAGATGCTGGGAATCAGTTTGCGGACGATTCGCAACAAGATCCGGGAATTCGGCCTGCCGCCGAGGAGGTACGCCTGATGAGCTCGATGCCGATCATTCAATTTCTGGAACGCTTCCTGAATGTCACCTCGGATCGCCAGGCGCTGGTGGTCAATAACATGGCGAACCTTGACACGCCGGGGTATCGGACACGAGATGTCAATTTCCGCGCCGAGCTTGACCGTGCGGTGGGAAATCCGGAGCAGGCCAGCCTGGGACCGGTCGCCCACAAAGTAGCGGGACTGCTGCAGCGCCCGGACGGCAACGACGTAAGCATGGACCGGGAAGGGTTGCTGCTGGCCGAAACCCAGTTGCAATTCCGCATCGGCATTCAGTTTATTCGCAGCGAGTTTCACCGGATCGTGCAGGCCATTAACGAGGGGAAAGACGCATGAGCATGTTTTCAGCACTTGAAGTCAGTGGCTCAGCAATGGGCGCGGAGCGCCAGCGAGCCGAAGTCGTAGCCGCCAACATGGCCAACGCGGAAACCACCCGCACGCCTTCGGGCGGGCCTTATCGCCGCAAGGAAGTGGTATTTTCCGGCGCCAGCAATTCACCGTTTCAACTCTTGCTGGCGGGCTTCCGGCGTCTGACTGGAAGGTCGGGCGTGCATATTTCGAAGGTGGTAAACGATCCGTCGCCTCCGGTCATGCGCTATGAACCGGGCCATCCCGATGCCGACAAGGCCGGCTACGTCGCGTATCCCGCCATCAATCCGATCGAGGAAATGGTCGATCTCATGGGCGCGGCGCGGGCCTATCAACTCAACGCCGCTGCCGTCAGCGCCACCAAACAGATGATCCAGGGAGCAATGGACATCCTTAAATAGGAAACACCATGAATAACCTGATCTCAAATCTTCCGGCATTTCCCAATCTCGACCAGCTCGGGTCCACGCCGGCTTCGGGTGCGAACGACGGCGAGGGCAACTTTGGCGCGCTGCTGAAGACCGCCATCAACCAGGTGGAAGAGCTCCACGGTAGCGCGGCGCAGCAGGTCACGGATTTGCTGAAAGGCGACCGCAGCGACGTGCACAACGTCATGATCGCCGTCGAAAAAGCGGACATCGCCTTTCAATTGATGTTGCAGGTGCGTAACAAGATTGTCAGCGCGTATCAGGAAGTCTCGCGCATGCAGTTCTAGCACTCCGAACCATAAGCCATGGCATCGTTCAGCCAGATCGCGAACCAGGGAAAGAACGCCATCGCGGCCTTCGACACCAAGCAGCTCATCCTGCTGATGGGTGGGGCTGCGGTGGTCGTCGGAGTGATTTTTTTCTTCGGGCATCTCATCGTCACCCCCGATTACAAGCCGCTGATGACCGGGATGGAACCCGCCGACGCGCAGGCGCTGGCGAGCCGGCTGGCGGCCAAGAGCATCGCGTACGAAATCAGTCCCGATGGAAAGACGGTCAGTGTCCCCGGCGACAAGCTGGACTCCAGCCGCCTGGAAGTTGCCAGTGAAGGCATGCCACACAGCGGTCGCCTCGGCTTTGAATTGTTCGACAAGCTGAATTGGGGCCAGACTGAATTCGATGAAAAGGTCAATTATCAAAGAGCTTTGGAAGGCGAGCTCGAACGCACCATCCAAACCCTTCGCGATGTCGAGAGTGTGCGGGTCCACCTGGTGA
This sequence comes from Terriglobales bacterium, assembly GCA_049799615.1. Lineage (GTDB taxonomy): Bacteria > Acidobacteriota > Terriglobia > Terriglobales > Acidobacteriaceae > JAIQFF01. The sequence continues at coordinate 2,002 of JBARIF010000272.1, forward strand.
TGCCGACCGACTCCGTCTTTCTGGATCGCGAGCGGGAAGCCAAGGCGTCGGTGATTCTGCGGCTGCGTTCGGGGCAACTTTCACCCGACATAGAGCGGTCGATCGCCAGCCTGGTTTCGGGCGCGGTGGACAAGCTAAGTCCGCAAAACGTGGTTATTACCGATGCAGACACCAATCAGCCCTTCAGCCCTCGCCGGTCGGGATCGCACTCCGATGCCGAGCTGGAGGACCAGCTCTCCCGGCGGCTGGTCAGTACTCTCGAACCGGTAGTGGGGGCGCAGCGCATACGCGCCAGCGTAAATGTGGATTACGACACCAGCAGCAGCGAGGAAAACCAGGAGACCTACGATCCCAAGAGCGCGGTTGCGGTCACCATGCAGACCTCGGAAGAAAAAACATCAGGCGGAGATACGACCGGCGGAGTTCCGGGAACCGCCAGCAACGTTCCCAATGCGACCGCCCTGGCCAAGACAGAAGAGGATGAGACTGACGACACCGTCCAGTCTTCGAAGACCCAGAACGCGACCTACGCGGTGGACAAGGTGGTGCGGCACATTCTGCAGCCGGTGGGAAGAATCCGCCGGATCTCGGCCGCGCTCCTGATTGACGATGCGGTCGATATTCAGCAGGCCAACGGCAAGACCTCAGAGGTCCGCCGCAAGCGCACTCCGGAGGAACTAAAGCAAATTGAAGTTCTGGCCGCGGCTGCGATCGGTCTCGATGAGAAACGGGGCGACACGCTGGCGGTTCAGAACCTCTCCTTCCAGCAATCGCTCCAGCAAACCCCTGCTCCACCAAGCAAAGTGGATCGCATTCGGGTTGTGGTCAATGACTGGTCATCGCTCATCCGATACGCGGTCATCTTTATCCTGTTCCTGCTGACCTACGTTCTTCTGCTGCGCCCCATCAAGAAGCAGGCACTCTCTGCCTTCAGCCAGCTGCCAGACAAGTCGGCGGCGCAGTTGAAGGCGGAGATGGCCGCCAGCGTTCCCGGTTCCTCGGAAGTGATGACATTGTCCGATGCAGAACGACAGTCGCTGGGCCTTCAGAAGCAGCTCACCGAGAAGGCAAAAAGCGAACCCGCTGTGACCGGGCGCCTGGTCCAGGCCTGGCTGCGTGAGGGAACGCCGTGAGTGCTGCACGCGCCAAATCTGCTCTGAGCGGCGCGCGCAAAGCGGCGATTCTGCTCACCGTTCTGGGAGAAGAAGCCGCCGCCGTCATCTGCCGCCAGCTTTCGTCCTCCGATGTGCAGCAGATCGCTGCTGAGGTAGCCTCTCTCGATGCGATCCCACCCGAACTGGCACAGCAGGTTCTCGAGGAATATCAGCAACAGGCCTCCACTCACCGGTTTGTCATCCAGGGAGGGAGCGACTACGCCACACGGCTGCTGAAAAAGGCATTCGGCGAAGAGAACGGAAAAGAGCTTGCCTTGACAGTTACACAGGTGCAGCGCAGCGGTGCCGGAACGCTTGACTGGTTGCGACACACCGACCCGAAACAACTGGCGGCCCTGCTGGAAAAGGAACATGCGCAGACGATTGCGCTGGTGCTGGCGCATCTGGAACCGCAGCACGCCTCGCCAATTCTCTCCCAGCTGCCCAGTGAGTTACAGATTGACGTGGTGAAACGCATCGCTCAATTGCAGAACTTTTCTCCCGACGCGGCAGAAACAATCAGCAACGTTCTCAATCAGAAGCTCAAGCAGGGCGGTTTCGAGAAGAAGGCGGGCCCGGCGCGACCGGACACTGTGCCCGGCCTGATGAACCAGCTGGAGCCGGCTACGTCGCGGGCGATTCTGGAGGCGATTGAGAAAGATAACGCCGAACTGGCGGGCAGCATTCGAAATCTCATGTTCACCTTCGAGGACCTGATTGGCGTCCCGGAAACGGCTCTGCGGGACCTGCTGGGAGCGGTGGACAAGAAGACCCTGGCGCTGGCGCTCAAAGGAGCGACCGACCCGGTGAAGGAACATATTTTCAAGGCCATGTCATCGCGCGCAGTCGAAATGCTGAAGGAAGACATGGACGTGCTCGGCCGGGTGCGCGGGAAAGACGTCGCCAAGGCGCAGCAGGAGGTCATCGCCGCCGCCCGTCAGCTCGAAGCGGAAGGCAAGATCGTGTTGAGAGCGGAGGCGGATGATGAGTTCGTTGCCTGAACTGCCGGCAGTTGAAGCTTTCGAATACCGCGAACCTGGAGGGGGCAGGGGTAAGGCGGCACCGGCGGTCGAAGGCCGCGCCACGCCGCAGAACGGAGGTGCTGGGCGAGAAACGTCAGAACCACTGGAACTGAAGCTGGCCACAGCCCACGCCGAAGGAATTCGCGAAGGACTGCAGCAAGCCCAAGACTCCTGTGAAAAACAATTGGCCGAGGAACGCAGCAAGGTGGCCGAGGCCCTTCGCGCCTTCGCTCAAAAGACCAGCGAATATTATTCCCGGGCTGAGGTTGAGCTGGTTCATCTGGCGCTGGCCATCGCGGCCAAGATTCTGCACCGCGAGGCCCAGGTAGATCCCATGCTGGTGGCGGCTTTGGTGAAGGTCGCCATGGAAAAGCTTCAGCACGGAACCATGGCAACAGTCCGGGTACGGCCGGAAGAAGTTGGCGAGTGGAACCGCTACTTTGAAGGCGATGCCAGCCGGGAGATTCGGCTCGAGGTCAAAGCCGACCCATCGGTCGAGGCACACAACTGCATTCTGGAAACAGAATTGGGAAGCACGGAGCTTGGTCTGGACGCGCAACTGAAGGAAATCGAACAGGGATTTTTTGATTTGCTGGCCCAGAGGCCTGACCAGAAATGAGCGAAGCGATTCTCGACGCCTACACCCAGTGGCTGTATCACTC
>JBARIF010000273.1:0-17332 GCA_049799615.1 Terriglobales bacterium
GTGCGGGCGCGGGCGCGTCCGGCTTAGTGCAATCCACGCTGGGCGCGGGCACCGCAGTTTCTTCGTACGATCCTGCCATCGTGGCTTCGGTTGGCGCTGAGCACCAGACCACGCCTTTGGCTAATCAGCAGATCTACGGTGTGCCGTCGCTGCAATCGAACACCGGACAGGCCAGCGTTACCTACACGCAGGCCTTTCCGACTGGAACCAGCTTTACCATGGAATTTAACAACAGCCGCCAGACCACGAACAGCCCGTTTTTCAATCTCTCTCCGGTGCTGAATTCGATGTACCGCTTCTCCTTTCAGCAACAGTTGCTGGCGGGATTCGGCTTTGGTCCCAACCTGCGCTACCTGACCATCGCGAAGAACAACAAGAAAATCTCCGACATTGCATTTAAAGATCAGGTGACCGCCACGATTACCCAGATCAAGAATATCTACTGGGACCTGGTAAACGCCTACGAGCAGGCCAGGGTCAACGAGCAGTCGCTGGCGTTCGCCCAACAATCGCTGGACAACGCCAGGAAACAACTACAGCTGGACAGCGTGCCGGCCATGGACGTGATGCGCGCCGAAGCCGAAGTATCAAAGCGCGATCAGGACCTGACCGTAGCGCGCACCAGCCTGCAGCTTCAGGAATTGCTCATCAAGAACGCACTCACCAAGAGTCTCGACGATCCTGTGCTTGAAGCCGTGCCGGTTGTTCCGATGGACCACTTCGAGACTGCCGAAAGCCAGGCTACTGGGGCGGTCCAGGACCTCATCACCCAGGCCTTGCGCGAGCGCCCTGAACTTGCGGAATCGGATGTTGATCTGGTGAACCGGCAGATCAGCGGGAAGGCGGCTCGCAATGCGTTGTTGCCATCGCTGGCCCTGGTTGGCTTCTATGGAGGATCGGGATTGGCCGGGCCGCTGAATCCGATCTACAACCTGCCCACTCCGAATTCTTCCAACGTGCCCACGGACTTCTCGGGAGCACTCTCGAATGCCTTCAACAATTCCTCTCCTGACTACTACATCGGACTGAACCTCAATATTCCCATACGCAATCGCGTGGCCAAGGCAGATCAGTACCGCTCGGAACTGGAATACCGGCAGGCGGAACTTCGCCGCGAGCAATTGAAAAAGCAGATTCGGATCGAGGTCCGGAACGCGCAGTATGCGCTGGAGCAAACCGGGGCACGGGTTGAGGCCGCGCGCAAGGCGCGGGACTTGGCACAGCGCACGTTCGAGATCATGCAGAAGGAACAGACGCTCGGGGCGGGATCGACTTTCCAGACCATGACCGCCCAGCGCGACCTCTCCATCGCCGAGCTGGATCTGGTTACCGCCCTGACCGTTCACGAGAAGGCGAAAGTTGAGCTGGATCGTGCAACTGGCAGCACTTTGGAACATAATGGGATACAGGTGCAGGACGCAGAAAGCGGCACCATCGCCAGTCAGGGCCCTTAGCTCATGCCAAGCTCAACCAAGTCGGGGGAGATTGGGCTTTCCGCCGGGTTGGCGCAAAGCGCATCCAAATTTCCCCGCATTCTGGCGGCCGACGACCAGCAACACATCCTTGAAGCTCTCGAACTGCTGCTGAAGCCGCAGGGCTACGAGGTTGATATTGTCCGCTCCCCCGAACTTGCGCGCGAAGCCCTCGCTAGTTCCTCCTACGACGCGGTGTTGATCGATCTGAACTACACCCGCGACACCACCTCTGGACAGGAAGGGCTGGGTCTGCTTTCAGACATTGTGGCGATGGACAGTACGCTCCCGGTCATTGTGATGACTGCATGGGGCAACGTGGATCTGGCGGTTGAGGCGATGCGCCGGGGCGCGCGTGATTTTGTTCAGAAGCCCTGGGAGAACGAGCGGCTGCTTGCCATTCTGCGGACCCAGGTCGAGCTTCATCGTGCGCTACAGCGTGCGGAACGGCTGGCCGCCGAAAACCGTCTGCTGAGCGTTGAGGGGCGTCCCGAGTTCATCGCTACGGCGCCGTCGATGGTCTCCGTGCTGGAGGCCATTACGCGCTTCGCTCCCTCCGACGCGAATGTCCTGATCACCGGCGAGCATGGAACCGGCAAAGAAATAGTAGCTCGGACGATTCATGTCCTGTCGCTGCGGGCCTCGCGCCAGCTGGTCGCGGTGAATACCGGCGGTTTGGCCGAAGGCGTATTCGAGAGTGAACTCTTCGGCCATGTAAAGGGCGCCTTCACCGATGCCCGCACCGACCGCATTGGCCGCTTCGAACTGGCGGATGGCGGCACTATTTTTCTTGATGAGATCGGCAACGTCCCTATGCGCCAGCAATCCAAGTTGCTGCGCGTACTGGAATCGGGAGAAATCGAACGCGTGGGATCGTCGCGTTCCAAGCGGGTTGATGTACGACTCATCTCCGCCACGAATTCAGATCTCCAGGCTGCCTGTCAGGCCGGCCAGTTTCGCGAGGACCTGTTGTTCCGCCTTAACACAGTTGAAATCCACCTACCGCCTTTGCGTGAGCGCCGCGAGGACATTGCGGTCCTCGCCCTCCACTTCCTGTCGCATTACGCTTCACGGTATCGGCGCTCGATACGAGGGCTCGATCCGTCAGCCTTGCAGTCGCTGATGCAATATGGCTGGCCCGGCAACGTTCGTGAGTTGGAGCACACCCTGGAACGCGCTGTCCTCATGTGCCGCACGGAGCAAATCCAGCCCGGCGACCTCGGTTTGGGGCTACAACGATCGCAGGCGCAGAACCTAGAGGAGCTGAGCCTCGAGTCAGTGGAGACGATTCTGATCCGCAAGGCCTTGCAGCGCTTCCAGGGCAATGTAAGCCAGGCCGCCGAAGCCCTTGGCCTGAGCCGCGGAGCGCTCTATCGTCGAATGGAAAAGTATGGGCTTTAGCCCGCGCGAAACTGACCCCTTCAAACGCAAGAAAGCGCGCCGAGCGCCTTTTGAGCGCCGGATTATTCGTTCATCCCTCTGGCTGGCCATCCCGGGATTGTTGACCAGCGGGGTCCTGATCTGGCTGCAGGATTGGGCCATCGAGTCGAAGCTGGCCCTGCTTTTCGCCGAGCTCGTGGTCTGCGCATTGATCGTCGCCGCTCTTCACGATCAGATCATTCGTCCCTTGCAGACCCTGGCCAATGTGGTTGGCGCTCTACGGGAAGAGGACTACTCCTTCCGTGCGCGCATGGCGGTTCCCGACGATGCTCTTGGCGAACTCTCTCTCGAAGTCAACATGCTCGCCGACCTGCTGGCGGAGCATCGAATTGGAGCGATCGAGGCCACCGCCCTGCTGCAGCGCGTCGTTGAAGAAGTGGATATCCCGCTCTTCGCATTCGATCCCGGTGAAGCGCTCCGGCTGGTGAACTCTGCCGGAGAAAGGCTGCTGCAACAGGCTTCTCCGAGATTGCTCGGACGGACAGCCGCGGAGCTGGGATTGAAGACGTGTCTCTCCGCCGAGAATGCCTCGGTGATTCCCTTGCACTTCAATAGCGACGCGCGCTGGTTTTTACGGCGGAGTTCGTTCCGGCAGCGGGGAGTGCCGCACACCCTGGTCGTACTCTCTGATGTGAGCCGGGCGCTCCGGGAAGAAGAGCGTCTCGCCTGGCAGCGCCTGATTCGTGTAATGGGTCACGAGTTGAATAACTCGCTGGCACCCATCAAGTCGATCGCCGGGAGCCTGCATGCGAGGCTCTCCGAAAGTACGCTGGCCGCGGAGGAGCGTGCCGACTTCGAGCGCGGGCTGGGCATCATCGAAGCTCGTGCCGCGTCGCTGAATCGCTTCCTGCAAGCCTACCGGCAACTGGCGCAGATGCCACCGCCCGTGCTGAAGCGATCGATCCTGTCGCCCCTGGTGACGCGAGTGGCCGGATTTGAGACCCGGATAGAAGTCAAAGTGATTCCTGGCCCCGAAGTCACCGTGATGGCAGATCCGGATCAACTCGAGCAGATGCTCATCAATCTGGTGCGCAACGCGGCCGAGGCTGTGCTGGAAGGTCCGCCAAACAAGAGCCCAGGCAACGACGTTTCTGCGCCAACCAACGGTTTCCAGCCGGCCGTCAGCATTGGGTGGAAGGTGCTCGACAAGGCTGTGGCCCTGGTCATAGAAGATAACGGCCCGGGCCTTATGAATCCGAGCAACGCGTTTGTTCCGTTCTACACCACCAAACCTTCCGGGAGCGGGATCGGTCTGATTCTTTCGCGTCAAATCGCGGAGGCACACGGAGGCTCGCTCGAACTCACCAACCGGCCTGACGAGCGGGGCTGCAGAGCCAGGGTCCTTCTGCCGCGGCCAACTTTGTAGCGATCCTGACAGCACGGTGATTGACCGCGAGTCACGCCCGATGATTGACAAATTCCGTCATGCGCCACCATGACCAGGCCCCGGATCTGTGGTGAATCCCGCGCCGGGCACGGCATCAGCTCGGTGTTCATCTCGCAGAAATTCTCTGCTCTACATCATTTACTGTAGGGCTACTACATGCTCTACGGTAGTGAATACACCGCGAAACTTCGCTACAATTCATATTGCCGAAGGCTTGCTTCTTCTCTTAAGGCTCGAAATGTCTGCAATTCGGATTCTAGTCGTCGATGACCACGAGGTAATCAGGCGGGTGATTTGTTCGCTTCTCTCCAGTGATCCCACTCTGGACGTGGTTTGTCAGACGGCGGATGGGGAACAGGCAGTCCTCAAGGCCCAGGAACTGCAACCGGACCTGGTCCTGCTCGACATCAGCCTGCCGGGAATCAGCGGCATCGAAGCTGCTCGGCGTATTCGCAGCAGCTCTCCGAATTCGCACATCATCTTTCTGAGCCAGCACGATTCACTGCAAGTGGTGGAAAGCGCGATGCGGATGGGCGGCCACGGATACGTTGCGAAAATCGATGCTGGGTCAGAGCTCCTGAATGCCATCCGCATCGTGAGCGCAGGTGAGCAGTTCGTGAGTCAACGCATCGTCTCCCAGGGCTGGGGAATGGATCGGCCTGGCGGCGCCGAGACTCGACAGAATCGGAACTGACAAGCTCGCCGATTGCCCCTCGCCGTGACCGGCTGAGGGCGAGACGCCCTCGAGACAGCCGGCAAGATGCCGGCGCTACTTTTACTTTTACTCTACTTCTCCAAAAATCTATGGATAGCAGATTTCCCCGACGACAGTCGGGCGGATTTGCCGCCGCCCAGTAACACGAAGGTGACGTTTGTGCTACCCTGACCCATGTAAATGGCGGTTCGAAGGCCAATGCAGTAGGTCCGCCTCACTTCATTTCATCGATACCGATCGTCTCTGACGCATGCACATTCCTGACGGCTATCTGAGTCCTTCGACCTGCGCTCTGCTTTACGGCACCGCGATACCCTTCTGGTACACGGCCTTCGCGCGCGTCAAACGGCTGCTGCACACGCGCCTGATACCTCTGTTGGCCGTCGCCAGCGCGTTTTGCTTTGTCATCATGATGTTCAACGTCCCGCTTCCGGGCGGAACTACAGGGCACGCGGTGGGCGTAGGAGCCGCGACCATCGTCCTGGGCCCATGGGCATCCATGCTCTCGGTGTCGATTGCGTTGCTGATTCAGGCGGTATTTTTTGGCGACGGCGGAATCACTACGTTCGGGGCAAACTGTTTCAACATGGCGATCGTCGGGTCCCTGGTGGCGCATCTTACCTACCGTGCGGTGGCGGGTAGAACAGCGATCGCCTCCCCTCGCCGGGTTGTGGCGGCTGGGCTGGCAGGTTATGTAGCCATCAATGTCGCAGCGCTCCTTACCGCATGCGAGTTGGGAATTCAGCCGCTGCTCTTCAAGGATGCAAGTGGCGCGCCTCTGTATGCTCCTTACGCCCTTCACATCGCGATCCCCGCGATGATGGTGGGGCATCTTACTTTTGCTGGACTGGCCGAATTAATTGTCGGGGGCGGCGTGGTGGCGTATCTGCAGCGTACCAATCCTGCTTTGCTGGGGCAGAAATCCGCAGGCAGCATTGAAGCAGGCGCCCCGCCCTCGAGTTGGAAAACGACGCGTCCGCTCTGGATTCGTCTGGCCCTGCTCATGCTTCTGACCCCTCTCGGAATTCTGGCGGCGGGCACGGCCTGGGGGGAATGGGGAGCCAAGGACTTTTCAAACCCACAAATGCGGCAGCAGATGACGGCTGCCTCTGGTCGCGTTGCGCCTCCGTCGGAAGAGCCGCGGGGGTTGGCCCAACTCTCTTCTTTGTGGAGCGCACCTTTCCCCCAGTATGCTCCTCCCTTTGTGCGCCATCCTGCTTTTGGATATGTGATGTCGGCAACGTTCGGCTGCGGCCTCATCCTTGGGTTTTTCTTGTTGATGAGCTGGATATTCGGCAGAGGCGGCGCGGCTGAATCCGGGACTTCACCATGACCCGCAGCGGAACGAAATCGCGAGGAGCCGTTGAGCGCACGCTGGCGTCATTTGTCGGTGCTCTGGAGCACGCATTCTATGCCGAGGAATTGGCCAGGAAATACGGCCTGCTGCAAAGACTCGACCCTCGAGTCAAGATTGTGGCCGTCTTACCGCTGATCGTGATCGCCGCTCTGGCGCGACAGTTGTGGGTCATCGCAGCGCTCTTTGCCGTTGCCGTCGTGGTCGCAGTGCTGTCGCGTGTTCCCTTGGGCACGCTGGCAAAGAGAGTCTGGCTGGGCGTGCTCACCTTCACCGGATTCATCTCGTTGCCGGCGTTGTTCCTGACTCCAGGCCACGCGATCTACACTCTGCCGCTTCTCGGCTGGGCCGTGACCGCGCAGGGAGTGCGCGCCGCCCTGTACCTCATCATGCGGGCGGAGACGGCCGCGACTTTTTCGGTGCTGCTGGTGCTCTGCACTCCGTGGAGCAACGTCCTTAAAGCGCTGCGCGTGCTCCGGTTGCCGGTCGTACTGGTGGTGGTGCTGGGCATGACCTATCGCTATATTTTTTTGTTGTTGCGAAATGCGCATGACATGTTTACCTCCCGAAGGAGCCGTATGGTCGGCCATCTCGACGCCCGGGAACAACGTCGCGCGTTCACGGCCAGCGCGGGCGTGCTGATGTCCAAAACCATTCAGCTCAGTGGCGACGTTTACCTGGCCATGCGTTCGCGTGGCTTTCAGGGCGAAATGTATGTGCTGGACGAATTCCAGACCAGATGGTTTGACTGGGTCGTGCTGGCTCTGTTCGCCACCATCTCGCTCTTGGCGTTCTGGTTTGGACGATGAAAATGGCTTCGGCATTTCGTAATTCGTGCAGGGGAGAATCGTGACCCTCCCCATCTTTGAGGTACGCGATGTCACCTACAGCTATCGCGAGGTGACCGCGCTGGACGGACTGAACCTCACCGTCATGCCGGGACAAAGAATCGTTCTGCTGGGAGCGAACGGTTCCGGCAAATCAACGCTGCTCAGCATGCTTGACGGCCTCTGCTTCCCGGAAAAAGGCAGCGTTGCCTTTCACGGGGAAGTCCTGGCTGAGGACCGCCTGAGGGGAGAAGTCGAGTTCGACTTTCGACGCCGGGTAGCGCTGGTGTTTCAGAACCCCGACGTCCAGTTATTCAACCCCACAGTTTTTGACGAGGTGGCTTTCGGTCCGCTGCAGTTGCATTGGCCGAAAGAGGAAGTCCGTTTCCGCGTTACCGGGATTCTGGAGCAGATGGAGATCGCGCATCTGAAGGACCGTTCGCCTCATCATCTTTCTACCGGAGAAAAGAAGCGGGTTGCGCTGGCCTCGGTATTGATTCTCGATCCTGAAGTCCTGCTGCTGGACGAGCCCACCGCTGCGCTTGATCCCAAGAGCGAAAGCCAGATGATCGATTTTCTGGTGAGCTGCAGCGGCGGCCGCAAGACGGTGGTCACGGCCACTCACGATCTCGACCTGGTGGAGGACATCGCAGACTACTGCCACGTGTTCCAGCGCGGCCGCATTGTCGCGGTAGGTACGCCGTCAGAGATCTTGAACGACCACGCGCTGCTGCTGAGCACGAATCTCATCCACGCCCATCGTCACGCGCATGCTCCCGGCGAAGTGCATTCCCATCCGCACCGCCACGGCCACAAACACTAGGAGAAAACGTGTCATCCCGAGCGGAGTTGCATCAGTCGATCGCGAATGATTCATGTAGTCGAGGGACCTGCTGTCCGGCGGCACTTCCGGTGTTGCCTCCGACAAGATGCTTCGCGGTGGCAGGGGTGAAAATTCTCGTCTCTTTCGAGCGCCTGGTTACACAAGGGGTCCTTCGACTCCGCAGGCCGATTCGCAAGCGAATCGGTCTGCTGCGCTCAGGATGACAGCGAGAGAGGTTGGCTGCCCTCAGTCAGCGCCGCTGGGCCGGGGTGAGAGCGGCGCCATCTGGTTCGGATCGATGTGGCTTTTGCGGGCCAGCATCAGGCGGAAGCGATCGAGATAGAGATAAACAACGGGAGTGGTGAAGAGCGTAAGCGCCTGGCTCATGATCAGTCCGCCGACAATCGTGATGCCGAGAGGACGTCTCAATTCCGACCCGACGCCAGTACCCAGGGCGAGGGGCAAGCCGCCCAATAGCGCTGCCATAGTGGTCATCATGATAGGACGGAAACGGCGAATACAGGCTTCATAGATCGATTCTGCCGGAGTCCTTCCTGCCCTCTCCGTCTCTAGCGCGAAGTCAATCATCATGATGGCGTTTTTTTTCACGATGCCGATGAGAAGAATGATGCCAATCAGCCCCATCACGTTAAGCTCACTGTGAGTCAACAACAAGGCGAGGATGGCGCCCACGCCGGCCGAAGGCAGCGTCGAAAGAATGGTGATGGGATGGATGTAACTTTCGTAGAGCATGCCCAGTACCAGATACACCGTGATCAGAGCCGCCGCGATCAGCAGCGGTTCGCTCGCCAGCGAAGACTTGAAGGCCGCAGCCGTGCCCTGAAAGCTGGCGTTGATGTCGGGTGGAAAGTTAATCGAGCGTTGCGCCTTGTCGATCGATTCGGTCGCGGCTCCTAAGGAAACGCCGGGCGCAAGATTGAAAGACAACGTCACAGAAGGGTATTGGCCCTGATGACTCACTGCCAACGGTGTGTTGGAAGGACCGAAGTGAGCAAAAGACGATAGAGGGACCGCCGTCCCGTTGGCGGCGCGGACGTAGATATTCTGTAGCGAGTCGGTGCTGTTCGAAAACTCCGGGGCCACTTCCATGACCACGTGATACTGGTTCAACTGCTTGTACATGATGGAGACTTGACGCTGTCCAAAAGCGTCGTATAGAGCGCTGTCAATGTTGGCCGCCGATACGCCCAGCCGGGCGGCCGTGTCCCGATCGATGATTACAGTGGCCTCCAGGCCTTTGTCCTGCTGGTCGGTATTGACGTCACGCAAGTCGGGAAGGGAGCGCAGCTTCTGCAACAGCAAGGGGGACCAGTAATTCAGGTCTTTCAGATTCTCGCCCTGCAAGGTGTACTGAAATTGGGCCTGGCTCTGGCGCCCGCCGATCGTGAGGTCCTGGGCCGATTGCATGTAGAGGGTGGCTCCAGGTACCACCGCCAGTTTACGGCGCAACCTGCCTACAACCTGGTCGGCGCTTACCTTGCGCTCTTCAAGCGGCTTCAGCGTAATGAACATGTGACCATTATTGGTCGCGGTATTCCCTCCCGCGAAGCCAACAATGGTCTCGACCGCCGGGTCTTTCATCACCAGGGCCACAAACTGCCTCATCTTCTGTTGCATGGAGTCGAACGAAATGTCCTGTGCCGCCTGCACCGATCCCGCGATACGCCCCGTGTCCTGCTGCGGGAAGAAACCTTTGGGAACGATGACGTAGAGGTAAACGCTGAGCGCCGCCGTCCCGATCGTGATCAACAAGGTCAGAGGCTGATGGCGCAGGACCACCTTCAAAGCGTGGGCGTAGACCTTATGGACGGTGTCAAACATCTTTTCGCTGAAGCGATAGACGCGCCCGTGCTTCTCCTTGTCTGAGGCGCGCAGAAACTTTCCGCACATCATCGGAGTTACGGTGAGAGACACAACGAGAGAAACAGCGATAGCTATGCTGAGCGTGACTGCGAACTCCCGGAACAAACGGCCAACGATGCCGCCCATCAGCAGAATGGGAATGAAGACCGCGACCAGCGAAGTGCTCATGGAGAGCACGGTAAACCCGATCTCCCGAGCGCCGCGGAAGGTCGCAGCCACCGGAGGCACGCCTTCCTCGATGTGGCGAGTAATGTTTTCCAGCACCACGATGGCGTCGTCCACCACGAAGCCTGTCGAAATAGCGAGGGCCATCAGGGAAAGATTGTCCAGGCTATAGCCCAGCAGGTACATCACTCCGAAAGTTCCAACCAGAGAAAGGGGAACCGCCACGCTGGGGATGATCGTGGCCCGGAAGGTGCGCAGAAATGCGAACACGACCAGAATGACCAGGACGACCGAAATGATCAGTGTGATCTCGATGTCATGCACCGAGGCCCGCACTGTGGTGGTGCGATCCATGACCACGCTCACATCAATCGCCGGCGAGATGGAAGATCGCAGCAAAGGCAATGTGGCGCGCACCCGATCCACGGTGGAGATGATGTTCGCGCCCGGCTGGCGGAAGACGATAATCAGGACCGCAGCCTTCCCTCCGGACAATCCGATGTGGCGAATGTCTTCCAGGGAATCCGTCACGCTGCCCACATCGCCCAGCCGGACCGGCGCGCCCTCCTTGTAGGAAACGATCAGCCGCCGGTACTGGTCAGCGGTAAATATCTGATCATTGGCATCCAGGGCCCAGGCGTTGGCTGGCCCGTCGATTTGACCTTTAGGCCGGTTGGCGTTGGCGTTGCCCAGCGCCGTGCGTACCGTGTCCAGCCCCACGCCCAGTTTGTTAAGCAGTGTCGGATTCAATTCGGCCCGCACCGCGGGCCTCGAAGCGCCTCCAACGAATACCTGGCCAACCCCTTCCACCTGCGCCAGCTTCTGCGACAGGATCGAGTCGGCGGCGTCGTACATACGCGGCAAGGTGATGATGTCGGAAGTGAGAGCCAGAATGAGGATGGGCGCGTCCGCCGGGTTCACCTTGCGATAAGTAGGATTGCCCGGCAAGTTGGCCGGAAGCTGGCTGCGGGCCGCGTTGATGGCGGCCTGCACATCGCGCGCCGCGGCGTCGATATTGCGATTGAGGTCGAACTGCAAGGTGATGCCGGTCGACCCCAACTGGCTGGTCGAAGTCATCTGGTTAATGCCGGCAATGCGGCCGAACTGTCGCTCCAGGGGGGTCGCGACCGCGGACGCCATGATCTCGGGACTCGCTCCCGGAAGCGACGCCCCGACGGAAATGACGGGGAATTCCACCTGCGGCAGAGGAGCGACGGGCAGGTAATTAAATGCCAGCGCCCCTGCCATAAGCAGCGCCGCCGCCAGCAACGATGTGCCGACCGGGCGCTTGATAAATGGGGCGGATACATTCATGGCTTAGTCCGCGGAGGCCCCGCTCGGTTCCTCGATGGTGTTGCCGATATTTAAATGTGAAAAACGCTGGGCCAGGCGATCGAACCAGAGATACACAACCGGCGTGGTGTAAAGGGTCAGCAACTGGCTCACCAGTAGTCCGCCGACGATGGTGATGCCCAGCGGATGGCGCAGTTCCGATCCGGTGCCGCTCCCCAGCGCCAGCGGAAGTCCGCCCAGCAGGGCCGCCATGGTGGTCATCATGATGGGGCGGAAGCGCAGCAGGCAGGCCTGGAAGATCGCCTCTTCCGGTGGTTTGTGCTCCACTCGTTCCGCTTCCAGCGCGAAGTCGATCATCATGATGGCATTTTTCTTCACGATACCGATCAGAAGAATGATGCCGATCAGCGCTACCACCCCCAGATCGTTGCCGGTTAGCAGCAGCGCCAGAATCGCACCCACGCCCGCCGACGGCAGCGTGGAAAGAATGGTCAGAGGATGAATGTAGCTCTCGTAGAGCACGCCCAGCACGATGTACACGGTGACGATGGCGGCCAGAATCAGCCAGGGCTCAGAGGACAGTGAATTCCGGAACGCTGCCGCCGTCCCCTGGAAGCTGGTGTGAATGCTGGGCGGAAGGTGAATGTCCTGTTCCGTCTGTTGGATCGCCTGCGTCGCTTCTCCCAGTGAAACTCCCGGCGCCAGATTGAACGACAGGGTGACCACGGGGAATTGTCCCTGATGATTTACGGCCAGCGCGGCGTTGGAAGTCTGAAAGTGGCTGAAGGAGGCAAGCGGGACCTGCATCCCGGAGTTGGAGTGCACGTAAATGTTTTTCAGCGAATCCGGATTTTGGGAAAACTGGGGATCCACTTCCAGCACTACGTGGTACTGGTTCAACTGCGTAAATATGGTGGAGACCTGTCGCTGCCCGAAGGCGTCGTAGAGAGTGTCGTCAATGGCCTGGGGCAATATGCCCAAACGCGACGCGGTATCACGATCGATGACCAGCTCGGCTTTTAGGCCGCCATTTTGCTGATCGGTGGCGACATCGCGCATGGAAGGCAGTTTACGCAGTTCCCCAACCAGCCGTGTGGCCCACACCGACAGTTCATGGGTGTCGGCATCCTCCATCGAATATTGATACTGCGTCCGGCTGACCCGGTCTTCGACCGTCAAGTCCTGCACGGGCTGCATGTACAAGGTAATGTCTTTCACTCGGGCCAATTCAGGTTGCAAGCGGCGGATAATTTCGGTGGCGGTCGATTTGCGCTCGTCGTGCGGCTTCAGGTTGATCTGAATGCGTCCGCTGTTTGGAGTGGAGTTGGTGCCATCGATTCCAATAAAGGACGACAGGCTTTGCACATCCGGATCTTTGAGAATGACCTCGGCCAGGGCTTGCTGGTTCCTGGCCAGGGCGGGGAAGGAAGTATTCTGCGGACCTTCCGAAATGCCAAGAATCACGCCCGTGTCCTGCACCGGAAAAAAGCCCTTGGGCACGACCACATACAGGAACAGCGTGAGCACCAGAGTACCAGCCGTGACCAGCAGTGTGATGGTCTGGTGTTGCAGCACAAATTTCAAAGTGCGGCCATAGAATTCGATGACCCGGTTGTAGAAATTCTCGGTGGACTTATAAAAGCGGCTTTGATGTTTGGGGTCGTGGCGCTTCAGCAGCTTGGCGCACATCATCGGCGTCAGTGACAGGGAAACCGCGGCTGACACCAGAATGGTGACTGCTAGGGTCACGGCAAATTCGCGGAACAGGCGTCCCACGATATCACCCATGAACAGCAAGGGGATCAGCACCGCGATCAGCGATACCGTCAGAGACACGATGGTGAAACCAATCTGGCCCGCTCCCTTCAAAGCGGCTTGCAGTGGTGACTCGCCTTCTTCCAGGAAGCGTTCGATGTTTTCAATCATGACGATGGCGTCATCGACCACGAATCCAGTGGAGATGGTCAACGCCATCAGGGTGAGATTGTTCAGGCTGTATCCCAGCAGGTACATCACTCCAAAAGTCCCCACCAGTGAGAGGGGGACGGCAACGCTGGGAATGACGGTCGCCGACAGGTTCCTCAGGAACAGAAAAATCACCATCACGACCAGGCCGACCGTGAGCATCAATTCAAACTGAACGTCCTTTACCGACGCCCGGATGGTTTCGGTGCGGTCGGTGAGCACCTGCACTTTGATGGCGGCCGGCAGCGACGACTGCAACTGCTTCAGCAGCAGCTTGACCCGGTCGGCGACACTGATGATGTTGCTGCCGGGCTGACGCTGAATGTTTACGATCACCGCCGGGGTGGTGTTCATCCAGGCGGCCTGCTTAACGTTTTCCGCGCTGTCGATCGCGGTCGCGATGTCGGAAAGCCGGACCGGCGCGCCGTTCTTGTAAGCCACCACCACGTTGTTGTATTGCGCGCTCGAGCTCAGCTGATCATTGGCGCCGATGGTGAAGGACTGGCGAGGCCCGTCCAGCACGCCCTTGGCCTGGTTGACATTGGCCGCCGCGAGTGCTGTGCGGATATCTTCCAGACTCAGTCCGTAGGAGGCCAGCGCCGTGGGATTGGCCTGGATCCGCACTGCCGGTTTTTGTCCGCCGCTGATCGACACCAGGCCGACGCCGGGAAGCTGGGAAATCTTCTGGGCCAGCGCCGTGTCCGCCAGGTCCTCCACCTTCGAAAGCGGCAGGGTGTCCGAAGTCAGGGCCAGCGTGAGAATGGGAGAATCGGCCGGATTCACCTTGCTATAAATTGGCGGATTAGGCAGGTCACGCGGAAGGTAAGTGGTGGCGGCGTTGATCGCCGCCTGAACTTGCTGCTCCTCGACGTCGATGTTCTCGTTGAGATTGAACTGCAGCGTAATGATGGAGCTGCCCAGAGAGCTGGTGGAAGTCATCTGGCTCAGTCCCGGGACCTGGCCAAACTGGCGCTCCAGAGGCGCCGTTACCGACGATGCCATGACATCGGGGTCGGCTCCGGGATAGAAGGTCACCACCTGGATGGTGGGATAGTCAACTTCAGGAAGCGCGGAGACCGGAAGCTGGGTGTAGGCGACCAGCCCCACCAGCAGAAGGCCGACCATCAGAAGAGTCGTTGCGACTGGGCGAAGAATGAAGAGCCGCGACGGGTTCATGGAGCTCCCGTGGTGGAAGATGCCTCGGGCTGGGCTTTCGAAGCCGGAGACTGTGCGTTCCGGTTTTCTCCCCCACCGCCCGTGTGCGGATCCACTTTGCTCCCTGCTTGCAGCTTGTCCTGCCCGTCCACCACGACGACATCTCCAGGGGCCACTCCGCTGGCGATCGAGGCCACGTTGTTCTGGGTGAAAGAAACCGTGACCGGGCTGACCGCGACCGTCTTATCGGGTTTCACCGTGAACACGTAGCTCCCCTGAGGACCGGTCTGCACAGCAACGGAAGGAATCGTGATGCTGCCCTTGTGCGTTTCCAGCAGCAGGCGCACATTGACGAACTGGTTGGGCCAGAGTGCGTCGTCCGGGTTGTCGAACAGCGCCTTCAGACGCCCGGTGCCGGTGGACTGGTCGATTTGGTTGTCGATGGTCAGCAACTTGCCCGTGGCCAGCCGGGTCTGATCATCCCGGCTGTAGGCTTCAACCGGGAGAGTGCCCTTGTGCATGTGCTGCGACACGTTGAGCAGGCTGTCTTCCGGCAGCGTAAACAGGACGGCGATGGGCTGCAGCTGGGTGATGACCAACAGTGGATTGGTATCGGAGGCGTGCACCATGTTGCCCGCGTCCACCAACCTCAGGCCGATGCGCCCGCTGATGGGAGCTGTGATGTGCGAGTACACGAGGTTCAGCTTAGCGCTCTCGATCAGTGCCTGGTCGGCGCGAACCGCTCCCTCTAGTTGGTCGGCGGAGGCTCGCTGAGTGTCCACCTGCTGTTTTGAAATACCGCCCGAGTCCTCGAACAAGCTCTTGAAGCGCTCGTAGTTCAGGCGCGCGTCTTTCAGTTGGGCCTGGTCGCGAAACAAATTTGCCTGCGCCTGATCGAGCGCCACCTGGAATGGCCGGGGATCGATGACCGCCAGCAGGTCCCCTTTGTTCACGTGCTGGCCTTCCTTGAAATTAACCTCGGCCAGTTGTCCGTCCACCCGGCTCTTCACACTCACTGTGTTGGAGGCGGTCACGCTGCCCAGGCCTTTCAGATACACGGGCACGTCGCGACGTTCGGCCGTGGCGACGGCAACTGGCACCGTCATCTGGGTTGAGGCCCGCGCTGTGTTGGGCTTGGAGCCCGCGCTGCACCCGAGCATGGCGACAGCCACTGCCGTTAAGGCGAGGGCCGCCGCAAGATGTTGGCGAGACCATGCGCGGGTCCGCCGGGCGAGAGTCATGTCGGTTATTGGTCCTCGCCGCGCCTGCTCGATCCGAGTCTGCACTCTGTCGCTCCCCCGAAAGCCGCTTCCGTTCTCTTCGCGGCGCAACCATTTGACTCCAAAAATTATATCCCGGTTGCGGTCTATCTTCCGCCTTTACAATACTTTACATTTTGCAAGCTAATTTTCATTCCGGGCTGTAAAAGCGCACTGGGAATCGCCGCGATTGGTCGGGATCTGCGTCCTGTACCAGTGGCCCTGAAGCGCACCGTCCCCACCCAGATTGCAGAAATGACTTGACTGGCCATAGTTCAGGCTGGGGGGAGGAGGATGAGTCGTAAGTACTTTATAACTCTGCGGATTGGCGTCAATGGGGGAAACACTGTACTCCGGCGTGATGCTTTGGCGGTTCCGAGGTTCGGGTGCTCCGGGTGCCGTCGCGAATCACTCAAGCACCATTTATTGGCGCAGAGATTTCAAATAGGAGATGACCTGCCAGAGCTGCTGGTCCGGCAACTTCGCCCATGAAGGCATGCCTTTTCTCATGTTTCCGTTCATCAGCAGCCAGTGCAGATCGCCTTCGCTGGCCTGGTGCTGCACTCGTTCACTCTTCAACGGCGGACGTTTATTCGTTCCTTCGGCATCTTCACCATGACAGTGCGAACAGCGATCCAGGAAAATCCTGCGCCCGGCGGCAATCGCGTCTTCCTGGCCGCGATACGGACTGACCTTTTCGTGATCGCTCGCGGGTACGTTCTTCATCCAGCTGCCGTCGGCGGCGCCGAATACCATCGCTCCCGGGACCAGCACCAGCAGAAGCGTGAGCGACAGTCGGAGGATCATTGGACACCCCGACGAAACCGGCTGAAGAACTGGTCGATCTCGTAGGAAATGCCGAACCGGTACAAGCGCGGAAGGCTGTAGTCATTCAACCCAAACTGGGGAGAGAACGAAAGCGTCATCCCATTAGGTGCCGCCCAGTTGATCAGGGGCCCCAGATAGTGCGAAGTCTGACGTGTCCCGAAACTGTAGCGGTCGCCCAGCCCTCCGTACATTTCAACTCCGACTTGAAACTTTTCGGCGCAAAACGTGCAATTGTGCGCGCTTGCCGCCAGACCCAAAGGACGGCTCACGCCCAGGGCGTATCCAAATTCCCAAGGTTCGTTGGAAAGATTCTTCTCTGCAATGATGTTTTCGCTGATGTTCCATCCGCGATAGTTGCTGCCCAGAATCAGCTTGAGCTCCAGTTCGCGTTCTTTGTCGCTTCGGGCCTCCGCATTGGGTTCGAGAAAGTCGTTCTTGCCGTCGTGACCTACTACCTCGCGCAACGCCTTGTCGGCGCTGATATTTTCCAATTCGAAGTAAATGACCGGATTGATCCAGTATTCACGCAATAAGGGACGAAAGCGGTTTTCCCAACGGTAGCCGGTGAAAATGGTGCTGTCGTGCTGCGTGATCTGGCCGTCGAGATAAAACTCTGACGTCCACCAGGCGCTGACGCCATACTCGAATTCAATATTGCTGCCCAGGAAGCGGTTTCCGGCCACTGGCCTTCCCACCACGTTGAAGAGCTCGATTTCGAGATTCCCCGGCTCCTCCAGTTCATGAGAATAGGTGACGAAGTAAGGG
>JBARIF010000274.1:0-30764 GCA_049799615.1 Terriglobales bacterium
GCAGGCGCGACCTTGGCGAAAAGCGCATCGCGGGCGTCCACGGCCGCCCGGCGGGTGGAGGAACTTACCCCGCCGATGGTGGTTGAGCCCCCAGAGCCACCCGAAGGGGGATAGATCGTATCGCCGATCTGAAGCTGGATGGCGTCGATCGGGAGGCCAAGGGTTTCGGCGGCGACGATCAGAATGCACGTGCGAGTCCCAGTTCCCAGATCCTGCGATCCTAGCTTCAGCTCCACCGAGCCATCCGGATAGATGGCTAAGTCGCAGTCGCTGGCGTGGCCGCGCCCTCCCCAGGTGTGAAACGAGACACCGACTCCTCGCACCATCCCTGACTGGTTCTGGCGGCGGGGATGCCACTTCTGCTTCCAGCCCATCAGGTCCGCGGCAATGGCAAGCTCTTCCCGGTAGATATTCTGACGCGGTTTGGCAATGTCCAGATTCTTGCCGAAAAATTCCACCGGATCCATGTTCAATTTGGCGGCTAGATCATCCAGTGCGCATATGGTGAGCACCGCGGCCTGTGGGTGGTTGGGTGCACGCCAAGCACGCGCGGGACCGATGTTGTTGCGGATCGCAGTGTGTTCTTTTCGCTGGTTGGGCACGGCGAACACATAAGGAATGGGTGGCATCCCTCCGCCACCGGGGCCGCCAGTGCCCCAGGACTGAGACTGCCAGGCGACGACGGTGCCGTCTCTCTTCGCACCTACCTTAACGCGGGCGTAAGCTGACGGCCGCGCCCCGGCGACCTTGAGCTCGGCCGCCCGCTCCAGCATGATGCGTACGGGTTTGCCGTCAGCCTGCTTGGAGATCTGCGCGGTAAAAATTCCCCAGCGATCCGGCGAAAACTTGCTGCCAAAACCTCCGCCTACGTGGTCCTGGTGAACTCGGATGTTGCTGGCCGGAGTCTTCAGCGGTTCCGCCATCTGCCCGGGGATTCCGGAAACATTCTGGGTGGAGATGTGTGTAAACAGATGATCGGCGTCGGTCCACTCGGAGATGGAACCATGGCTTTCCAGGCAGCAATGCGTAATTACCGGAACGCCGTAGAGGCCCTCAGAAACCACTTCGGCCTCAGCGAAGGCCTTGTCGGGATCGCCGAGAGTCTGCGCCGCGGCCATCTGATAGTTCGATTTCGGCCTGCTCCCGGCCTCGGGATGAACAGCTGCTGCCCGAATGGCGTTCAGCACCGCGTCTGTTGCGCCGTCGGATTTCAGCCCCTTAAGCGTGTCTTCGCTGGGCTCTGCCGTGATCCCGTACTGCTGAATTTGGCTGACCATCTGCTGGCCGGGCACCTGGTTGTCGAGCATGTCATCGATATCGTCCATGCTCAACGGGCCTTGGCCCTCTGCCGATCCCGGTGGAGGCTCGGTATCGGTGACCAGGTACGGAAGCTGCTGATACTCCACTTTGATAGCGCGGACCGCATCTTCCGCGGTGAGCTCGTCTACTGCCGCTAACGCTACGATTTCATCACCCTCCCAGTGAATCGTTGAACCGGGTTCCTGGACGACGTGGACAGCCTTCACTCCGGGCATCTTCTCCGCGGCGCTGGTATCGACGCTGAGAAGCTTGGCATGCGCGTAGGGCGAACGCAGCACCTTCCCGTAAAGCATGCCGGGGCGATGGATGTCGTAGGTGTACTTTGCCTGTCCTGAAACTTTGGCGGGAGAATCGACGCGGCTGATCCGCTTGCCGATCAGCGTCCTGTGTTCTGCATTGGGCCACGCGTAGTCCGACATGTCTTAGGCTCCCTTCTGTGCGACTTGCGCGATGGCTTTGCGGATTCCATCATAAGTGCCACAGCGGCAGAGATTCCCGCACAAACCGTGGCGAATGTCGTCCGCGTTCGGGTGCGGGTGGCGGTCGAGAAATGCTTTGCAGGCAACGATGAACCCTGGGGTGCAGAAACCACACTGCGAAGCGTCATTGTCCACAAACGCCTGTTGCACAGGGTGCAACTTCCCACCTCGCATCAGGGACTCGACGGTGGTAATTGGCTTGCGCTGGGCCTCGATGGCCAAAACTGAGCACGAGTAAACCGGTTTGTTGTCGAGCAACACGGTACACGCGCCACATTCGCCACGATCACACACCCGCTTGGCGCCGGTGAGCTCAAATTGGTCCCGCAGGGTGTCCAGCAGGGTGACTCTCGGTTCGAGTTCTGCTTTTAGCCGCCTGCCGTTAATGGAGAATTCCATCGGGACTTTGCCCGGGCCTCGGACCGGGATTTGCTCACCCGCTGCCATGGCCATTTTGGGGTCGGTCACCAGGGGCAGGGTGATGGACATCCCTGAAATCTTGAGGAAGTCACGCCGGGAAACGCCGGAGACATCGTGCTTGGCTTCACGATCTTTCAGATTCGGGTCATCATCATCGCGCATTTCTTGACCTCCACGGAACTGGAGACTGCCGGAGTTGCGGCAGTAAGCCACGAAAACATGAGCTACCGGTTAGACGCAAAATTCGGGGAGTCGACACTGCGCGCCAACCGCCTTCGAGATCGAGCAGATTTCGGGACACGGGCAGGTGGCACGTTTCCGCACCCAATCGTAGTCTTCGACCCGGTGGTTCCGCAACCTGCTCACGGGGTCCCGCACGATCCTGCGCCATGTCCAACTATAGGAAAAGCAAAAACCGGTCTTCGGAGGCGGTCCTACAGGTGGAGGGGCAGGTTCGTGCTGTCATGTTTTGGACCGGGACAAAGGCGAGATTCGCGGAAATTACACCGTCTCCGGCGGCACCTGCGATCAGACTGGCGCAGCCGTCTTGGTGTTTACTTCGAGCCCGTGGGTATTGGCACCCGGAACTATGTCTCCACGATGGAGCGAAGAAAATTCAAAATGGGGTGCCTGGGACCTGTGCTCACGCTCATGCCTGCCGGTGATTTAGCTCACTGCAGGGCGGTTCGTGGTTTCGTAGTATGTCACTTAGGAAGTGGTCTGTGAAATTGTCCTTGGCAATAGCCGTTCTCGCCGCATGGCGGTTGGTCACAGTCGCCCTCGCTCCGGCGCTTTCAAAGTCAGAAGGCATCACCCTCAGCACCACCACGAGGAAGGGAAGCACCAGTCTGGATAGTCTCGGTTTTGGCCAAGGGGCTTGCCAAGGCGAGTTAACGACTCCAGTGCTGGACTAGATCGGTGGAGGCTAATATATGGCAAAAACGGCAGTTGGTTTGTTTGAGAATCCAGGCTCGGTCGATGAAGTCGTTCGCGATCTCGAGGCCAGCGGTTTTCCTCGGAATGACGTTCGTGTCTTAGGTGAGCCGCAGGAGATGGCGGGTAGCGGAGTCATGAGTATCCCACATACTGATTTTGAAATGGACTTGATCCGGGAGCTTAGGACGATCGGAGCCGCCGAAGCGGACGCGGAAGCTTACGTCGAGGGCGTACGGCGCGGAGGAGTCATAGTTTTTGTAACGGGTTCGGGCGAGAAGGCAGACGCGGCTGTTGAGATTATGAACCGCCATCGTGCTATAGAGATCGAAGAGCTCGGCGCCTTGGAGCCGCATCTCCCTGGCACTCACCGTGATGACCAATTGGCTCGCGGTCGCAATAGCTCTATCCAAGTTGGCAGGTTCCGCTCCTCCGGCGGTGGTGCCCGCATGTTCGTGTGGTAGCAGGCAATGGTTGCTGCTTCAATGCCGACATCGGGGAAGACAATGCCGCCGCGGCCCGACCACTCCGGAAGTGACGCCTTGCCGAGTCATGCACTTCTTGGGTAATCCAGATTACTCGTGCTCTGAATAGCAGAAGGGCGGCGATTCAGTGAGCCACGCAGGCATGAAGGATGCACATCGCATCGTTCAAACTTTCCCCTTCTCCTGCGTCGTCTCCGTCTCCATAAAACGGTTCTCGCGCACGTAGTACGAATCGCAGCTTCCGCGTCCTCTGCACGTCCCGCTAGCTGGTTCAAAACCGATTCGCAAATCGCAGCTCGGTACAGATCTGTCCATGATTGGCTTTTCAACCCTCTGCCAACGGCTGTATTCATGGACTTATCTCCCACAGCACAGATGGTGCGGCCGTACTGCAACGGGTGTTCGCCTCACGGGGTGGTGCATCCCGATGATTGGAACTGCTCTTCGGAGAGGCGATTTTGTGCGAACTGTGATCCCGATGAGGCCAGGGAGTCAAGAGGAAGCGCAAGCCAATCATTGAAGCGCGTCTAGGGTTTTGGTCGGGAACGCCAATTCAGGCAGGGAGATTGCGCGAGAAAGGCGAACTCCACCGTTACACTGGGGCGTGACACAGGTCACTGAATTTCTTTCGCGGTCGCAATAAGATAAGCAGTGCGATGGGTTCTGTATGCTGACGAAGTGTGCCAACCCGTCCTGTTTCACATCGTTCCGCAATATCCAAGAGGGAAGACTTTTTCGGCTGGAAGCCGACCGCAGCCCTTCCGCCAACGCTTATGCCAATGACTCCACCAAGGTGGAATACTTCTGGTTGTGCAGCCACTGCTCGGAGTTTATGGCGTTGCGTCTCGGGCAAGATGGAACAGTCGTTACTAATTCGCTCCCAGACTGTGCCCACCGCTCTCCAGAGGGTTTCGCCGTCATCTCCCGACACAAAGACAGGCTCCTGAGAAGCGTCACTTTTGCCCGCAGGAAGCCGATGGCCGACGCACCGCCTAGTGACTAAGCCGAACAGGGAATTTTCAACAGAGGTGCCTTTTTCCTGCCTGAATTACGCGTGCCCCGACCACTTTCCCCATGAGAACGCGGCAAGATGGAGGTTTGGCGTGGAGATAATGCTTCGAATCAGCAGGGAGTTTGTGAACACTGTTAACTGGTTGCTAACGGGGAAGGATAGTATTTTTCTGAGCTATCCTGGTTGAGGTGGTTGAGCACTCAACAACTGCGATTCCGCTTACTGCAACTGGATCCAACGGTTCGGTAGGACAACGTTGCTCGGCCAAGCCGGCGATAGTGCGTCTGGGTTCTATGCGTGTGCTTGTTCGCGACGCTACAGGGTCGGCAACCCCTTAATCGATTTCCCAGCCTTTTTCTGCGCGACCCGTATCTCATAGACTGTATTTTCCATAGACAAACGAAAGCTGCGGAGATAAAAGGGGAACGTCGAAAGTTAAGCAAGCGTACTCGCGTGATTCTATTGACCTACGACCTATACCAATCTTGTGCTAAACGACGAATACCTAGAACCATGTCTGCAGAATTCGACACGCAATGGCTAGTGGAAGCCCGGCCCAAGCCATGACAACTGTGGAAGCAAAGCGTGACCCCGCCAGCCTCTGGCTGCAGAATGTGATTCGACGCAACCGCCGGGCCGAGAGGCTGGGTGTGTATTCCATTTGCTCTGCCCATCCGCGTGTGATTGATGCGGGCTTGCGGCAAGCCCTGGCTGATGGCTCGTTCCTCCTGATCGAGTCCACCTCGAGCCAGGTCAACCAGTTCGGTGGTTACACCGGCCAGACTCCCGATCAGTTTGCCGCTGTGGTTCGCTCGGCTGCCCAGCGCCACGGGCTGCGCAAGGGAATGCTCATGTTGGGCGGCGACCATCTGGGACCCTATCCCTGGCGAGACCAGCCGTCCGAGGCGGCTCTCATGAATGCGCGCGATCTGGTTCGCGCTTGCGTACTCGCGGGATACGGAAAAATCCACCTCGACGCCAGCATGGCGTGCGCCGACGATAGCGGTAGCGGCCTCAGCGATCACGTGATCGCCCAGCGAGCAGCAGTACTGTGCCGCGCTGCTGAGAGCGCCTACGAGGAGCTGCCGCCAGGATCACCCTCGCTGCTCTATGTCATTGGTACCGAAGTTCCGACGCCCGGTGGGGAGACGCACGCGGGAGAGGCTCCTGAGGTAACCACGGTTGAGCGACTCCATCGCACGCTGGAAGTCTTCCGCACTGCTTTCGAACAGAACGGAGTCGAGCAGGCATGGGAGCGGGTGATCGGCATCGTTGTGCAGCCGGGCGTGGAGTTTGGCGAAAACGTTATTTTTGATTATGACCGCAGCAAGGTGCAGGCCCTCTCCGCTGCGCTTCCCGAGCGTCCTTGCCTGGTATACGAGGCTCACTCGACGGACTACCAGTCGCCAACCGCTCTGGGGCACATGGTGGAGGACCATTTCGGAATCCTGAAAGTTGGTCCAGCACTGACCTTTAGTTTCCGGGAGGCGATTTTCGCTTTGAGCGCGGTCGAGCGTGAGTGGTTCGCCGGCAAGCGGGGTTTTCGGCTCTCTCGGGTGCGGGAGGCGTTGGAGGCAGCCATGCTGCGCAACCCATCTTATTGGGGCTCGTATTATCAAGGAAGTGAGGAGGAACAACAGTTTGCGCGCGCCTTCAGCTACAGCGACCGCTGCCGCTATTACTGGACTGATCCTGTGGTTCAGGACGAGGTTGGCCGGCTGTACGGGAACCTTTCTGGCTTTCCTCTGTCTCCAACTGTGGTCAGCCAATACCTGCCGTCGGAGTATGAGGCGATCCGGGCGGGCAAGTTGTCAGCAGATCCGCAAGCCATGATCGAACATCACGTTCGCGCCGTGCTGCGCGGCTATGCCGCGGCGTGTGGGACGCTTTCGGTTTAGCCACCAGCCTTACGCGTTCGGAATGCAGTGCCGGGCGTCTTCGCGAAAGATCTTGCGCTGAACCGCATGTGGCAGTTTGACGCCTTGCATTTTCCTGCGCTCGGAAAGAAAGCTGTGCATCGGGCAATCAAGTTGCAGGGTTCACTCGCAACTCAAGTTCCTAGTTCGCTTTTATCTTCTTTGGACGTCTTACCAGCCCCCGCCCCCGCCCCCACCCCCACCGCCTCCGGAGAACCCTCCGCCCCCACCTCCGGAACTGGCCCCCGGTGCCGTTGTGGATGCAGCAATGGCGTTGGAAAAGGAGCCGCCAAAGGAGGAGGCGAAAGCGCTCATCGCGAGAGCATGGCTCCCCACATACCAGGTCGGTGAATAACTCGTTGATTGCTTCGCATTGTCGAGCACCGCGGAAAACTGTTGCGCCCACGCCTGCTCGGAATCGAGAGCCACGGCATAGGGCAGATACTTCTCGAACAATTCCGGAGTCTTGTCGGGCGGCGTGAGCCGGTTCAGGCGATCCCCGTCGACTGCTCGGAGGAACATGCGGAAGCCCTCAATTTTGTTTAAAAGGTCGCGTCCGGCGTGGGTGGGCGCTTTGAGCAACCAGTGAAACAGCAGGTTGGTGCCGACCAGTGCGGCCAGGGTCAACGGCACCAAGACTGAAGTCATCGCGGCCAGGGCGTATAGAACGCCGATTTCGGCCGCGACAAACGGAAGCGCAAAGAGCGTGCTGGCGCGCGCCGCTTTCTTCAGGTCTCGTGCCAGGCTGCCACCCGCGCGGGCCGCTTTCCATAGGTTCACGGCCTGCCGCACAAGGAAGAAAACAGCCACGCTCCAACCGGACAGCCATGCGCTGAAGAATCCCAGGACGAAGCGGCGGCCTCCGCTTTCCATAAGAGCCATTGCCACCACGACACCCACCGACAGGATCACTCCGGGGACGAGGTAGCGCTGATTCGCATTGAAGTAAATCTTGTCCTCTTCGGCGTGCAGCGTCTTTCTCAACGCTGTCACAGCGTCCCGTAATGCCCCACAGTTGGGTCTCAGCCTGACCACGTTACGCTGCCGGTCCTCCGCGGCATCGTGGTCAGACTTGGACTCTCCGAAAAGCTTCGCGCCGGCGGCTTTTTCTTCGGCCGACAGCAGTTTCTGATCGCCCGCGCTTCGGTGCAGGGTGTAGGCACCGCCATTTTCTTTTATGGACAGGAACTTCTTGACTGCCATATCGATTACGGCAGCAGTAACTGTTTTGTCGTCGAAGCCCATGCGCAGCAGGTAGCGCATCGCAGCCGGTGAAACTCCGGCCGGCGGCTCGTAATTCGGCACGATCGAGGATTTCTCGGGATCGCGTCCCACTCGAAACCACACAACGATGTAGTACAACAGCACAAGGATGAGACCGGCAGCGCCAGCCAGGAAAGAGCCGTTGTCATCAATGAAATAGCGAAACCGAGTCTCGGCGTTGGGCTCCTGCACGTGGCCTTTGGGCCAGGACACGACGACCGTCAGCCCTTCGCCCGGTGCTAAAGGTTCGGTGCTGACAAAGCTGACGGTATTGTCGCCTCCGACGGAAGAGGTGAAGGCTTGCCCACGCGAGCCTTGTGGCCCTGTGTAGCCTTCGTGCTGGATGCTTGCCGCCGGAATGCCGCTGGGCACGGTCACTGTCGCGGATGCGTGGGCGATGGGAAAGAGCCACCCAGAGCCGGTAACGTTCCAGTAGAGCTCGTCGTGATCGGCGAAGAAACCGATCTCGCGGGTTGCGGCGTATACCAGTTCGTAGGTGTACTCGCCGGGCGGCAGGATCAGCTTTTCATCGCCCAGGTAAATCCGCTCGCCATTAACTTGGTCCTGAGTGCGGAATTTCTCTGGCTGCCCATCGCGGGATGCTTCTACAACTTCGAACCGCACAATATAGCGGTTGCCAAGATGATCCTGGTAGCGCGTGGGAAAGTCGCGGTAAATTCCGTGATGAATCTTGATGCCCGCGCTGCGTACACGAATCGTCTCTCGCACCAACAAGGATGCATCTTGCCGTACTCGGATGTCGCTGTGATAGTCCAGGATTTGTTCAGGTCCGGATGGCCCGGCATTTTGCGCCACCGCGGGGCGGCACAGAAGCCAGGTGGATAGGACCGCGCTGACCACGATCGAAATCCGGATTTTGGTTCTCATCGCTGGTCTTGCATCCTCGGCTGGTTGCACGCCGTCCCTAACGTTGCTTGGGTGGTATCAGATTCGACGGTCGCCGGTTCGGCGGAGAAGTTTGAGAGTTGCCGGACGCCTCAGCGGCCCCCAAAAGGAGCACTCCGCCGACCTTAACTGCCTGGCCGTCTCGAGTGAAATTGGCGTTGTATTTGCCAGCGCTTTGAAAAGTCCATTGTGACGAAAAGGGTTCGGTTGATGGGTCCGAAAGGCTTCCGTCGACGCTGTAGGTTCCCGGGGGGAAACTCCGAGTCTCACTCTTTCCCGGGGCGAGTTGAAATCGGACCAGTGAAGGGCCTTTCCTCATGGTCACCGTAAGGACATAATTCGTGGCATTCGTCAGAGTAAAGCTGGTGTCGCTCGAAACCGCCGTAAGCATATGCCCGCTCTGGTTCGCCGGGCTGGTGTTCTTCTGATACGCCCAGTAACCGGCCGCGGCGAGCAGCACCATGACCAACAAAGCGGCAAGCAGCGACATACATGATTTCATGATTGCCTCACAGCAAGTTGCGAGGCTGCAACCTTGCCCGTCTGGCGTGCGATCAAAGGCCCGAAGACGGTCTTATTCGGAGGCAGATCACCCTTCCAGTGGATCAGCAGGAACGCGAGCTGCCGATAAGACAGCACGTACAGAGACAGAGATCGAAGGCGTAAAACCACGGCTCGCAGCTGGGGGTATCCCCAGCCCTGCCGCAAGGGCCGCCTGATAAATTCGAAGCAGGAAGCAACTGGCAAGCGAGGATATCCTCGCAAAAGGCGCCATAAGAGTATTCGTTCGACCACAAGTGTCGCC
Organism: Terriglobales bacterium; assembly: GCA_049799615.1. GTDB lineage: Bacteria > Acidobacteriota > Terriglobia > Terriglobales > Acidobacteriaceae > JAIQFF01. The sequence continues at coordinate 9,540 of JBARIF010000274.1, forward strand.
ACGATAAGAATCAGAAAAACATCAGGAGAGAGTTCGCCGTGGCGATCCAGTGCCCAGATCCAGCGGATAGGAAAAAACCAGCTGTGCTCCGATCCAAAAGTTGCGTAATTGGAGACCCCATGATCGATCATCATCCATGAGGATGCGAAAAGTAGCCCGCCAATGCCTGGCAGCAGCCAGCGACGCCAACGCACCGCGTATAGCAAACATCCCAGGCTCAATCCGATCAACGCAGTCGATCCGGAATGCCCTATGAACCCGTTATAGCTATCGGGAAAAATTGCGATTCCGAGCAGCCCAGGACTTGACGGCGTAGGGAACGAAGTCGTCAGCCTGACACTGCTTTCGAACAACCCGAAGCCGGCCCCTAAAGCCGCGCCGCACAACATCAGATCACAAGCTCCGTAGCTATTGCGAAAGCCCAGACGGCCGATTGCCAGAAGCAACACCAGAGGCAGGATCTTGCCGATCTCTTCCGTGAGCGGGGCCACCAGCACGCTGCCCAGAACCAGAGAGTGCCCTCCCCAAAGTATTTTCTCGATGAAGTATTGCAGGCCTACGATGGGGAACGTGAAGAAGAAACCAAGCACAAAGAAGTTATAGAGCGTGCCCCAGCGGACGGACCGCACCGGCCAAACCAGTATGGTGAGAACTATCAGGCACGCCAACTGATGCCGGAAGGAGGGCCAGGCTCGGCCGGCCAGAAGAACTACCGCGCTGACGGTAAGCCGAGTGGCCCACAAAATGTCTTTCAAATACCGCCGCCATGATTGGGAAGCGCGGGCGCTGGTTCCTGCCTGGGTGGGATGAACCACAGTCTGTGGTCCTACTGGGCTGGCCATGGCCGCGTCTCCGTTGTTCCGTCCGGATAGGTAATCACCACCTGGTTAAGGCTGGGCTGGTATTCGATGTAGGCTCCGCTATTGGGATCGAGTCCTAAGTCGCCGGCCGTGGGGGGCTCTGTTCCTCCTGAGCCTGAGTTCGTGGTGCCCGTGCCGGAGCCGGCCCCGGACCCGCCGAGCGGCGTGGTTCCACCTTGGCTCGATCCGGAGCCTCCCGATCCGCCGTAGCCGTCCCCCGAATCTCCATATCCCCCATCGCCCTCGCGAGATGTCCCAGCCGCGTCCGTCCCCATTCCCGGCAGGGTCCCCACATCCATGGGAACCTGGCCTTGGGGCGTGAAGTCGTCATGGGTCTGCCCCAGGCCGCCATCGGTTTGCGCCGGAATCTGCCCCGAGCCCAGCGCGTTCTGCACCGTGTTGCCGATGTCGGAGACGACATTCTTCCCCCAGGTCTCTACGTCCTTCAGGAGGCCGTTGATGTCCTTCTCGATGCGCTCCAGTTCCGAGGCGTCGGGCATCCAGTCTTCGAACTGGTTTTTCGCCCAATTCTCCAGATCGTTGATGAACTCTTTGGCGGGGTTGAGTTTGTTCAGTTCGTCATTGATGGCATCTTTTGCCACGTCAACCAGGCTGCTCAAAGCAGGAGGGATCAGCGCGGAAAGATCGCCGTTCAGCACCGCTTCGAGAACGTGCCCCACGAACATATGAGGTTCCCCTGGGTCCTCCTGACGACTCAGTCGTCACGGTCCAACTTTGGTCAGCACGATTTCCACTCGCCGATTCTTCTGCCTTCCTTCGGGATTGTCGGAGCCATCGGCCTTCTTATTGGGAGCGACCGGCTTGGTTTCACCCCAGCCGCGGGTCGTGATGCGGGCGGGCTGAATACCCGAATTCCTGACCAGCCAGTTTTTTACCGAGGCCGCCCGATTCTCCGAAAGCGTCATGTTGTAAGGATGAAGGCCCTTGCCGTCGGTGTGCCCTTCAATCGACATGGGCGAGCTGGGATAGGCCGCCGCAACCTGCCCCACCTTCCGCAGGGTCGCGTCCGCCTCAGGGCGCAATGTGTACTTGTCGAAGTCAAAAAGCACATCGGAAGCCAGATCGATTCTCAACTGCTGGCCGACTATTTTTGCGCCCAGGTCCTCCAGCACTCCGTGGATTCCGCTGGTGACCCCGACAATTTCGCTGGTGACGCCGGTAATATCCAACACCTTCGCTTGTCCGAGTGCCTGACGGGCAGCTGCATTCGTAACCGCGGAATCGGGATCGGTGTACTTGCCCTGGGCGAACGCTAGACTGCCCATAAGAAGAACCGAAGTCAATCTCCAACAGTGGCGTCTCGCCATGGTTGCACCCCCGGCTGGCTGTCTATTTGTCAGTGATCGGTATGTCCTCAAATGGCGGCCCAGCCGGAGTAATCAGATTCAGCTTCTTGACGTCGGTGCCAGGCGCTGGAAACTTCGCCCACCAGGTATAGGTGTCCCCGGGGCCCAATTTCGCGCATACTCCCCGGCCGCCGCAGTTGTAGTCAGCCGCGGGCGTCAAGTAGGTTCCTTCCGAATCTTTGAGAATGAAATACTTCTTGTTAGCTGCCGTAACGTAAACCTTTTCAAACTCCGAGTTGTCGACGACATAAACTCTAGCTTCCTTGTTCGAGTTGTTACGCAATCGAACTCGAATGGAGAGCACACCCTCCGCTCGCCTGCATTGAATGACTTCGCCGACGACCCCGGACACGTTCATGTCCTGACTCTGAATTACGTCAGCCGACGGAGCCGCAAACGGGGCCGCATCTGGACGGGGTGGAGGAGCTGCCGCTGCCGCCGTCGTGAGAGGAGCCTGACTGGGCTGGGCAGCTTGCGGTTGTCTCGGGCTGGCCATGCTGTTCTGCAACGGGGCGGCCGCTGCTGCGGCGAGCAGATCGATTTTCTCGTCACTTCCGTCGATCGCAACCTGCATCACGCTGTAATGCCATCGTCCAGCGCTCTTGTGTGCAGTCACATAGACCGTAGCCTTGCCCTTGGGACCGGAGATTGGAACGGAGAGGTCGGCATCGCCAGAAGCATTTGAAACATTGACGGACCCGCTAAGCAACCACCCTTCCTCAATGGGCGAGCCGAGTTGCTGCGCTACCTGCCGATTCGACTGCGCCATGGCCACCGACGCCTTGGCGACATCGGAACTTCGAATTGTCCCCATAATCAGGGCGAAGAGCCCAAATACGAGCGCGAGCCCGCCCAGCAAGAAAGTTGCCAGTAGCCATTTCCAATTTCTGGCTAACCACCCCTTGCGGGCTGGACTTGCACTCAGGGTCGGAGCGGGCACGGCGGGTTGCGGCATTCGGCTGGGCTGTGTCGTCATGGCATTCTCCTTGTCATCAGCGCCGGATTTTCTTCTCTGACTACTGTCCAGACATAACGCGTAAAATCGCGGTCAAATGGCTCATGGCGGCCAGGATTGCTTTTCTAGTGGCAGGCGAAAGAGAGTTTCGGCGGGATGCCTTGCCGGTGGCCTCGCTGCGCTGCTCCCGGCCTTTAGATTTATGGTCTCCCAGTCCCCTTGTCGACTGTAAGTCTCTGAGGGGAGGCTACTTTTCGGGGAATCGATATGGGCGCGGTGAATATATACTGGGACCCCTTGGTGTGCGCGTCGAAGCGCGATCCTTAATTACCAGGGCTCGCCATTACGGCGCTCGTCCAAGATGTGTCGCGAAGGTTGCCGAACCGGGGAACACTTGGATCCATCATCCAGAGACGCAAAGAGTCTTGCCAACAACGAACAGGGTAAGGCTCTGGCCCCAGATGAATGGACGGCTTTGCTGTACTCGGAATTGCGGCGGTTGGCCGGTTACTACATGCAGCAGGAGCGCGGCAATCACACCCTGCAGGCGACCGCCCTGGTGCACGAGGCTTATCTTCGCCTAATCGATCAGCACGGAGTCCAGTGGAAAAATCGCAGCCAGTTTCTGGGGGTTGCCGCAACAGTCATGCGCCGCGTCTTGCTCGATTACAGCCGCGGTTACCAGGCCGCAAAACGTGGTGGAAACGTCGAGAAAGTGTTTCTGCAGGAGGCCGCGATCACGCCCAAGACCCGGCCGGCAGACATAGTCGCGTTGGATGAGGCCCTGACCAAGCTGGGCAAGTTGGATCCCCAGCACGCTCATTTGGTTGAGTTGCGTTTCTTCGGCGGATTGAGCATTGAAGAAACGGCGGGAGTTCTAGCAGTCTCCCCGGCCACCGTCAAACGCAACTGGAACGTGGCCAAAGCCTGGCTGGCAAGAGAACTGTCACGCGGGCAGAGCAATCATGTCTGAGAAATGGGACCAGGTAAAAGAGATCCTCGCGCTTGCCCTGGAACAGGAACCCGAAGAACGCAGCAGTTTTATCCGGAAAGCCTGTGGTGAAGACGAAGGCTTGCGTGCCGAAGTCGAATCGCTGGCCGCGCATTACAAAGGCGCTGACAGTCTGCTGGAAAATTCTCCCGCTGCTAATCTGTTCTCCATTCAGTCTGATCACATCGTAGGAAAACGGCTGGGTGCGTATCGGGTGGTTCGGGCGATCGGACACGGTGGCATGGCCGTCGTCTACCTGGGCGAACGCGATGACGACAATTTCCGGAAATCTGTCGCCATCAAGATGGTAATGCCCGGCCCGAACAACGAGGAAATCTTCCGCCGCTTCCGCAACGAGCGCCAGGCCCTGGCGGCAATTGATCATCCTAATATCGTGAAGCTTCTGGATGGCGGCAGCACCGAAGAAGGCCTGCCCTACCTGGTAATGGATTATGTCGATGGGATGCCAATCGACCAGTACTGCGACGTCCACCGGCTTTCCATTAAAGAGCGCCTGCAACTTTTTCGCACGGTCTGTTCCGCAGTGCAATACGCCCACGATCAATTGATCATTCATCGCGATCTCAAGCCGGGCAATATCCTGATTACGAAGCACGGTGTACCCAGGCTCCTGGATTTTGGTATCGCGAAGCTGCTAAATCCGGAGTTCTTCCAAATTGCCCTGGTCACGCAGACCAACTGGCGTCCGATGACCCCGGAGTACGCGAGTCCGGAACAGGTGCGCGGGCAATCCGTCACCAACGCCAGCGATATCTATTCCTTGGGAGTGCTTCTCTATGAACTGCTGACTGGCCATCGCGCCTATCGTGCTTCTGCGCAGTCTCTCTTGGAGGTGGAGCGAGCGATATGTGAAGAGGAGGTCGAGAAGCCAAGCGCCGTTGTTGGCAAAACCGAATTTCAAACATCACGGGGCGGTACAACACGGTCCGCGATTACTCCCGAGGAAGTAAGCGTGAACCGTTCTCTCGATCCCGGCGGATTGCGGCGCCGTCTGCAGGGCGACCTTGACACCATTGTCATGAAGGCGCTGCGCAAGCAGCCGCAGGATCGTTATGCTTCGGTGGCGGAGCTGTCCAAAGATATCGAACGTCATTTGAGCGGCAAAGCTGTAACCGCTCGGAAGCTAACCATTGCCAATCACAGCGTAAGATTTCTGCGCAAGCACAGAGAATCCCTGGCCACCGCCCTGGTTCTTCTTCTGGTGATGGCCGGCCTGATTGCTTGGGGAACGCGAGGAATGTGGCAGGCAACGGTCCGGCGAGGCCCGGCTGTTACTCAATCCGCTGCGCGCTCGTCGGTGGCCGTATTAGGGTTCAAAAACCTATCCGGCCTCCCCGACACGGCGTGGATCTCGACCGCCCTGTCCGAGATGCTGGCCGGAGAGCTGGGGGCTGGCGAAAAACTGCGCACGGTGCCGTCCGAAACCGTTGCGCGGGCCAAAAGCGATCTATCCCTCCCCGACACAGAAAGTCTAAGCGCTGACACCTTGGCGCGACTCCGCACCAACCTGGGCAGCGACTTTGTTGTTCTCGGCTCTTACCTTGACTTGGGGAAAGCCTCCGGGGGCCAAATTCGACTCGACCTGCGTCTGCAAGACACCGCAAAAGGAGAAACCGTTGCCGCGATCTCACAAACCAGTTCTGAGGCAGAGATTCTCGACTTGGTCTCGCGAACTGGAAGGCAGCTGCGGGAACAGCTGGGAGTCTCAAAAGTCTCTCCCTTTGAAGCCACCGGCGTCCGCGCCTCGGTGCCATCAAACCCCGAGGCCATGCGTTTTTATGCCGAAGGTCTGGACAAGCTTCGCGTCTTCGATGCCCTTTCAGCCCGAGATCTCCTGAATCGTGCCGCGGAGGCCGACCCTTCTTATCCTCTTGTGCATTCGGCCCTGGCGAGGGCGTGGATGAGCCTCGGTTACAACCAGAACGCCATTGATGAAGCCAAGAAAGCCCTCGACCTTGCCGGGAAACTCTCGCGCGAGGACCATGCGCTGATCGAAGCGCGCTACTACGAGGCCACCAAGAATTGGGAGAAAGCCATTGAGACTTATCGGTCGCTATTTAGTTTCTTTCCGGATTCCCTGGAATACGGCCTCTATCTCGCAAACGCCCAAGTCGGAGGAGAGCGAGCCAACGATGCTCTCACCACCATTGCTCAACTCAGAGGTCTCTCCAGGGAAGCGAAGGAAGATCCTCGGATTGATTTAGCGGAAGCCGAAGCGGCCTACTTGTTGTCCGACAACAGACATGTCGTAGCCGCAGCCGAGACCACGATAAAAAAGGCAAACGCCTCGGGAGCACGGCTTGTGGCCGCGCGTGCCCGCCTGCTTCAGTGTCGCGCGCTGGCGAGTCTCGGACAACCCCAACCATCGATGGCGGCGGGCGCGGATGCAGGCCGCATTTATCACGAGGCTGGGGATCTGGGCGGAGAGGCTCAAGCGTTCCATGCTACGGCAGAAGTCCCTTTGAACCAGGGCGATTTGAAGCTTGCGAGGACTTTGTACCAACAGGCACTCGCCATCGCCCGCAAGATTGGCGACAAGCGGGCCACTGCCCGCGAACTGGGAAACATCGGTCTGATCTTTGTCCAGCAAGGAGACTTTGCGACCGGCGAGAAGATATACGAAGAAGCGCTCGCAGATTTTCGCGATGTGGGGGACAAGCATGGGATGTCCGTAGTTGTAGGAAACACCGGCGACATTTTTCATGCCGAGGGAAGGCTGGGAGATGCGCTGGCCGAATATCGGGATGCGCTGGTTTTGGCCCGCGAGGTGGGACACAAAAGCTCGGAAGGAATTGACCTACAACTCATTGGCAACGTTCTCGCCGACCAGGGCGATCTGGGCGGCGCTGTGGAGATGTATGACCGGGCATCCGAACTCCAGCGTGAAATTAACGACACCAGCTATTACGCCGCCACTCTGGTTTCCATCGGGCGGGTACGGCGACAGCGTGGAGACAGCGACGGAGCAAAGAAGGCCTATCAAGAATCGCTCGCCTTGCGGGAGCGGCTGGGAGAAAAAGGAACGGCAGCCGAGACCCAGGTCGCCCTTGCAGAACTGGCCTGCGACTCGGGTCAACCAGCGCAGGCAGAGAAGCTTGCAATTGGAGCCGTCCAGGAGTTTCAAGCGGAACAGGAAGTGGACAACGAACTCATGGCGGAGGCGGTCTTACTCAGGTCGCTTCTTCAACAGGGAAAACTTGATGATGCGCAAAAAGCCGCTGCGTTCGGAAATGAGCTATACGAAAAGAGTAAGGATGTCACGATCCGCCTCCCATTTGCCCTTGAAAGTGCATACGCCAAAGCCGCGGTGAAAGATCTTGCGGGAGCGGAGCGCCTGGCTCGCGAGGTGGCCGGTGAAGCTAACAAATTTGGCCTGGTTCGAGTCCAGCTCGAGGCTTCGCTTGCGATCGGCGAGATCCAGCAAAAGGGTCGGAACCCGGCACAGGGCCGCGTCCACCTTGCCAAATTGGCTAACGATGCCCGGGCCAAAGGCTTTGAGTTGATCGCACGGGAGGCGGCGGCCGCTGCATCGTCGCGAGCTTTGGAGTAGTTGTCAGGGAGCGCATTCGCCATTTTCTTTGTCGGGACTGGAATTTTTTGGTTTGCGCACGTGTCGTCTGGTCGATCGTCGGTAGTGCCTCAGTTTCGCGGATGGCTATATCGAATTTCAAACTGAGGCACTAACGACCGACGGCATCACGGTGCATTGGGTCCATCCCGCAGATTTCTTTGGGAGTGTTCCGTTTCCTCGGTTTGGGGAGTCTGGGTCGCGAGAACGTGAGGCGGCGTGGCGCCGCGGCCTACAAGCGAAAACGCCACAGACGGATTGCGAGCCGTTCAGAGGAGTAATTCCTTGCGGCATCTTTAGGCATCCGCGGCGCAGTACAATTCGGTGGTCGTCGCAAATTTGCTGCTAGCCATGCGGGAAAGCAGAATGTCGAAAAGGGCTTGCTGGGCAGGGTTATTGTGTAGCCTTTGGCTGGTGACGTGGGCCGGGGCGTCGGATGAAGCGCAGTTCCGTGTTGGAGCGGCTGCGGTCGCGATCACGCCGTTTGGTCAGAATGCAGATTGGGATGGAGGTATTTCCAATTCTGGCGTATGGGGCGAAAGATTTACAGACAAGAACGGCAACGGCCGGTGGGACCCGGGTGAGCCCTTCGAAGACGATCGGGTGAACACCTCCCTGGATCGGAGCTCTGACCAGAAGTATGACGGCATCTATCTCGCAGGTTTCGGAAGCGACCGATTGGCGACCGGTAAGCATGATGACTTGTGGGCCCGGGCGCTGGTCCTGGAATATGACGGCACTCGCATCGCGATTGTCTCCGTGGATCTTCTCGGGTACTACTCTGACGCGAAATATTACGGCGCCGCTGAGGTCCGCAAACTACTGGATCCCAAGCTCGGTATTCAGGAGGTGCTGATCGCCAGCACGCACAACCACGAGGGTCCAGATACGGTTGGGGTATGGGGCGTGGATCCATTGCACGACGGAAAATATCCACGATACTTGAAATTTGTGGATCGCGAAATCGTCAAAGCGATCACTCAAGCGGCACAATCCGCGCGGCCGGCCCGCATGCGACTGGGGCGCACCGATCCCAAACAGTCTCCTTCGCTGGCTGGTCTCCAAACCCGAACCGAGGGGCGCCCTCCTCAGTTCTTCGATGAAGAGATGCGAGTCATGCAGTTCGTGGAAACCGCCGATGAGGGGAAGGATAAAACCATCGCCACGATCGTGAACTGGAACACACATCCAGAATCGATGGAAGATGAGAACACGATCCTGACCTCGGATTTTCCTCACACTGTGCGCGAGAGTCTGGAAAAGAAATATGGCGGCACCGCGATTTATTTCTCCGGGGATCTGGGCGCGGTAGAGATCGTGGGAGACGGTGGTCAGGGAACTCGAACCCGCTTCGACGGACAGGATTTTCCCGCCGTAAAGAGCAAGAAGGGTAAAAGCGTTTCTTTTGCGAGAACGGAGGCAATAGGAAGAGATGTTGCCAAGGCGGCGGTCGAGGCTCTTGAGGAGGCGCAATGGAGTCCTGTGTCCGGCATCGAGCTGAAGAAGGCTCATTTAGACGTGCCAATGGACAATGAAGGTTATGCGGTGTTGATGCAGAAGGGCGTGTTGAATGCGCTTCCTATGCCGAAGCCAGGCGAACTCCCGAAGGTCAGCACCTGGGTTTATGCGATCACCTTCGGCGATGCTGAGCTACTCACGGTGCCGGGAGAGTTGTTTCCTGAAGTTCTGTACGGGGTCGCACGACACCGCCGCTCGGACTGTCCTGCAGCCGACACGCGAAGGCCAGCTGAACCTCCGGTCTGGGGACGCATGAGAGGGAAGTACAGGTTCATTCTGGGGCTGACTCCTGACGAAATGGGCTACATCGTTCCGGGATATGATTTTCTGCCTCCTACACTCGATGCTGAACACGGCGGTCTGAAAGAAGCGGCAGATCCGTGTAAGGCCAAGGGTGTGCCAGACCACTATCACGAAACCAATTCGGCCAGCTCGCAGATGGCGCGGGCGTGGGCTTGCATAGCCAGCGGTCTGCTCGACGGCAAGATGCCGAGTCCTCCCGCTTGCAAAGGGATAAGGTTCGAGCCAGTCCGGACAAGCAAACCCTAGCGCTCGGCGTTCACAACCTGCGATGCGAGTTCTCTAGAACGTATACTTCAGCGCGAACTCGATCTGACGATTGTCCGTAGCGGTGTTTGTAATGCTGGCGCCGCCCGGCACGTCCACGGGGACCGCGGAGCCGCCGCCAGGCAGTCCGAAGTTGGGATGATTGAAGATGTTGAAGAATTCTGCGCGGAATTCCACCTGCTGCGACTCTCGAATCTTGAAGTTCTTTTGCAGGACAACATCGAAATCTACCAGGTCGGGGCCACGAAGATTTCCGATGCGAGAGTTCCCGAAGCTGTGGGCGGATTGTTGTCCGGGCGCAAGCGCAGGCACCGTGAATACCGCCTGGTTATACCAACAGTCCAGCGTCTGGTGTCCGGGATTGGTACAGCCGAAATCGGTGGCCTGCGATGCGGTATTGACGGAGAAGTCTTTGGGATTCGCAATCTGATCGGGACGGTAGCTGAAGCTGCCGGTGTTGCTGAGATCGGAAGATAAAACCCCCGTAACGGCTTCGCCACTCTGTATCGAAGTGATGCCAGCTACCTGCCATCCCCCAAAAGCAGCATCGGCAATGCTTCCCATGTCCCCGAGGAATGGCCGCCCGTGGCCGAAGGGGAGTTCGTAGAGATAACTGATGGTGAAGCGGTGGCGAAGATCGGGCACGACCGGGCCGTGTTCAAGATCAGCTCGGTATGAGTCCTGGATAAAACCACCAGTGTTGCCGTCCGCATTTCCCAGGTTCTTGGCGAAGGTGTAAGCCGCCAGGAAATTGAAACCGTTGGCGAAGCGTTTGTTCAGTGAGGCCTGGAATGCGTTGTAGAACATCTCCAGTTGGGGATAGTCGAGAGGAAGAACCGCACTCAGGTTCGGCTGCTGGTTGAAGTATCTTCGGCCGAAGTTCGAAATGCAGTTACTCGGGTCGGGGCCGCAGAAATTGGTGTCGAGGATCTGCAGCGGCTGGTTCAGATCACTGGCCTCGTGGTTCCACAGGTGATAAGCGCGGGTCCCCACGTATGCGACCTGGGCCACATAGTTGTCCTTGAACTGATGCTGGGCACTCAGGTTCCATTCCATGATGCGCGGGATAATGCGCTTCGGTCCGGTAGTTTTTACCGGTCCGCTTATGTTGACGGCGTCCCCCACCGGCAGGCTGGTGGGAAAGCCGGTCGAAATAAGCTGGCCGTTTGAAGGCAAGGCGCCGGAATTGTAATTGTTGGCGAGGAAGGTCAGTTGTGGTGGGTTCAGTCCCAGGTCATCGAAGATATTGGCTTCGGACGAATAGAACATCCCAAAACCGCTTCGCACCACGGTGTTCCGCTGCACCGACCAGGCCAGGCCGATGCGCGGTGCCCAATCATTCTTATCGAACTGAACGCCGGCGTGCGACACCGCATTTTGGCCATAGGACGTGACCACAACGGCGCGATTCAGATCGAAGTTGCCGACGCGTCCGTTGGCGGGGGATGTGATGTTATAGCGAACCCCCAGATTGATGGTCAGGTTGGGACGAATCCGGAAATCATCTTGCACAAAGGCACCCAGGTCCCAATAACGCGTGGGATAGAGGCCCTGGAGAAAGTCCTGCTCGTTGGCATCAGGGATGCCGAGCAAGAGGTCAGCCAATCCATTGCCGCCGTTCGCGGTGCTGAGGTCGTTTGTGTAAACTCCGCCAAAGTCGAAAAATCCCCGCGGCGCTGTAACTTGATAGAAATTGCGCTGTTGCCGCCGGAAGTCGATCCCGAATTTCAAAGAGTGCCGTCCCCGGATCCAGGTGAGCGTATCGGCAATTTGATAAATGTTTTCAAAAGCGTGTTCAGGGAGGTACAACGAATCGCCTAAAGGAGTGAATCCGGCAATATCAATGTTGGTCAGACCGGTTGAATTGGGATCCGTCGTGCGGTTGGCATTGGGAATTCCCAGTTGGTCGGTACCGATGGAATTGCCGAAGTTAAAGGGCAGCGCGTTGATGGCATAACGGAAATACCCGCCATGAAGGTCGTTCAACAGTTGCGGCGAGAAGGTGTGAGTGAAGCCCAAGCCGAAGTGCTGGGCGCGAGAGTTGCTGGCGCTGGGACAACAATCAGAACCGCCCCACAATGGACCCAGTGGACCGGGCCGCTGGCTGCGCACATCGCCAAAGCTGTAAGACGCGAACATCTGATCCTGATCGCGGAAGCGGTGATCGAACCTGACGTCGAAAGAATCCTGGCTGTTGGCGTGGTTCTGATTGGCGAGATAGTTATTGGTTAATCCGGGCAGATTTGCCTGTGGATAGAAATTGGCAACATTCTGGCCGACTGCGTTTATGGAACCGGCCGGAATGACGTTGGTGCTGCTAATAGGATTGCGGAGGGACACGACGCCCCCGTCGGCACAGGTGTAGTTGTGAGTGCTGAAGGGATCGAAAATCGTGCCGGTGTCGAACGTGTCGGCCAGACTCGGGGTCGCACAGGGCGAGAAAGTTTCTCCGGTTAGACGGTCGCTGAAATCTCCAGCCCGTTCAGGGTCGGTGGGAACGGTAGAGATGAACGGATTGCTCTCGCGCAGGCGCGATCCTTCGTAGTCTCCGAATATGAAGGTGCGGTTTTTCTTGATCGGGCCGCCCAGGAATGCTCCGAACTGGTTGCGTTTGAAGGGCTGCTGGCCCTGGTTTAAATAATTAACCGCGTCGAGCTTATCGTTGCGAATGAACTCATACGCTCCACCATGAATCTGGTTGGTTCCGGATTTCAGGACGACGTTGACCGCGGCGCCGCCGCGGCCGAATTCGGCGCTCATGGAATTTTCCTCAGTACGAAACTCCTGGATGGCGTCGGGCGGTGGCAGGACGATGACTCCGCCCAATCCGAATTCGTTGTTATCCACACCGTTCAGCAGGAAATTGTTATTGGATACGCGCAGGCCGTTTACCGAGACGGCTTCGTTAGCGCGCTCGTTTTCAAACACTCCGCCGCTGACGTTCGTCCCCGTCTGTCCGCCATTGGCTCCCGGACCGAGGTACGCGAGCTGGATAAAGTTTCGTCCATTCAGCGGAAGCTCGGAAATGCGTCGCTCGGTTTCGATCGTGCCCAGAGATGACGCTTCTGTTTGAAGAAGAGGAGGAGCGGCGGTCACTTGCACGGATTCCGTCGCGGAACCGACGCTCAGAGCGATATCAACTCGAGCTGTCTGGTTCACTCCAACCTCCACACTGGATTGCACGGCTCTCTGGAAGCCAGGTTTCTCGACGGTTACGGAATATGTTCCGATGCGCAAGAGATCTGCGGCGTAGTGACCTTGTTCGTCGCTGGCTACGACGACGGACTGGTTGGTAGCAAGGTTGGAGACCGTGACCTGGGCGCCGGCGACACGCGCGCCGGCTGGATCGGTCACCAATCCGACGATACTGCCGCGATCCACTTGGGCAAACAACGGGCTAGGGTTGAACAGGAATAGACAGGAAAGAAACAGAACTATCAGGGACAACCACCAGCTGGCGCGCATAGGGCCTCCCGGAGATACGGTATGCAGGCTGAAAATTACAATGGCACGGAGGGAACTGTGACATCACCTGATCCAGCCTGTCAAGGATGCCAGCGAGCGTGACCAAGGGATATATTCTTCGAATTGTCAAAGTTCGTTTGACAGCTGGTAGCGCGGTCGGAACTGCGGGCCGCCAAGTTTCCTGCCGCATTTATATCAGGCTTCCTTCCGTAAAGATCGGTTCGACGAATCGTTATCTTTGAGCTATCGTAGTGCCGCTGGGTTGGAGTGATTCCGGAGGGGAACTTCCAGTATGCGAAGCTGGCTCATACTTTTCTGTTCGCTGTGGCTCACGCTTGCGTCACAGGCGCAGGAAACGCGCCTCGAAGAACTGCACAACAAGACCATTCTGGTGTTCACGCCCCATCCGGACGATGACGTATTCGGAGCGGGGGGCACGATCGCGCTCCTGAATCGTAATCACAATAAGGTCCTGATCGTCGTCTACACCAACGACGACAAGGGTTCATACGATCCGGACATGAGCTCTCAACGCCTGGCGGGTATTCGACGGGCGGAGCAGGAAGCATCCGAGGGACTCCTGGGCACTCCTAAGGAAAACATCATGTGGATGGGGTACGACGACGGCATGCTGGAGTATGCTGCGCAGCCCAAGCTCACAGAGGAGGCGACCGCCATCATTCGTAGAGTTCGTCCCGACGTCTTGCTCAGCGTCGACCCCGGCGAATGGTACCAGCGCTGGCACAAGACCGATCATCGAATGGCCGCCTTCAACACCATTGACGCTGTTCGCGCCGCGGAATTCTGGCTGTATTTTCCCAACCAACGCTTGCAGCAAGGGTTGCAGCCGTACAAAGTTCCGGAAATGTATTTCTTCTATCCTTCGCCGCAGGAAGCAAACTATTTCGTCAACATTGAAGGCGTTGCTGAGCTCAAGTTCGAGTCCGCGGCCAAACAGGTAAGCCAGTTCGAACCTGCGGTGAACAAGTACCGCCCGGACTGGACCGCGGAAGACCTGAAAAAAGCAAAAGACGAAATGCGCAAGGAGCAACCCAAGAAGGATGGGCATTACGTCGAAGCTTTTCGTCATGCCACCGAATTTAACCAGTACTGAACCTGAATCGGTAGGATCACGCGCTCTTGAGGAGATGCAACATGTCGCAACTGGCGCTGCTCGGCGGTAAGAAATCCAAAAGCAAACCCTTTCCTCTGTGGCCGCAATTTGACGACACTGAGCGCAAGGGATTGAACGACGTTCTGGAGAGCCGGGTCTGGTGGCGTACGCCCGGAACCCAGACCCTGGAATTCGAGGAAGCCTTCGCGCGCTTTCATGGTGCCCGTCACGGACTCGCGGTCACAAACGGAACGGCTGCGCTCGAAGTTGCGATGGCGGCAATCGGGCTCCAACCCGGGGACGAGGTCATCGTTCCCAACTTCACCTTCGTCGCTACCGCGAGCGCTGTTCTGTTCGCGAATGCGCTTCCAGTGCTGGTTGATGTTCGCCCTGACACCTACTGCCTCGATCCCCAACTGGCCGAAGCTGCCGTCACGCCGCACACCAAGGCAATTATTGCGGTCCATATGGGGGGACATCCCGCCGATCTGGACGCGTTAAAGGACCTTGCTGCCCGCAAGGGAATTCTCCTTATCGAAGACTGCGCCCACGCTCACGCCAGCGAGTGGCGCGGCAAGCGTGTGGGGACTTTCGGCGTCGGCGGAACGTTCAGTTTTCAATCGAGCAAGCTGATGACCGCGGGTGAAGGCGGCATGGTCATCTCCAACGATGATGGCTTCGAGCGGCAGGCTCGCTCAGTGCACGATTGCGGCCGGCTGCCGGGAGAGTGGTTCTACAGCCACTTCAGCTACGGATCGAATTATCGGCTCAGCGAATGGCAGGGCGTGATTCTGATGGCGCAGCTTGGACGACTGGATCAGCAAACCCAGCGGCGTCACAAAAATGCCCGCTTGCTGGATCGCGAACTCAGCCAGATCCCCGGCATCACTCCGCAAAGGCTCGACGAACGCTGCACTCGCAATGGCCAATACGCATATATCTTTCACGTCGACAGCAAACAGTTTGCCGGAATATCGACGGAGAGTTTTATCGGTGCCATGAATGCAGAAGGTATTCCGAATCAGGCCAGCTATCCTCCATTGCACGACTTGGACATGTTCCGCAACGGGGAATACCGCAAGCGGTTGAGCGGGGCACAGTCGACCGCCGAGCACGCGTTCTTGCGCCAATCGTTTCCGCATACCCATCGTGCGGCCTGGGAGACGGTTTGGATTCCGCAACCAGCACTGTTGGGAGACGAAACCGACATGCACGAAATCGTCGCCGGCATCCGTAAAATTCAGGTAAATGCGAAGGAACTTGCCGCCCACGATGCACTTGCGACGCCGGTGCCGGCCCGCGGCTGAACGCAGGCGAAATCGCCAATGCTGGAACGGATCAGTTATCGGGGATGGGAGAACGCCTATCGGATCTCAAACGCCACGATCGACCTTATTGTGTTGGCGGATGTGGGTCCGCGGATCGTGTCCTGTCGGTTTGCAGGCGGTGGCGAAAATATCTTTCACGAAGTTCCTGAACAAGCCGGGCTGACCGGTGGCAATGATTTTCGATTGTACGGTGGTCACCGCCTTTGGATATGGCCGGAAGTCGAGCGCACTTATTTCCCGGACAATTCTTCGGTGACTGTGTCCCAGAGCCACAAACAGGTGAGTTTCACGGCGCCGGTGGAAAGTGCGGCGCCGGGAAGCAATTTGCAGAAGCAACTGGAAATCAGGTTGGATGAGGGCTCGCGCGTCAAGGTTACCCATCGCGTCACTAATCGGGACAGTCGCTCGACCGAACTGGCTCTCTGGGCGCCGACCATGATGAAGGCGGGCGGCCGGGCGATACTACCTTTGCCTCCTCGAGCGGCGATGGACAAAGAGCACTTTCAGTCCGTGGGACCCTTGACGTTGTGGTCTTTTACGGACCTTGCGGATTCGCGATGGGTTCTCGGGACCGAATATGTTCAGTTGCAGCAGAAAGCAAATCCCACGGGTCGCTTTCCGGAGCAGATGGCTGGCGTCTACAACCCGGCAGGTTGGGGCGCATATTTTCTGAACGGAACCGTATTTCTTAAGACGGCTACCGTCACACAGAGAGCGCTGTATCCCGATTTCGGGTGCAATTTTGAGGTATTTACAAACCCTGATTTTCTCGAACTTGAGAGCCTTGGCCCAAGGGTTCAGTTGGGTCCCGGAGAAAGCACGAGCCACGCCGAGAGCTGGGCGCTGTTCAAAGACGTCCCTGGAGGGAATGACGATGCCTGGATTCGCAGCGCAATATTACCGCTGGCTTCTAACTTCTGAAATCGGGCGATGACCGCCGGCGATCGCGGCGAAATGATGTATGGTACGCATGCACTACATAGATCTCTTGCTGTCTGGATGGAGGCAGAAAATGCAGTCCCGCGCATGGCGCAGTCCTCGCAGGCAGTCTCTCCTCGTTACCACTGTTTCACTGATCCTGCTGTCGTGCGGATTCACTGCGCTCAGTTTCAGTCAAGAACGCCGGCACGTTCCTGACCACGTGCCACCCAAGCGATCATCACAGATTCAGGACGGTTTCGGCATCAATTCCGATATGCCGCGGGATCCATATCTGCCCTGGAACCGCTGGTGGTGGACGCGCATGTTTGATGCAGGCTTCAAGTGGATACGCATCGGCCAGTACGAGAACAGTTCGGACTACACCAGCTGGGATTGGATTGAGCAAAAGCGCGGGGTGATGGCAGCGGTGCCCGAATTGGACGATTACGTGGATTCGTTAGTGGACAACGGAATGAATATCCAGGTCCAGCTGATGTACGGCAACGTGATGTACACCTCGCCATCCGGAAAGTTGCCGGACGTGGGGACACCGGAGCCGGGATCGTTTCACAATGATGACCGGAGCCTGTACTCGGTGTTTTGGGCGCCCACAACGCCGGATCAAATCGCGGCCTTCAATCGCTACGTGGCGTGGACGGTCAACCGCTTTCATGACCGCATTCATTACTGGGCCTTATGGAATGAACAAGACATTGGATATTGGAACCCCTGGGGCAATCCTGAACAATACGGGAGTCTGCTCGCGTCATTTATCCCGGCTGTGCGCGGGGCAGATCCCAGCGCGAAAATAATTTACGGAGGCCAGGCAGATCCGTCGCGTGAATTCACGCAGAAGGCTCTGGACACCTGCAAGTGTGCGTCAGGAATCGACGTGTACGCGTATCACACTTATCCTGGCTACGGGCAGAATTTGAATCCGGAATCGATGGACTACGGAGCCTATCTGAACGAATCACCGCGCGCATTGCGCGACTTGGTCACGCACTATCCCGGGATCAAACCTGATATCCCATTCTTTGATGACGAATTCAATTCCATTCCTTCATGGATCGGCTCGGATGAATCGGTGCAGGCGAAATATGTGCCGAGAGGCCTGATTTACAACCACGCTGCGGGAGTGAAAACATTCGTTTGGCTCCTGGCGGCTGGCGCGGACGGCAATGAGTACGACGATTTCGGCATCATTCATGGGATCACGAATCATGATACCGATTTCACGCCGCGTCCTGTTTTTCTGGCGCTGCAAAATACAAACGCTCTTTTTGCCGACACCAAGTTCGATGCCTCTATTGAAATTTCGGGTGTCGATCTTCCGGCACTCCGCCGCCAGACTGGCTTTCCTTTTATGTCCTATGGATTTCGTTCAGCCAAGGGCAAAGCGGTCGTAGCCTACTGGCTAGCGGCACATAGTCTCCCGGGCAATGCCTTTCCGCCGCTGTATACCACTTTGTCTTTGAAGAACACGGGCATCACTCACCCGGTAGTGATCGATGTAGTGAGCGGAGAAATCAGGCCCGTCACCTGGAAGCAAGGAACGACTGACACGCTGGAGCTTCTGCCTCTCAAGGACAGCATCATGGCAGTCACTGACGAAAGTTATTTCGACTGGCCTGTGCTTCCCGAAGCTCCCAGTTCGCTCAACGTCAGTGTTGCCCACGGTACCGTGAAACTGACCTGGCAGCTTCATGGAGGCGATCCGACTGGCTCAGTGGTAGAGCGGCGAGTCGACGATGCCAAAGACGGCCGAGGGGCATGGAAGAAGATCGCTAACCTGGCAGCCGGCACAGTCGAGTACAGCGATGCTACTGCTAAGAGTGGCCAACGCATTTCCTATCGGGTCCGAGCGGTCAATGCCGAGGGAGAGTCTGCGTATTCCAACATCGTAAGAATGACATTCTCAACTAAATGAAGACGGAATTTCTTGAGAGCCGTCGAAAGCCGCGAAGTTCCGTAGCCGACAGATAAGTGGGTGACCATACCTGCCTGTTGGGAAGCAATACTTCAAGTTCGGGACTGAGTTGCGGTTTTCGGAGGAAAGACCCCTTCAGCACACTCTGTCCAATTGTGCTCAGGGCTGCTTGCGCTTGGCCCGTTTGGTGAACAGGCTCCCGAGGCCAAAGCCAACGGCTCCTCCAAGAAATGGAGCAGTGAACTGGACGCCAAAGGAGGAAGCGTTGCCGCGGGCCAAAAGGAGAGTGGCATAGGCCATCCCCACAGTCCAGAGCATGAGCCGGAGGTTCATAAAGCCCTCCCCTGAGGAAATAGTGCCACAGATACACCGGCGAACAACAAGAATCTTGGTACTGAATCACAAAGATCATGGGAACAATTGCATTCCGGATTCCTCGCGGGCTAGCAGGTGCTCTGAGCTCGGCTCAGATACGGCCTTGGCTGGCCGACTTCTTGCGCCAGCCGCCTGTGCTTCCAGCCGATCCAGGTTCGGGCGGGGAACAAATCTCGCTGACTTTATCCGACGGGTCGACCCACGGCCGGTTTTCTTTGTTCGTCGAGCGTCGCCCTCAGGGTTTACGACAGTTGAGAATGAAGGGCTGAGCCTAGCTCAGTTCACCGTAAAAGCGAACGCAACAACGACTGATAAGCAAAGATGCCGAATCGTATCCTGATTGAACGGACGGAATCAGAGGGATGCCTTTGAGGCTGCAAAGGCGGTGTGGGAGGATTCCGACAAACGCTTAGAACGCGGCCTTGATACTGACACTGGAAGAACGGTCGCTGTGCATACCTTTCCACCTCACCAAAATCAATCATCTGTTTTCTGCACAGCGAGAACTTTCTTGCCGACGTTATAGCCCTCCAGTCGCAGCGCAGGAGACCAGTTAGCCTGGGCCGGCAAATGGAAGTGGCCGTCAATAGTCCGGGTCTCGTAAGGGAAGACAGTGATGTAGTTATCGTCGTAGGTGATTGGCAAAATCTCCTCACCGTCAATTCCCTTGGTGATCTCGGCCCGTAAAAAGAATGCAATATGACTGGAATCGTTAGTGAGCGTAATCTTTGCCGCCCCATCGTCGTTGGCGACTGTGAAGTTGCTGCTGGCCTTGAGTTCGGCTGCGGGCATGACATTCAGCGCCGACATCCCCGCCCATTTGGCAAGGTTTGTCTTGAACTGTTCATCATTCTTAGGATCGCCAAGGTCGTCGTCATCCGCGGATTGCCAGTAGACATTTTCGGCGAGCAGAGCGTCCATCGCATCCCGCAGCTGGCAACGGACCAAATACACAGGACCCAGGCCCGCGAGCCGCTTTATTGTCATCGCTGTGGCGGATGTATTGGCTGGGATGCTCAAATCTTTCACCTGCCGGTAGAACTTTCGAGAGCCGTCCAGATTATAGAAAGCAACCGAAACTGTCAGATGCCCTCGCGCCTCCGCGGTATGATTCGTCACATAGACCTTGGCGCTGCTGCGATCGCCGGTCCCGTAGTAGTCCCACACCACACTGATTGGGCGCAACGCTTTCTTGGCTCCAAAATACCCGCCGCCTGGCTTGAAGTACGCGTCGAACAGGTGTCCAAAGAATGATGGCCACGGGTTGTTCATCATCCAGTGCACCACCATCTTGCGATTGTCCCAGTGGGTGGCGTAGCTCTCGTACTGGGCCCTGACATCCTCGTAGTGTGCCAATTGCGCTTTCTTCGAAAACTCCTCTACGTTGTGCGACGGCCCGTACCGTTTCTCCAGCACACGAGTGATGTTTTGCAGGGTGTTGTTGCCCTCGTTCGCGCCCGAGTGGAAATACCAAGTCTCGTTGATCGGCCAGAGCTTGTCCGAAGGAATGAACTTTCTCAAACTCTCGAGCGGAGGGATGGTTTCGTTGTCGCCCTCCTCGGCCGATGAACCCCGTGCCGGACCATACTTGTCGCTAAACCAATAATACGGAGGCCGCCACACGTAAGGGCCGACCATGTGAATGCCGCTCCATGAACGATTCACATTGGAGACGGTATCGACTGCCGCATTCTGCCAATGGAGCTCGCGAAGAATCTCGTGGTAGTCGTTTAACACGGGATCAGGCGGCAGACCGTCACTGCCATTGGCCCAGATGACGGCGGCGGGATGAGAGCGTAGTTCCCGAATTCTGGCTCGCAGACTCGCCCGGGCTGTCCACTGGTCTTCGGCCGTCCACAGGTCCCAGTGTTCCCATTGGGCGCAGCACATCCAGCCCAACATGATGGGTACTCCTGCGCGATCGGCACGCTCAATCATGCTATCGTCGCCAATTTTCGACTCCCACCGAATCAAGTTCAGGCCTAGATCTTTGACGTACTGCATGATTGCGGCATCGCGCTCGGGGTCATTTCGAAACAGGAGATCTGGGCTGTAGACGCCACCGTGAATTGGGTAATCTCTCCCGTTTATCTGGAGATAGAAGTTGCCGCCGGTTCCAATTTCGGGAAAGCTGTTATCGGAATCGCGTTTCTGCGTAATTGTTCGGACGCCGAAGTCGATGGCCTGAACATCGGAGAGCTCATTATTGATGATGAAATCGAGCGTCAGACGATAGAGGTTGGGC
>JBARIF010000275.1:0-1533 GCA_049799615.1 Terriglobales bacterium
GTGTAATTGGCCTCAAGGGCAGTCCCGCTTACACAGCGGCAAAACATGGCGTGATCGGCCTCACCCGTGCGGCTGCCCTGGACTACGCTTCGCAGAACGTTCGCGTCAACGCCGTTTGTCCCGGCTACATAGATACCCCGATGATGAATCGCTTTACTGGCGGGACGGCCGAGGGGCGGTCGAAGGTGATTTCGGAAGAGCCAATCGGGCGGATGGGGCGACCCGAAGAGATCGCCAATGCCGTCCTTTGGCTTTGTTCGGATGCGGCTGGCTTCGTCATTGGCAGCGCGATGGTCGTTGACGGAGGCCAGACAATTCAATAGCTGCAATGTTTTCAAGCCCGGCTATGATATGTGGAGCTGAAAGCTATAACGGATATCGCATGCTCTTCCACCGCCGCGCATTCCTAAGGGCCATGGGTGTTCTAACCGCCGCGCCAGGCTTACGGGCGGCTGGTTGGAACGTAACTCAGCAGGCGTCTACCGAAAGAAAGAGGTACGAAATGGAAATCAAAAGAGTTGGCACGCAACCTTCGGCCAAGGGGTCGTCAGAATGGTTTACGGGCGCGGTGCGGATCGATCCATTATTTCAAGCGCCTGATCCCGCCCTGGTTCAAGGTGCCAGCGTTACGTTTGAGCCAGGTGCACGAACCGCATGGCACACCCATCCGCTCGGCCAAACTCTTATTGTGACCGCTGGTTGTGGATGGGTTCAGCGCTGGGGCGGGCCGATTGAGGAGATCCGTCCCGGCGATGTAGTTTGGGTTTCGCCCGGCGAGAAGCACTGGCATGGCGCGACGCCGATAACTGGCATGACGCACATCGCCATTCAAGAGAAGAAGGACGGCAAGGTGGTCGACTGGAAGGAGCACGTTACCGCCGAGCAATACCGAAAATAATGGGGCAGGCGAAACAAACTGAAAGTAGAGTTATGCTGTTAGCTGAGCCATGACAAAGCAATTCCGAGTATCGAGTACGCTGCCGCGAAAGCTTAAGGAATTGGGCCTCTCGCCGGATATAGCCTTGCAGCGAGCAGGTTTGCCAATGGGCTTGTTCAAACTGGACAAGATCCTGGTGAGCACCGAAGAGTTTTTCACTTTGCACCGGGGGATAGCAGAAGCCAGCAATGATCCCGCCTTTGGCCTGAAGCTGGGGATCGAAGAGCGTGTCGAGCGATACGACCCGGTGCAAATTACCGCAATCTCGGCTCGATCGTTTCGAGACGCTATCGAGCGGATTTCCCGCTACAAACAACTCACCTGTCCCGAGGAGATCCGCATCATCGAACGCGGCAATGAATCCGCCGTCCGGTTCATCTGGGTTCTCGCCCATGAGCAGGAGCCGCCTTTCTTGGTGGACGTGTGTTTTGCTTGGATCGTCTCTCTGTTGCATCGAGGCATTGGACCACCTCTAAATCCCAAGAGGGTGGAGTTTCAACGACCTCCAGCACACCGAGGAATGTACGAAGAGCATTTTGGATGTCCAGTGAAATTCGGCGCCGCCCACAACGCATTGTGCAGCGGATTGTAGCGAT
>JBARIF010000276.1:0-4102 GCA_049799615.1 Terriglobales bacterium
GCGCCACCCAGAAGACTTCGCGGAGCTTTGCTCCGCCGGGCGGACGAGGCGTCCGCCCCTACGCACGCGGCGTTAGTCTGCGGTGCCGCCGCCGTCCACTACCAGCGCGGCCCCCGTCATGAATGACGAATCGTCAGAGGCCAGGAACAGCGCGGCCTTTGCTATCTCGTCCGAAGTTCCGATTCGGCCCAGCGGACGATTGCTGCAGCCCGCCAGATAGTCCTCCCATTTCTGACCGCGCATGCGCGCGTCTTCCGGCAGCATGGGCGTGTCCACGTCGCCGGGGCAGATGCAGTTTACGCGGATTCCCTGGCGGCCGTGATCGATGGCCATGGCCTTGGTGAGGAGCACAACCCCACCTTTCGAAGCACAGTAGGCGATGGCGGCATCGCCACCCACAATTCCCCATCCCGAACTGTTGTTGATGATCACGCCACTGCGCTGCTCGATCATGCCGGGCAGGGCAAACTTTGACATCAGAAACGTGCCTTTCAGATTGACGTCGATTTGCAAATCCCATTCTTCTTCGCTGCAATCGAGCGTCGTATGAGGATAGAAAACGCCAGCGTTGTTGAAGAGGATGTCGAGGCGTCCGAAGGCGCTTACAGTTTCATCAACGGCGCGCCGGCATTCGGCGGCCTTGCGAACGTCAGTACGCAGGAAGATGGCCTGGCCGCCGTGGTTCAGGATCCGTTCGATAACGGCGTGGCCGCGCTTTTCGTTGCGGCCGGTAATGGCGATTTTGGCGCCTTCCCTGGCAAAGAGCAAGGCGGTAGCTTCGCCGATGCCGGAGGTGCCGCCGGTGATAAGAGCGACTTTGTTCTGCAGGCGCATTACGATTGCGTAGGCCCGGACGCCCTCGTCCGGGCGGGCGAGCGCAGCTCGCCGAAGCTTTCAGCTCGAAAAATCGTTGCGGAGCCTTGCTCCGCCGGGCGGACGAGAGCGTCCGCCCCTACGTGGATCCGGCCAGGCCCCCGCCGTCGACCACCAGGGCCGTGCCGGTCACGAACGACGACGCATCACTGGCTAAATACAGAGCGGCTTGCGCGATTTCTTCCGGCTTGCCCACCCGGCCCAGCGGCCTCTTTGTGGCTTCCGCCAGAAATTTGTCGTCAGGCTCTCTCAGTTGTCGTGCCTCGTTGCGCAGCATGGCAGTGTCAGTATCGCCAGGGCAAATGCAGTTTACGCGAATATTCTGCGGGCCGTGATCGATCGCCATGGCCTTGGTCAACAGAACCACCGCACCTTTGGAGGCACAATACACCACCGCTCTGGGTCCGCCCACGAGTCCCCAGCCGGACGCGGTGTTGATGATGGATCCCCCACCGGCGGCCGCCATGATGGGGATGACATGGCGGGACATCAGGAAAACCGCTTTCACGTTTACCGCCATCACTCGGTCCCAATCGGCTTCGTTGATTTCGGTCACGGAGGCGCGGCGAATGATGCCGGCGTTGTTGAACAGTACGTGGATGCCGCCAAATTCTCGAACCGTCCGTTCGGCAGCCCGCTGGCAGTCGGCGGCGCTGGTGACGTCCCCGGGCTCGAAGATGGCGCGGCCGCCGAACTCTGTGATCTCGGCAGCTACACCATGCCCAGCCGATTCATTGATATCGGTCAGGAGGACCGAGGCGCCTTCACGGGCGAAGAGGATTGACGTCGTCCTCCCAATGCCGGAAGCGGCACCGGTGATGAGAGCGGTCTTGCCCTGAAGCTGATTCTGCGGCATGAATTTTCTTGGCGTCCAATTTTGTTTGTGTGGTCTTCTCTCAGCGGCTGGCCAGGCCTCCGGCGGTTTCCGCGCCATCTATGGTGTACACGTGCCCGGTGATGTAAGCGGCATCGTCGGAGGCCAGAAACGCAAACAGAGCCGCAATTTCCTCCGGCTGGGCGTGGCGTCCCAGTGGAACCTTGCGGTTTACCGCGTCCAGCATCTCATCGGTGTATTCGGCGCGCTGCATGGGAGTGAGCACGTATCCGGGCGCTACGGCGCAGACGCGGACTTTGGGTGCCAGTTCGAGCGCCATGGACTTGGTCAGCTCGATGACTCCCGCTTTGGTGGCGTTATAGTCAGCATAGTATGGCTGGCCGACAAGTCCGTTGGTGGACGCGGTCTGCAGAATGACACCGCTGCCGCGTTCCCACATGTGCCGGGCTGCCGTCTGCGCCATGTAAAAGACCCCGGTGAGGTTGACCGCGATTACTTTGTCCCACTCTTCAGGAGTGATCTCGAGGAAGTTGTGGCGGATGCTGATGCCGGCATTGTTGATCAGCACATCCACGCCGCCCAGCAGGCGCACGGCCTCGACGAAAGCCCCCACCACCTGTTTCAGATCAGACACGTCGGCATGCACAGTGCCAGTCAATTTCGGAAGTTGGGAGTGGATTTGCGCCCGGCCCTTGTCGTCGCGGTCGAGCACCACCACGGCTGAGCCTTCTTCCAGGAAGCGCGCGGCGGTAGCGGCCCCGATCCCGCTTGCGCCTCCGGTGATCAGGACTCGCTTGTCCTTCAGTCCTCGCATGGTCCTCTCTTATCTCAACGAGGGCGCGGGCGTCCTCGCCCATGCGCCTCAATCCCCATGATGCTAAATGATGAATGGCCCCGGCACGAGCGGGACGCTCGCGCCTAAATTTAAACTTTGCCGCCGAAGAAGAAAACCAGTTCGATGACCAGGATGATCACGACCATCAGTTCGAGCACGAAGGCGCGACTCTGGTTGAACTGGTCCACCATGAAGCGATAGAGGTCCTCCGCGGTTTGCAGTTTCTGGGTGACCAGGTCTTTGTAGTCGGGAACGCCGACCTTGGCGGCCGCCAGCTTGTAGAGGCGGGCGGAAAACATGTCGCTGAGAAACTTGATGGCGTTGTCGGCACGCTCGGTCAGCTCATTCACGTCGAGCAGGACGGTATGCAGCTTGGTCGCAGCCCTTGCCAGGCGCCAGCGGGCCAGCATCCCCGTGCCCTTGTCGAGACCGGCATACACCACGCCCAGTTCGCGGGTGAGCAGTTCGTCATAATGGCGGAATTCCAGCAACTGCGAGTTGGCGTACTCCAGAAGCTGGATGGCAGTCTCGGCACCAGACTCACTGTCGTAGAGGAAAGCGGCGTTCCAGCCGATTACCGCCAGGTCATTCGGGTAATAAGAAATGCGCGATTGGAGAATCTCGTTGCGCTCGCCATCAGAGAGCTGGGCGGTTTCTCCCCGCACGATTTGCGCGATGGATCCTCCATGGGAGGAGCACAACTCGGAGGCGGAGGGAGAACCGGCAATCTCCCTGACATGGAAAATAAAGTAATCCTCGCTCAACCATTCCGAATAGGGTTTGACCAGGGCCGGAGCTGCGCGCTCCAGTCGCTGGCGCGCGATGCGGGAGGCGTGTTTTTCAAAATCCACATCCCAAACCCAGCGGCTGCCCATCTGGACCAGGGTGTCCCAGTCGCCGGCAAACGGCAGCTCGAAGACCACGCTGAGCACGCCATAGTCGTAGTACTTGATCTGACCTTCCAGACGCTCGCCACTGTCCAGAATCAAGGGTTCGATGGGCTCGACCACCGGGGGCCGCTGATAGCGAACGTATCCCGGAGCGGGATGCTTGAAGCTGGGCTGTTCGAGGGTACGGGCGCCGAAGATCTGACGTAGCTGGTCCAGCCGGATCTCTTCGCAAATGTCGAACTGGATCAGGACCAGGACAGAGCCGCTCAACGCCGACTCAGTCGCCGTCCGCGCCGTGCGCCCGGTTTCAGGCAGGTTAAGAATGATTTCGGAATCTAACCCCATAAGAGCCTACTCGGCAGCCGGGAATGAGAAGGTAGGAAGGGCCCCAGCTGTTCGTATGTACTATTGTCCCAGAATCCGGCGGAGTTGGGGAGAGGTGTGG
The DNA here is from genome assembly GCA_049799615.1 of Terriglobales bacterium. GTDB lineage: Bacteria > Acidobacteriota > Terriglobia > Terriglobales > Acidobacteriaceae > JAIQFF01. Next base: position 3,879 of record JBARIF010000276.1, read on the forward strand.
AGGTAAATATATAAGCTGTTGATTATAAGCATGTTAATGCTGGAAATAAGACTTTTTCGAGGAAGGTCTGGTCGTCTCTATGCCGACCGCTGGCTTGAAGCTGCCGGCGCTGTCCCCGCCCAGGCTTGGGCCGCCGCTCCCCGCCGCGAAATGGCCGGATGAGAGTGGAAGAGCCATTCCACCCAGGGGGCCGGGGAACGTTCGGCCAGGTTCTGCTCGGCCAG
>JBARIF010000277.1:0-5839 GCA_049799615.1 Terriglobales bacterium
ACTGCATCGATCGCATGGGCCACGGACTGCTGGCGATGCTCACCACCCTCCACCAGCTCTATCTTTTTGGGCGAGAGTTCCTGGTCTGCTTTCAAGCGAGTTTGAAAGCCGGCAATCTCGTTGGCGCGCAGGGCCACGTAGATTTCAGCGACCTCCGGACTGGCCGCGAACTTGCGCAAGGTGTGAATGAGGATCGGCGTTCCCCCGATCTCGGAGAACTGCTTGGATGCCACCGGCTTCTTGCTCCTGGCATCGGAGGCTGGAGCCATGCGCGTGCCCAGACCTGCCGCCGGAATGATCACTACTACCTTCATCGCGGCCTGTAAGTATAAGGGCTGGCGGGGAAAGTGTTCAAATGTCCAAGCGTGTGTGGGGCGGGCGCCATCGCCCGCCTGCTTCTGACCTTGGTTCCTAATCCTGCTGTTGATCTTGAGATTGAATCAAATGCAACTTCAAGAGCGGCGGGACAGAAGTGTCCGGCAACAAACTCCGACCCCTCGGAAGGTTCATGGCTCATGCTCTGCGCCTAAGGTTTTTACGGTATGCCATTTTGCCCGGGTCGTGAACTTTTTGCCGGACGAACTCTGCCGCCCTCGCCGGGGTCCTGGAATCATGTCTCTTAGTCCAAGCAGGATAATCGGTTAGCACACCTGACCTGCACCTTCCGGATCGGCCCTGGAAGTGCTAACTACACTTCCGTGCCACGCTTGGAGGCGAATATGAAACCGGTACAGCGTTCATGGCTTTCACTGCTAGGTTTTTGCGCGGTGAGCGGAATGATTGTGGCGCTGGGCTTCGCCGTTCTGCTGGCCGGCGCGTCGCTGGCCTTTGCCGTTTCTCAACGGGCGCCGGGCGCCGATGCAGGCACCATGATCGGCGCGTCTGAAGAACGGATTTCAGCAGAGCAAACTGTGGAGCAGCCGGCCGCTGCACAAAGCGCGGCCGCCGCTCAGCCGGTTGACGACAGCGGCACAACTTCCGGCCAGACTTTTTCCGGCATGATTACCGACTCGCGCTGCGGCGCGCGCCACCGGATGAACTCGGGCAAGACCCCGGCGGAGTGTGCGCGCTCCTGCGTGCGGCACGGGGCCCACTACGTTCTGGTGGACGGTGACAAGGTCTACGCTCTGGAGGGTGACCCGGCAGAATTGGAGAAGCCGGCGGGCGAGCGAGTGAACATTGCAGGAAAGCTCGAAGGCGACACGATTAAGGTCAAGGCTGTGGTGACAGAGTAGCCGTCGGCACCTGAAATCGCGCCGCCCACTATTCCGCCGGCCGCTCCACCATCATCGGGGGCGACTTCTTCGTATCTCCACTTGGCGCCGGGGACGCAACCGGCACGGCATTGATCGCTGGGCGCGACTCGCTGCGGCCGCTGGGCCGCTCATCCCACTTGCCGAAAATCATTTTCCCCGCGGTCGTCTGCAGCACCGAAGTGACCGAGATGTCGATGGTCTTCCCGATCATTTTTCTGGCGTTGTCCACCACCACCATGGTCCCATCGTCGAGATAGGCCACGCCCTGGTTGTATTCCTTGCCTTCCTTCAGGATAAAGACCCGCATGGTTTCGCCGGGCAGCACAATGGGCTTGAGCGAATTGGCCAGTTCGTTGATGTTCAACACTGCGACGCCCTGAAGCTGCGCCACCTTGTTCAGGTTGAAGTCGTTGGTGATGATTTTGCCTTCATACAGCTTGGCCAGTTCGATCAGCTTCAGGTCCACCTCGCGGACGGAAGGAAAGTCGTCTTCGACGATCTGGATCTGGAGCGAGGGCACCTTCTGCAGGCGTTGCAGGATATCGAGCCCGCGACGGCCCCGGTTGCGTTTGAGCGAGTCCGCAGAGTCGGCCACCAGCTGCAGTTCGCGCAGCACGAACTGCGGAGTCACAATGGTGCCGTCGAGAAACCCGGTCTCGGCAATATCGGCAATGCGGCCGTCGATGATGACACTGGTATCGAGAATCTTGTAGCTCTTCTTGCCTTGCTTCTCGCCGCCGAAGATACCGCCCAGGGCCGCCAGATTCAGCAGGTCTCCCTTGTTGGCCCCCACCACCAGGCCAACGTAGGCCATCAGCAGCATTACCAGGATTTGCAGAAAGCTCTGGGTGTGTCCGGCGGCAACACTATTGCGAATGACCAGGGAGAACAGGTAGGCGCCAAAGATGCCGAGAACGCTGCCGATGGCGGCGCCAATCAGCCGCTTCAGACTGACTCGCCGCAACCGCCACTCGAACAGGACAATGGCGAGCCCGATGAGCGCGCCCACTCCCGCATCCAGGTTGGCAGGCAGAGTGAACGGGTCCGTGAGATAGCAAGTAACAGAAATTATGAGAACAAATAAAAAACGTACCAAAACCAAGTCCACTGAAGGACCTCCCCGGAACCCATCCGCGGACCCCTCCGCAAACGAGCGTCCTGCACTGGTTCCCCGGCGCTCCTAGATTCGGCACCAGTGATCTGTTAAGCGGAGCCTATGAATTGGATATGAAAAGCGCTCCGACCTCCCCTCCCCGCCCCGTATGGCGGGCCCCGGAAGAGTTACGGAAAGTATATACCTGCCGCAAAATACCGCGATGCCTCCGGGCGGCGAGGCCAATCGATCGTAATACCGCCAGCCTCGCGGCTGTTACACTACTGTCCATGAAGGCCCTTGTCATCAGCCGTTTAGGCGATCCTGACGTGCTCGAAGTGCGCCCCGTCCCCGACCCGGCGCCCGCGGCGGGAGAGGAGTTGGTGAAGGTGGAAGCCGGCGGCATCAACTTCGCCGATATCATGAGCGCGCAAGGCGGCTACCCCGGGACCCCGAAACCTCCGCTGGTGGCGGGACGTGAATTCTGCGGCACTCGTCTGGGCAACGGGCAGCGCGTCATGGGTTACGCTCAGTGGGGCGCGTTTGCCGAACGCATCGCCGCGACTTCGCATTTGCTGTGGCCGGTGCCCGAAGACTGGAGTGTGGAAGAAGGAGCGGCCTTCCCGGTCAACTATTTCACCGCGTACTTTGCCTATTGGAAGGCGGGCCTGCTCCAGCCCCCTGAGAAGACGGCGCCGCGAGTCCTCATCCACGCCGTGGCCGGTGGAGTAGGAACTGCCGCGGTGCAGATTGGAAAGCTGCTGGGCATCGAGATGTATGGCACTTCTTCTTCGGAAGAAAAACTGGCCCGGGTGAAGGCTCTGGGGCTACAGCACGGGATCAATTACAAGCAGCGCGATTACCAGGAAGCCATCAAAGACCTGACCGGCGGCGAGGGTGTGGATGCGGTGTTTGAAATGCTGGGCGGCGAGCACACCACCAAGAGCGTGCGCTGTCTGCGCGATTTTGGCCGGGTCATTGTGTATGGCGCGGCGACGGGACAACCCGCGCTGGTGGACGCACGCATTCTTTATGCCAAAGGCGCGAGCGTGCATGGCTTGTGGCTGACCTATTTGTCGGCGAAGCGCGAGCTCATGAATCAAGCCTGGCAACAGCTTTCCGCATGGACGAGACAAGGGTATTTGCATCCCGTGATCGGGCACGTGTTTCCCTTGGAGAAAGCTGCGGAAGCTTACCGCTTGCTGCTGGAGGGCAAGAATTTCGGGAAGGTTGTGCTCAGGTTAGGTTAGTTCTCTCCCCAGTATGCGTCGGACACTCCTGTCCGACGCTTTTGAATTTTCCTTTGATTGAACGAGTGGAGAACCATCACAAGCAACGTCAAGACCAAACCAAATCCAAAAGAGTCGGACAAGAGTGTCTGACCCACACAACCCACACACCATAGACAAAGACAAATGGCTGTTGTGTTGCGGCTTTCGGGCCGGCAAGGGCTGCTAACAACCACGCACGCACGTCGTCCAAAGAGGTGCATGCGCAATGTGCACTGGAACTTTTCGACGGCACGTTACGTAGCAGTGATTGCAACCGGGCCTGAGAAGAAGAACCAGTTGACCCGGTAATGAGAAGAAAAAAGATTCAGGGGTTACAGGGACTGGCTCACGCTCGGTTTGGCGGCCCAGGTGAGGACAATCCCCGGAGCAGAAAGCACGCGGCCTTGCGGCCGTACTCTTTTCGCTTAACCCCGAGGCAGCATTTTAGGCCTTCGACGGCAAAACGCAAGGTTTTCCTGCCCCAGGCTAATCCAGGCCGCCCTGAACCGGTTCCCGACGACATCGGGAAAGAAAAAAGGAGTGACATGAGCGTATCGAAACTCTCCAAGGGCCTGCTGCTGGGATTGGCTTTGCTGCTGGCCACAAGCGTATTTGCCGCCAACAAGGGTAATCTGCAGGTAAGCAGCTCCGTCACCGTAAACGGGAAGCAACTGCCCGCCGGCGATTACACCGTGAACTGGGACGGCGCGGGACCGAACGTCGAACTGAATATCCTGAAAGGCAAGAACGTGGTTGCCACCGTGCCCGCCCGCATGATCGATCTCGAGCGCTCGCCAGACCGGGACTCGGCCGTCACCGTTGTCAACAGCGATGGCCGCAAGTCGCTGAACGAAATTCGCTTCGGCGGGAAGAAGTACGCGTTTGCGATTGGCGAAGAGTCCGCCAAATCCAACACCAGCGGCAGCAGTGGCGCCAGCGTTCAGTAGTTGACCATCCGATTGAACCAGAAGGGAGCGCGCAGGCGCTCCCTTTTTTCCTTCCGCCATTCTTGAGAAGCCCTAGTTCGTTTGCGGCTCTAGTGTCGCGTCTATTTTGATATGTCCGCTCGAGACGTCGATCTTGCGTTCCCGGGGTTTGAATCCGGTTTTCTTTACCACGATTTGGTGAGTGCCTCCCGTGACACCAATCGTGGATGGAGTGCTGCCCATAAAGTTGCCGTCAATCTCAACATCTGCCCCACTCGGCGTGGATGAAAATTCCACTTCGGCCCCGGTCTTCGACTCATTCGCCCCGGACGATACAGCGCCTGACGGCTGCGAGGGCGCGCCATTCGGAACCGGCTGCGCCGCCTGGAATCTCGCGGGATCCAATTTCATGTCTCCGTTCACGTAGGCAGTGATCTCGGTTCCCTTTGGTATGGAAATGTCCTTGCCGTGCATGAACAGGAAAAACGGCGCCGCGGGGAAAAACACGAGGCTGGTCGCGACAATTCCTCCAGTCATGGCCCCGGTATGGCCACCGCCTTTGACTTCCTTCACAGCGCGCAAAGCTGCTTTCTCACTCGTTACGAGCCGCACGAAATCGATGTTGATGTCGAGCTTTCCGCCCCGAGCCATCCTCCGCTTCGCCTGCGCCTCAGTGACGGTTGCAAAAGCGAGTCCACCTTTGGGAATGACGAGCAGGTTATCAATACTGACGTCCTCGAGCACCTCGAAATCTACAGTCTCCCCAACGTGTGCGTCACCTGACGAAATCGTCCGATTGATTCGGAGCTTCACCGGCGTCCCGTCCTCAAGTACAAACCCTCTGGGCGAACTACCGCCTGGGACCCTAGCCGCCTGGTCTTGTGTAGTTGGCTTTGTTTCTTGCGGTGCGGGCGTTGCCGCATCGGGTGCTTTGGGAATGGGTGTCGTCTGGGCCACTGAAGCGATGGAGAAAAGCGCAAAGCCCAGCGCCAGGACTACATTTCGTTTCATCGAGACCCTCCGGTCTGCAAACACATCCTTGTAATGAGGGGAGAAGGCCGAGAGCTTCAGTATTATGCTCTGTATGCGAGTGATGTCAAAGCGAATCTGCACGCGCGCGTTTCGCAATGACGCCGCCCAAAAAAAAAGGGAGCGTTCATCACGCCCCCTGCTGACGACGACCGACGACTGCCTTCAGTACTTCGGCATCTTGGGGTCCACGCGGTCGGCCCAGGCAAGGATTCCCCCGGCCAGGTTGTGCACTTTCTTGAATCCCGCCTGGCGCAGAAAATC
>JBARIF010000278.1:0-3696 GCA_049799615.1 Terriglobales bacterium
TGGGTATACCGCTCTTCGAGAGGAACTTAAAGTCTGGGACAATTTCAGATGTCACCAGCTGCAACGTCATAGCGTCGCCAACAACTCGGACAAGCAGCCCGAGTAACTGGGTAATGAGAATTATTCCTGCCTCCCGAGCTTGGTCCGCGTCGACTTGCGGCCGAAGATCCTCTAGACCCTGTAACGAGCCATCCGCCGCGACCTGCACGGCGTTAAGACTGGGAGCTTCCACCCTGGCAAGCGTCAGAGCACGAGAAAGCAGCGAGCGAAAACCGGCAACTCCCGCGAGTGTAGTTAGGGGCTGGCGCAGCTTCGCACAGACGCGAAAAGCCGCGAATTCCGTCGGCTCGGAAGTTTTGCCCGCAGCGTCTTCGTAAGCAAGAAGACGCAGGGCCAAATCTCGCGTCTGTGGGGGAAGCATCATTACCTCTCCGTCGCGCCGGGCAGATGCGCTTGGCACTTGGACGTGAAACGTTCGGCCTTAATGTTACCCGCTTTGTGGCTGCTCGGATAGGGCACGCACCTGTTTCATCGGATCCTGTTGGTGCGGCGTGTGCCCCGGATTGCCGCATAGCCAGGCTCCAATCGATGATATGGCCCGCTAGTCGTGGAGAACGACACTGAGGAGTGAACTGTGAACCTGTAACCCGCCTTCTGCACCCCCGGCGTAGTCAATGAATCCCAATTTCCTGAACCGGTTCATGAAAAAGCTCACCCGCGAACGAGTGGTGCCTACCATCTCCGCCAGCGTCTCTTGACTGAGCCTCGGAATCACGGATTCAGGAATCCCTTCCTTGCCAAAATGGGCGAGCATAAGAAGGACACGGGCTAACCTCTTCTCGCTGGAGTTAAACAGTTGGTCAACCAGATCCTCTTCGTATCGAATGTTCCGGGTCAGCAAATATGCGACGAACAGATCGGAAAGGGTGTGCTCGCGGTGAAGCGCGTCCACCATGGCCTTTTTCTCGATTCTCAGAACAGCGCAATCCGTCATTGCGGTTGCAGAGCCCATGCGAAGAGGTTGGCCCGCAAGCGAACCTTCACCGAAGAAACTCCCGTCACTTAATATACCGATTGTGGCTTCCTTGCCATCCTTGGAGACAACGGTGAGTCTCACCTTGCCTGTCCGCAGGTAGAAAATGGCGTCTGCGGGATCCCCTTGGGCGAAGATGGTTTGCTTTTTCGGAAAGAGCACACCTCTCCTGCCTTCGCCGATGGTGTCGAGGAACACCTGGGGGTCGAACTTGGGGCCGTTCTTGGGGGCTGGGGGTGGACGCGTAAAATTCCGCGTGCGTCGCGATTTCTGTTCAATCGGCGCCAGGATGGCGACTTTCTTTGAACCTTTGGATTCGCGAGGCGAAGCCATGGGCACACCTCCGCTCACTCCACGTTCTTAGCTATTATACCGCCTCTTGCGCTGGCGCGCATCGCAGTATTACCGGCGTCGTTGGGCAAGAGTGTGCATCAACGCCGCGTGCAACGGCGAGCGAGAAAACCGCGTTTTACTGCTTGTCTTTAAACGGCACTTCGTCGTCCGCTCAATAAGTTAATGACGAGAACTACCAGCCCCACTACCAGAAGCAAGTGGATGAGTGCTCCGCCAATGTGCAAACTGAAGCCCAACAGCCACAAAATGAGCAAAACAACGAAAATAGTCCAAAGCATGTTAGCCTCCCGGCGGACCTAAGCAAGCTGAACTTGATGAAACCCTTGGTCTCGCTCGCAAATCACTTCGCCTCGAAGTTTCTCATTTCCTCAGTCTCAAGACTGGTCAGAAAAGCTCGTTTGGGGATCCATTCCTAACAGCTCGCAAGCAGTCCGTCGCGTGCAGAAAAAGGCCGAATCATTTGATTCGGCCTCAAATGTGCCTGTCCGGGGAACAACATAGTGAAACGGTCGTGAACGTCTGGAAGTCAGTTTCCCTCCAGTGACCCCTCGGTTCTCGGCCGCCTAGGGTTGGCGCCCTGCAGGAGCTTTTTGCGGACGTGGGCGCAAGTAAGGAAGTGCCCGTTCCAAAGCTGTTTCGCCGTAGCGCACCCAACGTGGAGTTGCACGCGGCGTTAGCGCCAGCATGTTGGACAAGTGACCTAAGGACGGATGCAAATCAGCTAGCGACGTTTCCACCATACCCACCTGACTTTGTTCCCAGCCTCTCATTCATCACCTGATCAGACATACGTTTTCTGCGCGCAGATGCGCCGTTGGTGGGAGACAGGTTTAGCGGAGCGGGTTCGTGCGCCGCCCACTCCAATACAGCCCAGCAGAATGATAACCAGGATAAAGGCTGCCGAATTCTGTACCTGCGTCAACGTCTTCCCTTTGCGCAACCGTGCAGCACCGGCGCTGCGGCTTGCGTAGCCTTCACTTCCTTCATTTGTTTCCCCTCGAACAAGCTTGCTTAGAGTCCCTCCTTTGGCCGCGGGCCGGCGGTTTCAAGACGCGAAGCAGATCGGCGAGATCCTGGTTCATCAACGAAACTTGATCCGCCACATCAGCCAGCATCATCGCCCGTTCATTCACTAACTCAATATTGAGATCCTTGTCGGCGGCGTTGGTGCTGGTGAGCAGCGCGATCCTCGGCTTCCGGTCAAGAGGATGCGACCGACCGATACCGACAACTGATACTCTTCTCAGAGCGGACTTGCCGCGGGGATTGCGCCACCCTTAAGTTTTGCGCAGCCCGGCAACCACGGTGAGGACACCCCCTGCCAGCAGAACCACGCCGACAGCGGAGGGTAGTTTTTCACTACTCTCGGTCTGAATGCCGATCTTGGTATCTCCGATTTTCACACCGTGATCTTCGCGGTGGGGAATCGGTACGACGAAGGCCAACACTCCGAGCACGAGCAACAAGACACCGACATAGGCGAGGTTCCTCATATCGAATCTCCCGATCGGGCTTTCACGGTTTAAATGCGGGTCGTGGGCTTGTGTCGGACTATCGACGTTCTGACCATCACGACTGCGTCTCTTCCAACTCTACTCAAGCACGCCTTTCAAGCCGGACTTACCCCGAGTTCGGCTTTCTTGCGTCCCGCAGCGTTGTGCACGAGGTTACTGCGTCGCCGCGAGGACGGCAGCAGCCTCGACTTTGATTCATCGCCGGTTGTCGCAGTATCAGCGGAACAAGCCAAGCATGTAGGCGATGAGGAGAATCAACAATATTGTCCCCAGTCCTATGCCGGCCCCGCCGCCCGGACCCCACCGGGTATGGCCGTAGTACCCTCCACCGAGGCCAAAAACCAATATTAAGACGATGATGAGTATCAGCATTAGAGGTCTTCCTTTCTTCGTCTCGCCCGACTAATCAGTTACTTACACGAGTCACTGACCATCTTCACTGCCGTGACCGTCAAATGTCCGTGCTCAGCATTAGTCTTCGTTATGCCGCTATCCTTCGTCGCATCTTTCGCGTCCTCCTTCACGTTGTGCGCGGTTGCATTAGCGACGACTCCTGTCGCTGTCACGGTGTGACCTACATGCTCGGCGAGAGCCACTTTACTGCTCCGCACTTCCCAAGTGCTGCCGTCGTTTCCGGTTAGCAGGAACTCTTTGGCGCTATCACCCTTCGACAGGCACCCGGTTACATCCCTTACATCCGCCTTTTCCTTCGCAAATCCAAACGTACAACCAGCAAGAATCACACACAGAAGCAGCTTGAATTTCATATTTCTCCTCTCAAAATGAGCTTGCGCC
>JBARIF010000279.1:0-1735 GCA_049799615.1 Terriglobales bacterium
ATCTGGTGGATTACACGCTCGAGCAATCCGAACTCTACAATGTACCGCGGCACGAGGTAGCGTTGCCGCCATGTTTTAACACGGATTCGATGCAATGGGAGGCTCGGTATTTGGAGCTTCCCATCTACCGTAACTCTCCAATTTTGCTGGTCCCGAAATCTATTGTTAGGCGCAGTCCGGCTTACGACCATCAACGCTATTATCAGCACTTCGTGCTCAATTTTCTGCAGCAAGAAGAACTTGGCAATCCAAGCTCCCGGCTCGTTCATACGCTGAAAAACAAGAAAAGAGTTGTGTACAAAAAGGATCTTGCCACCAAATACCGACGTGCAAAAGAATTCTTGTATGACTTCTCGCGTGAACATCCCGAAGTCCTGAGGGAATATCGGGACTTTCTAACCGGGAACGAGCAAAGGAGAACGAGCAGCGATGTAGATGAAGAAGATGAAGGGCTCATTGCCGGGGCATTAGCGCAAGCCCTTCACGCTATCCCGGGCGGAGATGCCCGCGCTGAGGAATACCACCAACTTATGATCGGAATGGTTGAGTTCATCTTTTTTCCAAAATTGCAGCATCCGAAGAAGGAGCACGAGATTCACCAAGGTCGCAAGCGTATAGACATCCTGATGGAGAACGGCGCGACCGCTGGCATTTTTTTCAATATCCCCACGATTCGCAGGCTACCCTGTGCCTACGTGCCGTTCGAGTGCAAAAACTACACAACTGAAATTGCTAACCCAGAATTAGACCAACTAGCAGGCCGCTTTTCGGTGAACAGGGGGAAAATGGGATTTCTCTGCTGCCGCAATTTCCAGGACAGGGCGCGGTTCATTGAACGCTGCCGGGACACTCTGAGGGATGGTCGTGGGTTGATCATTCCGTTGGATGATGCGACGGTTCTCCGCCTCCTCACAATGATCGAAGAGGCGCACCGCGACCAGATCGACGGGATCCTCTCCGAAATGGTGGCGGAGGTGTGGGCTGCCTGACCGTAAAGCCTAAGCTGTGCGAAAAAACTCTACCCGAATCGACTCGCCTAAATTACTGAAATATAAACTGGCGTAGGCCGCCAAATTCGGTGGGCCGAAACCACATGATTCTGAGCATGCGGTTCGGCGCGTAGCGGTTCCCACCGCCAATCCAACGCGTGGTGCTTGCGTTTATACGCCGCATTCCTTCCGCATTTCCTGCACCGATGGGCTAACATTGGAGGTCACTGGCCCGGGACCCGGCGCTTCAGATCCTCGGACCAGCCCAAGGAAACGTTTATCTGTCGCGCGGCGGTGTCGCTATCTTGTTCTTTGACCATTATGAACCTCCCGTCCGGTGCAACGTCGTAGCTCCGATTGGGGACGATATTGTAGTAGATACAACCCGCTGAATAGGATCTCCGGTTTGCCGGCCACGAACGCCGGCTTGGTTGTTACCGCGACGAACATTATTTTGCCGCCATTTCCTGCAAAACAATAAAGATGAGGAATTGAAAACGGAGCCCACCAGCACGCCCTCACGTCCTCGCGCGCACCTTCAGCAACGTTGCGTTCGGGCAACCCGATGTGGCGAAGAAACGGCGCAAGCTGCTAACGCTGTTCACGACAGTTATCTGAAGAGGAAGGTGCCGCGCGGGATTTTGGACTGACGGCTGGGTCCTCCGTTGCTGACGAGACTCTTTCGGCCGACCCACAGACCGGGCATGCGTCAAGATTGGCGCCATAGTAGGCCCTGCAGTGAGCAC
>JBARIF010000280.1:0-1587 GCA_049799615.1 Terriglobales bacterium
GAATACGTCGCCAAGTTGCTGACTCTGCGCGCTCCAGGCCGACACGTACATGATGTTGCTGTTCTGCGGATTCACGACGATGTGATCCAGCACATACTCATCGCCGGTTCCGAGATGGGCGAACCGCGACCAGTCCTGCCCTCCATTATTGGAGACGAAAATCACTCCCGTGCTCGTGCCCAGGAAAACGCGATCCGGATTCTGCGGGTCGTACGCCAGGCTCCGTACATCGCCCCCATCCGGCCCCATCACGGCCCATTGCCCCGCCCACAGCGACATGCTGCAGGTCACGCAAATCGCCAAAAGAATCAATAACTTACCAGTCATGGCTCTGAAAATCATGTGTGTCTTAGCCCCTGTTGCGGACAGTATACCTTGCGTTCTGAGAGTGACAGCGTACCTAGTCCCCTTCAAGTTACCTAAGGGCAGCAAAAAAAATGGGCCGGTCGGGGTCGCCGACCGGCCCGGATTTGGCAGAAAAGGCTACTGAGCCTTCGGGGCAGCCTTCTTCTTGGCAGCCGGTTTCGGATGGTCCGGGACAGGTTGCACCTTGGTCTCATCAACGGCCTCGGTGCCAGCCGAATCAAAGGTCGCGCCTGCCGGCACAACCCAATACTCAGCCGTCTTGGTGCCGCCGTTGCCAGTGCGTACCTCGATGCGGCTGGCATCAATGGCCTGCTTGGCTTCGCCGCCCGAGAGATACGCCTTCGAATTGAGTGCGCGTTCCGCCGCGAGATTCTTGCGCTTCTCGCTCGGATCCGCGTTCCCCACGATGACCAGCTTCGCGTCCGCTTCCTGTTGCAGGCGCAGAGCCACGTCATCCAGGATCGCCTTGCAAGTATTGTCCACACGCCACGGCTTCTTCTCATTCGGGAAGTCGCACTGGCTCAACTTGCTGGCCTTTGGCGGCGGAGGAGGAGGATTCTCAACCGTGACTTGCGACGAAGCATTCGCTGTCAAGCCACGGGAATCCGTGCAAGTTGCGTTTACCGTGATCTGACCCGGCGCAGCACCCGTCGTGTTGAGGGTTGCAGTATTGCCACTGCCGGAAACTTGACCACCACTGGCAGTCCAGCCCGCAACCGTCACCGGTACGCCGTCCGGACTGGTGCACGTACAGGTGATGGTGGACGTGCCACCGGTCTGCAATGATGTCGGACTCGCCGAGCAACTCATGGTCGGTGGATTCTTGGGCGGCTCTTTGACCGTGTAATTCGCCGAGCAGGTTGCATCCCCGTTCTTCTTCATCTTCGGATCCGTGACATGAGCCGTCACGGTATAGTTGCCACCCGCTACACCCTTCGTATCGATGGCGGCACTCGTGTCTTTCCCAGTAACAGTTCCGCCGTTTCCGCTCCAGGCGTACGTCAAGGGATGTTTCGGATTGAAGTTGGTGGTGGATACAGTCGCAGTGACCGGCTCGCCCTGCATGACCTCGGCGTGATCGACCGAGCAGTTCGCTGTCGGAGGCACCTCGGGTTCGCCCCCGAAATTAAACACGACACCCGACCGTAGACGCGTTCCCTGAAAACTGGAGCGACGAAGATCAGGCTGGCTGGGCGAAACGATGCTCGCGTAGTTCTGTCG
>JBARIF010000281.1:0-2150 GCA_049799615.1 Terriglobales bacterium
GGTATTGGTCCTGAGCGCAGGTGTTGCAGCTCTTCTTCTATGGTTCGAAATCAACTCGCGCCGAAACGAAGCCCGCAAGAAGCGAACGACGAGTCGTACTCAATCAGCGTTGGGCCCCTTGCCAGAAGAAGCCCCGAGCGAGGTTGAATCAGAGATTGAGAAGACGAAAGCTGCATAACAGCCACCAACAACGGGAGATCGGAAAGGAGTTCATCATGAAGACCCTCTCCATTGTCGTTACTGACGCTGATATGGACAGGCTCAGCCGTTTGGTTGGGGCTTTGCAGCACTCTCTTTTTCGAGATCAACTGCCACTCGAATCGCTGGAGCAAACTTTGGAGAGTGCAGAGGTAACGTCTTCGGAGCGTATTCCGAGAGACGCGATCAGGATGAACTCCCGTATCCGTGTTCTGGATTCCGATACGCGAAAGAAAGAGCTGTACACGCTGGTTTTTCCGGACAACGCAGACATCTCCACACGTCGGATTTCGGTTCTCGCGCCGGTGGGGATTGCGCTGCTGGACGCAGACAGGGAGACGTCATCGAGACGAAAGTGCCCGGAGGGACCAGAAGGTTGAGAGTTGAGCATTTGTTGCACAGATCTGAAATAGCAAGAAAGCGAGTCCGGCCAGATCGATCAAATAGAGGAGAACTTCGTTCGGTTAGAACCATTCAAAGGACAACTCTAGCCGCCTAGGCCGGCCGCGTATTTGGGAACTCCACTATGGATACTGCGTCTGTACAACTCCCAACCTTGCCCGATGTCGATCAGAACTCCGCTGGCGTTCCTGCAGTCGAATTTGAAAACGGGGCCCAATTAGCCGGATTGTCCTCAGAAGAAGCGAGAGAGCGTCTGAGAACAGATGGGCCGAATGAGCTGCCTTCATCCAAGCCTAGAAGCGTTGCCGCGATCGCATGGGACGTGGTGAAAGAGCCCATCTTTCTGCTTCTTGTAGCCTGTGGAACCATCTACCTGTTTTTGGGCGATGTGCAGGAAGCGTTGATGCTGCTGGGTTTTGTGTTCGTGGTGACCGGCATTAGTTTCTACCAGGAACACAAGACCGAGCGCACGCTGGAAGCCCTGCGAGATCTTTCGAGCCCGCGGGCTCTGGTGATCCGCGATGGCCAGCCCACCCGCATCCCGGGTCGCGAGGTTGTGAAGGGCGACGTTGTTGTTCTTTCAGAAGGGGACCGAGTTCCGGCTGATTCCCGCGTGATCTCTTGCGTCAACCTGTCTTGTGACGAGTCATTGCTGACAGGGGAGTCGATCCCGGTTCGGAAGGTCGCGAGTGCAGGACCAGTCGATGTTGTTCGTCCAGGGGGAGACGACCTGCCGATTGTTTACTCCGGCAGCCTGGTGGTGCAAGGCCGCGGAGTTGCGGTTGTGCAGGCGGTCGGGTTGCATACCGAGATCGGCAGAATCGGCAAAGCTCTGCAGTCAGTACACATCGAGAAAACACACCTGCAGCAGGAGACGGCCCGTTGGGTCCGGATACTGGCGATCGTGGGTGGTCTGCTTTGTTTACTCGTTGTCGTGCTCCACGGCCTAACGCGTGGCAACTGGCTTGACGGAGTCTTGTCAGGTCTCACACTGGCGATGGCTATTCTGCCGAACGAATTGCCCGTGGTTTTGACCATCTTCATGGCTTTGGGCGCCTGGCGCATTTCCAAACGGCATTTCCTTACTCGTCGCGTGCCGGTGGTAGAGACCCTAGGTTCGGCGTCGGTCTTATGCGTTGACAAAACTGGTACCGTGACGATGAACCGGATGTCCGTCCAAGTCCTGTTTGCCAACGGTGAATATCACCACGTCGGCAAGGATCCAAATCAATCGCTCGCGGAGAAGTTTCACAGCCTTATTGAATTCAGCATCCTGGCGAACCATCGCGATCCCTTTGACCCGATGGAACGGGCGTTGAACGAGTTTGGAAAGTCCAGACTGGCAAACACGGAGCACTTGCACGGCGACTGGGCCCTTGTCCGCCAATATCCACTCTCCCCCGAACTGCTCGCGCTATCGCAGGTCTGGAGATCGCCGCTTGGACCCGACTATGTGATTGCCTCCAAAGGCGCACCGGAGGCCATAGCCGATCTTTGCCACCTCACGCCTGAGCAGGTGGACGCGGTCTACTCGCATGTTGGCTCAATGG
>JBARIF010000282.1:0-6437 GCA_049799615.1 Terriglobales bacterium
CGGGAGCGTCCCGCGCGCGCGCGGAGGGCAGGACAGCCGGCGGGACGCCGGCGCTACGAAATGCCTGCGTACAACCTTGGCCACCATCAGCGAACCCGCAACCGCCGGTACGACGCCTACGGCCTCCCCGTTGCTCGACATCCGCAATGTCGCCAAGTCGTTCGGGAAAAGCGTTGTGCTGCGCGACATCTCACTGCAAGTCGCCGAGGGAGAATTCCTCACCATCCTGGGTGAAAGCGGTTCCGGCAAAACTACTTTGCTCCGCATCATCGCCGGTTTCGAGGCCGCGAGTTCGGGCGAAGTTCTCATGGGCGGGGAGCGCCTCGACAACCTGCCGCCGTACCGGCGCCGCGTCAACACGGTTTTTCAGCACTACGCCCTGTTCCCTCACCTGACGGTGGTCGAAAACGTAGGCTACGGATTACGGGTCGCCAAAGTGCCCCAGGCGGAAGTCGCGACGCGAGTTGAACAGGCGTTAGAGATGGTGAAGATGACTGCCTACGCTGCCGCCAAGCCGTCAAAGATCAGCGGCGGACAGCAACAGCGCATCGCCCTGGCACGCGCCCTGGTAAACCGTCCCCGCCTCCTGCTGCTGGACGAACCGCTCTCCGCGCTCGACGCCAGCCTGCGCCGCCAGATGCAGGTGGAATTGAAATCGCTGCAGCGTGAAGTCGGCATCTCCTTTGTCTTCGTTACGCACGACCAGGAAGAGGCCATGGTCATGTCGGACCGGATCGCGCTGCTGCGTCTGGGGGAACTGGAGCAGGTCGCTTCTCCCCGAGAGATTTACAACTGGCCCGCAACCGCCTACACCGCCCAGTTCATTGGCCACACCAATCTCCTCAGCGGCGAAGTAAAGGATGGAGTGGCGCGCTGCCGCTCGCTCTCCTGGCGGACCGGGTTACGCGACGGCCCCGGCCTGTTCGCACTGCGTCCTGAAAATATCCGCATCGCGGGACCCAGCAGCGGGAGTGCCATCGTGCGCTTTCGCGCGAGAATTTTGCGTCAGGCATTTCACGGAGCCACGGAATTGCTTCAGGTTGAGTGTGCCGATGGCCTGGCGCTTTCGATTCGCGCTGCCAGCCGGGAAAGCTGGAGCGGAGATGTGGATCTCGAGTTCTCTCCGGCCGATGCGGTGCCGGTCAGGGCCTCAGAAGAGGGCTGAATGTGTGGGGCGGGCGCCCTCGCCCGCCGCTTTTGACTTTGATCTTTTATGTTCTCCCGTGCCTACAGAGCCGCGATTACTATGCCACCGTTGTTGTGGGTGGCGGTCTTTCTGCTCCTCCCGTACGCTCTTCTCTTCTGCTACAGCTTCTGGTCGGTCTCGTCGTCACAAGAGATTGTCCACTCCTGGACCCTGGACAATTATCGGCAGCTTGTACAAGTGAATGTCTATTGGCAAACCCTGTTGCGCTCGATGTGGATCGCGGCGCGGGTGACCATCTTCTCTCTGCTACTGGGCTATCCCCTGGCCTACTACCTGTCGTTTCACGCCGGCAGGAGAAAAGATCTCTTCTATCAGTTGGTGATTATTCCGCTCTGGGTCAGCTACCTGGTGCGCGCCTACGCCTGGAAGACCATCCTGGGCAGCGATGGTGTTCTCAACACGCTGCTGCAATATGCGCACCTGACGAGCCATCCGCTGGATTTCCTGTTGTACAGCCCGTTTGCCGTGGTGCTGACGCTCACGCACATCTACACGCCCTTCACCTTTCTGCCGATCTATGCGGCGCTCGAACACATACCTCGCAACCTGGTAGAGGCGTCCCACGATCTGGGCGCGTCGCCCTTGCAGACTTTCTGGCGAATCATCTTCCCGCTTTCCATTCCGGGAGTTCTGGCGGGAGCGACTTTCGCGTTCGTGCTGAGCCTGGGCGATTTTCTCGCGCCCCTGTTGCTGGGCGGCCCCAGCGGCATCATGATTTCAAACATCGTGGTCAGCCTGTTTGGCGCGGCTTACAACTGGCCCCTGGGCGCCGCCATTTCGTTCTGCATGCTGGCCCTGGTGCTCGCGTTGTTGTTCTTCTCGGAAAGCCTGGAAAAGAAATGGAGCTTCCGATGAACCGCGAGCGCACCGTACCCACGTCACGCTGGCTGCCCTGGCACGCCATAGTCGTCTTCGGCTTTCTTTACCTGCCCATCGTTACGCTGATTATTTATTCGTTCAATGGTTCGGGAGTCGGTGGATTTCCACCCCGCGACTTGACTCTGCACTGGTATCGCCTGCTGTTTGCCGATGACGCAATCTGGACGTCCGTGCTGAACAGCCTGCTGGTGGCTCTTGCGGCCATGGCAATTTCGCTGACCTTCGGCATTCCCGCGGCCCTGGCACTCGATCGCGCCAACTTCCCCGGCAAGGCCCTCTTCCGCCGCCTGGTGCTGCTGCCATTGATCCTGCCCGGCATCATCACCGGACTTTCTCTGCTGATGCTGTTCCAGGCGGGCAGCGTGAAACTGAGCCTGCTGACCATTGTCCTGGGCCACGGCACGACCCTGATTTCGGTCGCGACCACGGAAGTTTTCGCCGGCTTGCAGAAGCTCGACCGCGCCCAGGAGGAAGCCTCGCTCGATCTGGGCGCGAATTACTGGCAGACTTTCTGGCGCGTGACTCTGCCCAACCTGCGCCTGTCGATCATCGGCGCCGCGCTGCTGATCTTCACGCTTTCGATGGACGAAATCGCGGTGAGTTTTTTTCTGATCGGCCGTGACAATACGCTGCCGCTTGAAATCTGGGGACGCCTGCGGCGCGGCATCACGCCGGAAATCAATGCAATATCGACCATCATCTTCATCTTTTCACTGGCCGCGATTGTGACCTGGTACCGGCTGAGAGCAAAGGCTGAAACCGACGTCGTGTTGTAGCGCCGGCGTCTCGCCGGCTGTCGTGGGGGCGTCTCGCCCCCCATAGGTCGATCCACATTCAAGCTTCCGCAAGAAAGCAACCTTGCCGGGCGGGAAGCCTTCCCGGCAGCCGGCGAGACGCCGGCGCTACATGAAACTAGCTCGCTGCGAAACCTCCAATACATAGTAAAGTGGTAGTAGAACCAACCTCAGGAAGGCAACCGACTTTTGACTTCAAACATTCGCAATATCGCCATCATCGCCCACGTGGACCATGGCAAGACCACGCTGGTTGACGCCATGCTGCGGCAAAGCGGCACGTTTCGCGCCAACGAGCATTTGATCGAGCGGGTCATGGACTCCAACGACCTGGAGCGGGAGCGCGGCATCACCATTCTGGCCAAGAACACCGCCATCTTCTACCACGACGTAAAGATCAACATCGTGGATACGCCCGGCCACAGCGACTTTGGCGGCGAAGTGGAACGCGCCCTCAAGATGGTGGATGGCGTCATGCTGCTGGTGGATGCCAGTGAAGGCCCGCTGCCCCAGACGCGGTACGTACTGAGCAAGGCTCTTGAAGCCCACCTGCCTCCAATTCTGGTCATCAACAAGATTGACCGCTCGGATGCCCGTCCCCAGGAAGTGTTGAACGAGGTTTACGACCTGTTCATCGACCTTGATGCCAAGGAAGAGCAAATCGATTTTCCGGTCCTATATACGAACGCCAAGACCGGCACTGCGTCCACGGACATCAAGGGCGGTGGGGAAAACCTGCAGCCGCTCTTCGAAGCCATCGTCAAGACTATTCCGGAACCCAAGGGCGATCCCTCGGGCCCGCTGCAAATTCTGGTGGCCAATCTCGATTACAGCGACTACCTTGGCCGCCTCGCCATCGCGCGTGTGTTCAACGGCACCATGCATACCGGCGAAGATGTCGGCATCGCCAAACTGGATGGCACGCTGCACAAAACGAAAATCACCAAGCTGTTTTCCTTCTCCGGACTGAAGCGCGTTGACATTACCGACACCACGCTGGGAGACATCATCGCGGTCGCTGGAGTGGAGGGCATCACCATTGGCGAAACCATCACCGACGCCGAAAATCCTTCTCCCCTTCCCCACATCGCAATCGATGAGCCCACCATCGCCATGCTGTTCACGGTGAACACTTCGCCCTTCGCCGGCCGCGAGGGCACGTACGTAACTTCTAGAAATCTGCGCGAACGCTTGCAGAAGGAGCTGCTGACCAACGTTTCCCTGCGCGTCGAGGAAACCGACAGCACAGATTCCTTTGTCGTCATGGGACGAGGAGAACTTCAGCTTTCGATTCTCATTGAGATGATGCGGCGCGAAGGCTTCGAGCTCATGGTCGGCAAGCCCGAGATCGTCACCAAGCGGGTGGATGGCAAGCTGATGGAGCCGATCGAGAAGCTTACAGTGGATGTCCCGGAAGAGTTCGTCGGCGTGGTCATGGAACAACTAGGCGCGCGCAAGAGTGAAGTGCTCAACATGCACAATCACGGATACGGCCGGGTGCGCATCGAGTTCCGCGTCCCCAGCCGCGGCCTGATCGGCCTGCGCAGCCAGTTGCTCACCGACACTCGCGGCACTATCGTGATGAACTCCCTGTTCGATGGCTACATCGAGTGGCAGGGCGAAATTCCGCACCGCCTGACCGGCGCGCTGGTGTCGGACCGCAACGGAGTCACAACTCCGTACGCTCTATATAACCTGCAGGAGCGCGGCGAACTCTTTGTCGGCCCCACCATCGACGTGTATGAGGGCATGATCGTCGGCGAAAACGCCAAAGATAACGACCTCGATGTGAACGTGGTGCGGGAAAAGAAGCTAACCAACATGCGCTCCTCCACTTCCGACATGGCCATCCGCCTGGTTCCCTTCCGCAATTTGAATCTGGAGCAGGCCATCGAATTCATCACTGACGATGAGTACGTCGAAGTCACTCCCAAGTCACTTCGCCTGCGCAAAAAAGTCCTCCCGGCGAACAAACGTAGCAAGAAAAGCTCAATGGTGACAGTCGAAGAGTAAAGGGTACCTATTCGCATCTCGACTCTTTGGAAAATAGGGGTGCCCCACCCTCGTCTCTCCGTTTTTTGGAGAGACAGGGTGGGGTTTTTCGGAGGACCATTGTTCTCAGAAGAGTCCCCGCCCTGTCTCTCTAAAATGCGGAGAGACGAGGACGGGGCACCCCTTCCGATTTTGGGAAGCCGCACCTCGGGAATGTTCGTTCGTCACAGCGCTCCTTTAATCCCCGTCTTAGCCTGCTCCCATGCCCTGGGGACTCAAACGCTTCCAGGAAGCGCGCTGCCTGCATTTCATCACCTTCAGTTGTTACCAACGCGCACCACTCCTGGCCTCTCCGGAAGCGCGCCCGCGTTTTCGAGCAAAGCCTGGAGCGCGTGCGGCGGTGGTATGGAATTTACGTGGCTGGTTACGTGGTCATGCCGGAGCATGTCCACTTGCTGGTCAGCGAGCCTGAAGGCGGCAGGCTCTCGATTGTGATTCAAATGCTCAAGCAGAATGTCGCGCAGCAGCTCAGGCAAAATCCCCGCGCTGTCTCTTCAAAATGCGGAGAGACGAGGACGGGACACCCGTTTTGGTATGAGCGATATTACTATTTCAATGTTTGGAGTGATGAGAAACGGATTGAAAAGTTGCGGTGTATTCATCGGAATCCGGTAGAGCGAGGGTTGGTCGAAAAGCCGGAGGATTGGGAGTGGAGCAGCTTTCGTCATCATGTTTCGGGGGTTGGTTGATGGGATCGTTGAAATCGAGTCGCAGTGGACGGCGAGAAAACGGGAGCATCTGGGCACGGCCATGCAGCCTACTGCCCAGGATCAAAGTCCCCGCCCTGTCTCTCCACAAAACGCAGAGACGAGGACGGTTCACCCTCGTCGTCGTATACTCGCGTAGATGGCCCACCCCGACAAACAGCGGCTGAAGATGTTCGTCGTCCCCTGCAGCTGCGGGACTACTTTCGCCGTCTCGGAGAACTACGATCGCCAGGGAACAGCTTGGAGTCGCTATCTGAAGTGTCCCCGGTGCGGGAAACGGCACGATCCGAAAAACCGCCTGCTGCAGATCGGGTATCAGCGGGAAGGCTATTGGAAGGTGGATGATTGCTAGCGATCTAGACTTCTTCCCCGCCAAAACCCGCGCCCCAAACGCGGTTCGCGGAATAACTTCCCACAGGGAAAAGACCTGCTATACTTCCCCACGCATTTGACTGTTCGCCTGCTCCGGCTGTAAGACGGCCAACCAGCCTTTGCTTTTCCGCCGAAGTCAGTCACTCTCAGATAGCTCAACTAGAGGCGACTCGCTTGAAGAATATTTTCGTAGGGAACCTCGACTTCAATACTTCAGAGGAAGAGCTGCGGCAGATGTTCGAGGCACACGGACAGGTTGACCGCGTCAGCATCATGACCGACCGGGACACCGGCCGCTCGCGCGGGTTTGGTTTCGTGGAAATGACCAACGCGGAAGAGGGAGACAAGGCAATCGCCGCCCTGAACGGCACCCAGGTAGGCGGGCGAACGCTGAACGTCAACGAGGCCCGCCCCAAGGTGGAACGC
>JBARIF010000283.1:0-13442 GCA_049799615.1 Terriglobales bacterium
ACCCCGGACCTCAGACGTCGGGCGTCGGACTTCGGGCCTCGGGCCGCAGGGCGTGGAAACCGAGACACAAACAAAAACGCCCGCAGCAGTTCGTTAGTGCCTGCAGCCGGAAGGTTTAAGGGGTTCAGGTCCGAAGTCTGAGGTCTGACGCCCGAGGTCCGTCACCCGACGTTTGTTATGCTTGCAACGTGTGGCGGATGCGTAAGAGCGCGTGGCTACTGATCCTTCTGTCGGCCACTTTGCAGACTGCAATCTTCCCCCTGCCCAATCTTTACTTTCTGGGCTGGGCTGCGGTCGCACCCCTGCTGATCGCGCTCCTGCGCGCCAGGGAGCCAGACACCTTGCAGCTGCAGGCTGGAATCAAGCTGCTACCGGCCAAGCCGGCCCAGGCTTTCCTTCTGGCCTACGTCTGCGGCATTCTCTGGTACGCAGGTACCTGTTACTGGATCTACAACACCATGCGCCAGTACGGCGGGGTGGGTACGCTGGCCGCCCTGGGGCTGTTGTTTCTCTTCTGCCTCTACCTGGCCATCTATCACGGCGTCTTCGGCCTGCTGATCAGCCTGCTGGCGAGCAGTGGCGAGGGAACAAACCGGTTCAACCGCCGCGCCCTTCTTCTGGCTGCGCCGGCCTGGGTTGCGGTAGAACTGGCCCGCACCCGCATCACCGGATTTCCCTGGGACCTGCTGGGCATCACCCAGGTGGACAACATTCCGCTCGCCCACATAGCGACGCTCACCGGCGTTTACGGATTGTCGTTCGAGATCATGGTGGTCAATACCGCCCTGGCCGCCGCTTTCGTAATTCGGAGCGAAAGGGGCCAGCGCAGCAAACGCAAGCCCCTTCTGCTCGCAACCGCCGCCGCAGTCATAGTGCTGCAAGCCGGTAGACTGGTCACCCCCCCAGCCCTGCCCACCGACCACACCGCCCGCCTGGTGCAACAGAACATTCCGGTGTTGCTGGGAAGCGAATGGACCAAAGAATATTTTGAGGGAACGCTACGAGATCTGACTGCCATAAGTCTGAACGCTCCCAGCCCCAACCAGTCCTCGGGTTCCTCGGCGTCCTCCGTGCGTCCTGATCTGATTGTCTGGCCGGAGTCGCCGGCACCCTTCTATGGCAACGATCCTACGTTCCGGGAGACGGTCAGCAGTATCGCGCGTGCATCCCAAAGCTGGATGCTGGTGGGGAACCTGGGCATGCGTAATGCGGGCGAAACACCCGAACACGCCACCCGGCTCTACAACTCCGCGAGCCTGGTGAGCCCCGGCGGGGAGTGGCTGGGACGCTACGACAAGATGCACCTGGTTCCCTTCGGCGAGTATGTGCCCTTCAAGCGTTTGTTTGGCTTTGCCGGCGGACTGACCCAGGAAGTCGGGGATTTTTCGCCGGGCACTTCGCGGGCGCCACTGCAGGCCGGCAGCAAGCTGGGCGTCTTTATCTGCTATGAATCCATCTTCCCGGATGAGGTCCGTCAACTGGCCGCCAACGGCGCCGAGGTTTTCGTGAATATTTCGAACGATGGCTGGTACGGCGACAGCGGAGCCTATGCCCAGCACCTGAAGCAGGCCCGCATGCGCGCGGTCGAAAACAACCGCTGGCTGCTGCGCGACACCAACACTGGAGTGACCGCGTCAATCGATCCCTACGGCAGAGTTGTCTCCAGCCTTCCCCGCAAGGTGCGCGCCGCCCTCGATGCTCCTTACGCCCTCACCAACGTAACCACGTTCTACACCCGTCACGGCGACTGGTTCGCTTACCTGTGTGCGATAATTTCTGTAGCGGGAGTGCTGTTGAGTTTCCGCTCCCGCACCAGGACAGAAACCTAATCATGAATGAAGAGCTTGAGCAGGAATACACCGGCCTGAAGGACAAAGTTCGTGATCTACGGGAGTACCTTTGACGCGGGCAAACTCCGTGAGCAGCTAGCGGAAATCGAGAAGCAGGCTGCTGACCCAGGTCTCTGGTCGAATCCGCAAAAGTCTCAGCAGGTCATGCGTCAGAAAAAGCGCCTGGAAAATGTGCTGGCGACTGAAACCGACCTGGTGCGGCGGGGCGATGACATCACCGCTTATTTCGACTTGGGCCGCGAAGGGGAAAACGTTGAGGCCGACCTGCGCCGCGAAATTGACGGGCTGCGCAATCTGGTCGATCGCCTTGAAACCGAGAGCCTGCTCTCCGGCGAAAATGACGGCCGCAATGCCATCGTGACCATCCATCCCGGGGCCGGCGGCACCGAATCGCAGGACTGGGCCGACATGCTGCTGCGTATGTATCTCCGTTGGGGAGAGCGGCGCGGCTTTCAGACAGTTCTTTACGACTACCAGCCCGGTGAAGAAGCGGGGCTCAAGTCTGCGACTTTTGCGGTGAATGGCGAGTACGCCTTCGGTCTGCTGACCAGCGAAATCGGCGTGCATCGCCTGGTGCGCATTTCCCCCTTCGATCAGGCCAAGCGCCGCCACACCTCCTTTGCCAGCGTGTACGTTTCGCCCGAAATCGACGACAGTATCGAAATCGTGATCAAGCCGGAAGAGTTGCGGGTGGACACCTACCGTTCCAGCGGCAAGGGCGGCCAGCACGTGAACACCACCGACTCCGCCGTGCGCATCACGCATATTCCCACTGGCCTGGTGGCCAGCTGCCAGAACGAACGCTCGCAGCACAAAAACCGGGAGCGGGCCATGAGCATGCTGAAATCCAAGCTGTATGAATTTGAGCTGGAGAAGCAGCGCGAAGTCACCCGCAAGATTGAAGACTCCAAGCTTGATATCGACTTTGGCTCGCAGATCCGTTCCTACGTCCTGCAGCCTTACCGCATGATCAAGGACCACCGCACGAAAATGGAGGTGGGCGACGTGGACCGGGTGCTCGATGGCGACCTCGATCCCTTTATCCGCGCCTACTTGCGCATGCGGCGGGGGGAGAAGCAGGACGGCAACAAGCAAAACGGCAACAACAAGAATTAGGACCTAGGAGGAGTTCGGCTCTATGGCCCGCATGATCGATCTCATCCGCGCCTCGGCGGTGCCGGCGAACCTTATGCAGTCGGCGTCCAAGGGAGCGCTTTCCGTGCCTCCCCGGGAGATGATCGAAATTCTGGTGTACCTGGCGGTTCATAACAAGATCTTCGGCGAGCAGGCGCAGCTGACGCTCGCGGGATGGGACGAGGCAGCATCGCGGGCGGCGGCCGGCGATTCCACTACGCCTAAAGAAGTTCTCGAATATCTGATTTCGCCGAAAAATCTGCGGCCGGTGTTGCTTTCAGCCCTGCTTTCCAACCCATCTGTGTCAGAGGCATCGTGGCTCGAACTGGCGCCGAGTGCCGGCCGTGAGATGGTCGAGGTCTTGTTGAAGAGCGAACGGATCACTCAGTCCCTAGTGATTCTGAATGCGCTCCTGTCCAATCCCAACGTGAGCGGAATTCAGTCGGAGAACATCAGAAGCAGGATTGCGCAGGCGACGCCGGCCCCAAGCGCACCCGAAGTGACGATCCCTGAGGTCGATTCTGTGCCGGAAAAAGTAGTGACAGAATCGGAGGAAGTCTTCCAGGCAGCATCCAGCGGCGAGGCCCCGGAAGCAGAAGAGGTACTCGATGAAGGTGTTCTGGCCTACCTGGCGGAGCACGAGAGCGAGATCGCGGCCCAGGCTGAACATGCTTACCAGCCGATTGGAGGCATCCACGAAGAGTTGCCGAGCGATGAACCGGCGGCGGCCGAGGCAGCCACCGTCACTGCATCAGCCGGGAATGCGGCCGGAGCCGCGGCCAAGAAAGCACCGATCAAGAAATCCAGCTTGAAGCCGGCAGAGGAACGGGGCAGCGCCCTGCAGAAGATTGCCAAGCTGGACATCAAGGGGCGGATTCAACTGGCCATGAAAGGCACCAAGGAAGAACGCTCGCTGCTCATCCGCGATGGCACCAAGATCGTCGCCCTGGCGGTGCTGGAGTCGCCCAAGATCAGCGATGGCGAGGTGGAGAGATTCGCCACCCAGAAGAATGTGCTGGAGGCGGTGCTTCGCGGCATCCCGATGAAGCGGCGATTCGCCAAGAATTACGCCATCATCCGCAATCTGGTATTCAACCCGCGCACCCCCCTGGACCTTTCGCTCGGGCTCATGAAAAACATGCTGGTAGGCGATCTTCGTAACCTCTCCAACAACAAAGAGATTTCGGATACCGTCCGCAAGCTCGCCACCAAGATGTTCAAGCAAAAAATGGACAGCAACAGCAAGCGCTGATTTTTCTCTGGCAACCAATCACGTGGGACTGGCTTTCCCCACGACCGGAGCACTACAATCGCGGCATGGCTTCCCTGCCTGAGTCGGATCCTATCGCTGACTTGCTCAAACGCTCCCGCACCGTCGCGGTCGTGGGCCTCTCCAATAGCCCGCTGCGCCCCAGTCACGGCGTATCTGCCTACATGCAGACGCACGGCTATCGCATCATTCCGGTCAATCCGAACATCCACGGCTCACTGGGAGAGAAGGCTTACCCGTCGTTGCTCGATGTCCCGGAAAAAATTGACATCGTCAATATCTTCCGCCGGCCTGAGTTTGTAGAAGAGGCGGTCGATCAGGCGATCCAACTGAAGGTACCGGTGATCTGGATGCAGGAGGGCGTCGTGCACGAGAAAGCGGCGCAGAAAGCTCGGGGCGCGGGCATCTTCGTGATCATGGACCGCTGCATTCTGAAGGAACACAAAGCGCGCTTCGGGTGATTCCGGGCACCTAGACCCACGTAGGCCCGGACGCCCTCGTCCGGGCGGGCGAGCGGAGCTCGCCGGGTTTCGCGTGCCGCAACGAACGCGCTCACAAACCGCGCTCGCGCATCTGGATTCCTGGAATATGAGCAGCCCCTGATCGCGGAGCTGCGCTCCGCCGGGCGGGTGTGGGCACCCGCCGCTACGTGTTTTGTGGTGGAACTTCTCTTACGCCCGGACGAAAATTACCGTCGCGTCGTCATGCAAGCCTTGCCCGTTGGCAAAGACCCGCACATCGGCCAGGATACTCTCCGCCGACGCCTCCGGCTGCAGCACGTGGTCCCGCATGCGCTCCGCACCGTACTCCTCGTCGGAGAGGCCGGTGGCTTCCGTAATTCCGTCGCTGTAGAAAACCAGCCGCGAGTTCTTAGAGAGTTGCACCCGGCTCTCCGAGAATTCCCCGGTGCCCAACCCCAGCGGCATGCCGCGTTCGCTGTCCAGAAAACGCGCGCCTTGTTCATCGACCAGCAACGGGCGCAGATGGCCGGCACTGGAAAACGTCAACTCCCGGGTCGTCGGATTCAGCACGGCCAGCAGCATGGTCACAAACTTGCCGGAGGGAAAATCCTCCACCAGCAGGCGATTCAGGCGGGTCAGGACTTCGCCCGGGCCGCTGCAAGTCTGCGCCAGCGAGCGCAGCATGCCGCGGGTGGCCGACATCAGCAGGGCAGCCGCGGTCCCTTTCCCTGAAACGTCGGCCAGTACCAGGCCCCAGCAGCCATCGTCGAAGGAAATGAAATCGTACCAGTCGCCGCCCACCGCACCCGCGGGGATCGACAGCCCGGAAATTGCGAACCCCGGAATGAAGGGTGAACTCTTGGGCAGCAGCGCCTGCTGAATGGCCCGCGCCTCGTGTGCCTCCTGGCTCATCCGTTCGCGCTCGTGCCGTTCGTGCTGGAAGCGCCGCGCATTGTGCACCGCGACGGCCACGTGATCGCACAAACTCTGCAACCAGCGCAGGTGTTCCCGGGTGAAGGCGTCCAGGTCGTGATGAGAAGCCGTAAACACTCCCACCAGCTGACCGTCCACCAGCAGG
This sequence comes from Terriglobales bacterium, assembly GCA_049799615.1. GTDB lineage: Bacteria > Acidobacteriota > Terriglobia > Terriglobales > Acidobacteriaceae > JAIQFF01. The sequence continues at coordinate 5,794 of JBARIF010000283.1, forward strand.
GGGATCGCCACTTCAGAGCGCGTGGATTCCTCGCACCCGATGTAGTAGGGGTCCTGGCGCACATCCGGCGCGTAACGCAACTGTCCGGTAGCGGCGACGTAACCCACCATGCCTTCCGTGCCCACTTTCAGCCTTGAGCCCTTGCCATGAACGGTGCAGCCGTGGACGCCGGCCATCTCCAGCTCGCCCCGCTCCTGGTCGTGCAAATAGATGTTGGTTTCCACGCAGCAGAAGGCCGCGGCCACATCGTCCACAATCTTGCTGATCAGCTCATCCAGATCGAGAATGGATGTAATCTTCTGCGCCCACTTCTGCAATTTGAGCAAATGCTCAACCTGGTCAAGTTGGACGGGCCGGACGGTGACCGGGTCCGGAATAGTGGTTCTTGGGCTTGTAGCCATGGGATCCAGCCTCCTTGGAAGAAGTACACAAACGGAAAGAGCTTACACAGCATCAGATGCGCCGGTCTAGGTGCCAGATTCTGTTTTCCGGGTGGCGGAAGGGTCCCCGGAAGTACCGCGAGAAGTGCCCTTCTGGGAGCGCCGCCGTTTGATCTCTTCCAGCCGCTCCCCAATGCGCTTTTCCACCCCTTCGCCGCTGGGCCGATAGTAAACGCGGCCGGCCAGGTTGTCGGGAAGACACTGCATGTCAGCCACTTTGTCTTCCAGATCATGCGCGTACTGGTAACCCTGGCCATACCCCAGTCCCTTCATCAATCCCGTGGGCGCGTTGCGCAAGTGGAGCGGGACCGGTTCAGCGACGGTGCGCTCCACGTCGCCCAGTATGGCGCCATAGGCGGTGTAGAGCGCATTGGACTTGGGCGCCACCGACAAATACACCACGGCTTGCGCCAGGGCGAGGTTCCCTTCCGGCATGCCGAGAAAATCAACCGCGTCGCGGGCCGCCACGCATTGCGAAAGGGCATTGGGATCAGCCAGGCCGATGTCCTCGACCGCCATGCGCACCACCCGGCGAGCGATGTATAGCGGATCTTCGCCCGCTTCGAGCATCCGCCCCAGCCAATACAGCGCCGCATCGGGATCGCTGTTGCGCACCGACTTGTGCAGCGCGGAGATGAGATTGTAATGTTCCTCGCCGGCTTTGTCGTAGCGCAAGACCCGCTTTTGCAGGGCGTCCTGGACCAGCTCGTCGGAGATTTCCGCGCCCGTCTCTTTGTGGTCGCGGCCGACAGCCAGCGACGCGGCCACTTCCAGCACGTTGTAGGCGCTGCGGGCGTCGCCGCTGGAATAGGCTGCGATTTTTTTGAGGACATCGTCAGAAGCCCGCAACTTCATCGCACCCAGGCCGCGTTCCTGGTCGCCCAAGGCACGCTTCAGAAGCTCAACAATCTGTTCTTCCGTCAGCGGCTTGAGCACATACACGCGGCTGCGGGAAAGCAACGCGGAGATGATTTCGAATGATGGATTCTCCGTGGTGGCGCCGATCAGGCGGATGTTCCCCTTCTCCACGTGCGGGAGGAAGGCATCCTGCTGGGCCTTGTTGAAGCGGTGGATTTCGTCGATGAAGACAATCGTGCGCGTGCCGTACTGCTTGGCGCGCTCAGCGTCGGCCATGACCTGCTTGATTTCCTTGATGCCGGAAAGTACGGCGGAAAATTCGATGAACTCGGCCTTGGTGATGCCGGCGATGATCTTGGCGAGCGTGGTCTTGCCGGTCCCGGGCGGTCCCCAGAAGATCAGGGATCCCGGATCATCGCGCTCAATCTGCGTGCGCAGCGGCTTGCCCGGCCCGACCAGGTGCTCCTGCCCGACGAATTCATCCAGCGTGCGCGGACGCATGCGATCGGCCAGCGGCCGGGTGCGGTCGCCAGGGTTGCCAGCATCGGGAATAGTTGGGAACAGACTCATGGAAAATCATCTTCACCACGGAGACACGGAGGCACCGAGAAAGACTACGGAATTCGTGACAGACCTTCGATTTCTCTGTGTCTCTGTGCCTCTGTGGTGATGAGCCTCATCGTCGTTGCCTCGCGACCTCATACAACACGATACTCGTCGCCACGCCCACGTTGAGCGACTCCACCTGCGGTGCTTGCGGGATGGCCACAACTTCATCCATCTCTTTGATGAGATCGCGGGACAATCCTGCGCCTTCACTGCCGATAAAAATAGCCAGCGGCCCGGAGAGTTTGGCCTGATCGAGCGGCGTACCCTGGTGCGACGCCGTGCCTACCAGGCGAAGGCTGTGGTCTTTCATCGCGCCCAGCGACTCGGACAGTTTCGCCCGAGCCACCGGCAGCCGGAAGACCGAACCTGCCGAGGCGCGCACAACTTTGGGATTGTACGGGCTGACCGTACCCCGTCCCAGCACAATGCCGCCGGCACCGAAGGCTTCGGCGGAACGCAGGATTGTCCCCAGGTTTCCCGGGTCCTGCACTCCGGCGATGACCAGAATTGGCCCCGCCGGTGACTTGGCCAGCACGTCTTCCAGCGCGAATTCCTTCCAGCGTGCCAGCGCGGCCACGCCCTGCGGGGCGTCGCTGGGGACGGCGCTCGAAAACAGCTTGTCGGGCAGCAACAGGGTCTCTACCTGGGCGCCGAGCTGGGACAGGAGCCGATCAGCCCTGGGCGTCGCGGATTCGCTGAAGAAGACCGCGCGAAACCGCAGGCCGCTGCGAAGGGCTTCTTCCAGAATGCGGAAGCCTTCGATGGCGCAATAGCCGTCGGAGATGAGCTCTCCCCGGGAAAAGGCTGCGCGCAGCTCCTTGACCAGCGGGTTGTGGCGTCCCTCGATACGGCGCAGTCGCGTATTCGGGACCCGGCCGCCGGTGGCTGTAGCTTTCATCATGTTCGCCCGTTCGCTCAGAATCATACCTGTTCCTCTCGGCTTTCTGCGCTTTCCCATGTTATGTTTAACCTTCGCGATTTCAACACCTGGGGCGGGAAGGGACCTGCAGTGCGTGTAGAAATTGTCAAGATTAACTGCGATAACCCGGAAGCATCACTGATCCGCTACGCGGCGGACCAGATTCGCGCCGGCGAAGTGCTGGGCATGCCGACCGATACGTTTTACGGGCTGGCGGCCGATCCGTTCAACCTGCGCGCCGTGGACCGGGTGTACGACATCAAGTCGCGCTCGCGTCACAAGCCGCTGTCGCTGCTCATCGCCGACGTGGACCAGGCCGAACAGCTGGCGCAGGATCTGCCGGAAGAGTTTTACGCCCTGGCGCGGCGTTTCTGGCCGGGACCGCTCACCATCATCGTGAAGGCGTCTTCGCGCCTCCCCCTCAAAGTGACCGCCAACACCGGCAACGTGGCACTACGCGTGCCCAAGGCGCCGATTCCGCTGGCCGTGGTGCAGGCAGCGCAGATTCCGATTACCGCCACCTCCGCCAACCTGAGCGGCGAATCCGAGTGCACCACCGCGCTGGCGGTCCGCGATCAACTCCAGGACCGCATCGCGATCATTGTCGATGGCGGAACTTCACCCCGTGAAGTGGCTTCGACCATCATTGACCTCACCGATGAAGAGGCGCGCTGGCGCATCATGCGGGAAGGCGCTATCCCGGCCCAGGAGATCTCCGAGTTTTTCGCGCAAGGATGAACGTGGCAGCGAACCGGCGTCGGCGAGGCCTCTGGTCTTTGTGGGCGGTGGCATTGGCTGCGACGGCAGTGGCGGTCTTCCTCGGAATCACCAGCATTCAGATCGTGCGCCAAGCCGGCTTGCAGGAGGCTCATCGCTCCGACGCGATTGTGGTTTTCGGGGCAGCTCAATATGCAGGACACCCGTCGCCTGTGTTTCGCGCCCGGCTGGATCACGCCTACGACCTGTTCCAGCGCGGCGCAGCGCCTGTAGTCATCACGACCGGAGGTTCGGGAGATGATCCCACTTTCAGCGAAGGCGGAGTGGGCCACGACTACCTGATGCACCGCGGCATTCCCGAACCGAAGCTGATTGCAGAGACTCAGGGTTCCGATACCGCTTCCTCCGCGGAACGGGTGGCCGTGATCATGCGCGCCAACCGGATGCGCAGCTGCGTGGCGGTCAGCGACGCCTACCATGTTTTCCGCATCCGCAAACTACTGGAGCATGAAGGCGTAAAGGTTTACGTCGCGCCTCGCCCGGAATCTCGTCCGCGTTCAGCCTGGCAGCGGGCCCTGGCGGTATTGCGCGAAGCGGCCAGCTATACCGCGTGGCGGCTCCACATTCCGGCGTAGACGTGGGTGCATACGAACCACGTAGGGGCAGGTGTCTCACCTGCCCGGCCGGGCAAGGCACGGCACGTTTCTTTCTCACCGCTCGAAATGCGAAGGCGAGCTTCTCTCGCCCACCCGGACGAGGGCGTCCGGGTCTACGTGGGTTGCGGCGAGTCGTCTTCTATTCCTGCCAGCCGCGCCACCATTGCGGTGATGTCTCGGGCTGCGTCGGGGTGCGCGAGCTTGCGCGCGGCTGCGCTCATCCGTTGCAGACGGCCGGGATCGCCCAGGAGCGCCGCGATAGTATCGGCCAGCCAGACTCTCTCCAGCTTCGTCTCTTCCACCACTACGGCCGCGCCGGCGCGCTCCAGCGCCTGGGCATTCACCCGCTGATGGTCGTCCGCCGCGCGCGGGAAAGGCACAAAGACTGCCGGCTTGCCCGCCGCCGTGATCTCCGCGACCGTACTCGCACCCGACCGGCAGAGCAGCAAATCGGCGCGAGCGAAGACCGCGGGCATGTCCGTAATAAAGGGAGAGACTTCAGCCGACAAACCTGCATGCTGATAGGCGGCCTGCGCATCACTGAAGCCCCGCTCTCCCGTCTGATGGATGATGTGGATATTCGGTATCTGTCTCACCAGCTCCGGCAAACACTGAATCATGGCCTGGTTGATGGCATTGGCGCCCTGGCTTCCTCCGAAGACCAGCAGGGTAGGATTGGCGTTTCCGGTCGCCCGCCCCGCGATCTGGAAAAACGCCTCCCGCACCGGAACCCCAGTGACTTCTGCGTTACGGAAATATTCTGCTGTCTCTTCAAAATGCACCGCCGCACCTGAAACCCATCTCGCCACCATGCGATTGGCAAAGCCGGGAACTACGTTGGGCTCGAATGCCAGGGTTGGAGTTCCCCTCAGAATGGCTGCCAGCATGGCGGGACCAGACGCGTATCCGCCCACCCCGATCACAATATCGGGTTGAAACTCAGCCAGAATACTGCGAGCATCCCAGACCGCGCGGGGAAGGTCGAACAGAGTCTTCAGCCGGGTCTTGAGGCTGACTTTGTTGAGCGCGCCGACCTGGACCAGCCGCAAGGGAAATCCCGCTGCCGGCACCAGCCGGTTCTCGATGCCGCGTGCCGTGCCGACAAACAATACTTCCGCACCGTATTCCTTCTGTAACTCGTGGGCAATGGCCAGGGCGGGAATTACGTGTCCGCCGGTGCCGCCCCCTGCCAGAATTGCCCGCATGATCTGACTATAAACCGGAAGCTGCGGTGACACCCTGCGGCAGGTTGACGCTCTTGGCGCGTGTCACCGCGACCCACGTAGGCCCGGACGCCCTCGTCCGGGCGGGCGAGCAAAGCTCGCCTAGGTTTTTGGTTTGGAGAAAGCAAGAAAGGCCGGGCTGTGCCCCGCTGGGCGGGCGGGGGCGCCCGCCCCTACGTGGGTCGTGGTGGTGCCAACGCCCACACCGATATACTCAAACCATGAATCAGGAGAAGCGGGACCGCGAGCTCGGCATGGGCCGCCGCATCACCCGTCGCGATTTTCTGAACGGCGTCGCCGTAGGAATTGGCGTGCTGGGCAGCGCTGGGCTGACCGCGTCAGCGTCAGGCACCAATGCAGGCGAGGGCGCGGGGCATCCTCCGGCGGGCTTCTACCCACCGGCGCTGACAGGTATGAGAGGCAGTCAGCCGGGCGCCTTTGACGTAGCCCACGCCCTGCGCGATGGAACTTTTTGGGAAACCGCCGGAAATCCAGCCGAGACAGGTGAGACTCATGATCTGATTGTCGTGGGCGGCGGCATCAGCGGCCTGGCAGCCGCTTACTTCTACCGCAAGCAGGCCGGCCCGAATTCCCGCATTCTCATTCTCGATAATCACGACGACTTCGGCGGACACGCCCGGCGCAACGAGTTCCGCGTGGGCAAGCGCCTGCTTCTGAGCAACGGCGGGACCCAGTCGATTGAAAGTCCTTCCGAGTACAGCGAGGTGGCGAAGGCCGTCCTGAAAGACCTCGGAGTTGAAACAAAGAAGTTTTACAAGGCCTACGACCAGAAGCTGTACTCGCACCTGGGAACAGCCTGCTTCTTCGACAAAGAGACCTTCCACGAAGAACGCCTGGTGCCGGGCATGGGTTCGCTCCCCTGGCCCGAATTTCTGGACAAGACACCGCTGCCAGAACAAGTGCGTCGCGAGATTGCGCGGCTCTATACGGACAAGAAAGACTACTTGCCGGGCCTCTCGCGCCAGGAGAAGCGAGCTCGCCTGGCCAAGATCAGCTACGCCGGCTTTCTGACCGACATTTGCCGGGCCGATCCTGCCGTTCTGCCGTTCTTTCACACCTACACCTACGATTTGTTCGCGGTGGGGATCGAGTCCATCTCAGCCCTGGCCTGCTATCGAAATCCCGACGACTACGGGGCATACCACTACGCCGGCTTCGACGGCATGGACCTGGGAGAGAATGCGGAAGATGAAGGCGAGCCTTACATTTTTCACTTCCCCGATGGCAACGCGTCGATCGCGCGCCTGCTGGTGCGGTCACTGGTTCCGGACTGCATCCCGGGGCGCACCATGGAGGACATTGTCACCGCCCGCGCCGATTACAGCAGGCTTGATCAGCCCTCGTCTTCGATTCGCATTCGCCTGAACGCCACGGCAGCGCGGGTGCGACACGTTGGCCCACTGGAGTCGGCGAAAGAGGTTGAGGTCGCCTACGTACGCCAGGGAAAGTTACAGAGCGCGAAGGGCAAAGCCTGCGTGCTTGCCTGCTACAACGGCATGGTTCCGTATCTCTGCACGGAGTTGCCGGAGACCCAGAAAGAAGCGCTGCACTACGGCGTGAAGGAGCCCTTCATCTACACCCATGTTGCGATTCGCAACTGGACGGCCTTTCACAAGCTGGGTATCCGGCAGATTATTTCGCCCGGTGGCTATCACTGCTTCACCATGCTGGACTTTCCCGTCAGCCTGGGTGCGTACAAATTTCCCGCCAATCCTCGGGACCCGATGGTACTGTTCATGCTGCGCGCGCCCTGCCAGCCCGGCCTGCCGCGCCGCGATCAGTACCGCATGGGAAGATTCGAGTTGATCAACACACCCTTCTCCACCTTTGAACGGAATATCCGGGACCAGTTGCAGCGCATGCTCTCGCCGGGCGGGTTCAGCGCATCACGCGACATTGTCGCTATTACGGTAAACCGCTGGGGGCACGGGTATGCCTACGAATACGATTCCTTTTCCGACCCCCAATGGGCTCCGGAGGAGCGTCCCTGCGTCATCGGCCGCGAGCAGTTTGGACGCATCTCCATTGCCAATTCCGACGCCGGCGCCAGCGCGTACACCAACGCCGCCATCGACCAGGCCTATCGTGCGGTGCAGGAACAGATGAAAAGCTCATGACATCGCCTGGTATCCAATCCGAGCTGTCATCCTGAGCGAAATCGGCCCCTTCGCTTGCGAATGGGCTGATGAAGTCGAAGGACCGCTAC
>JBARIF010000284.1:0-11866 GCA_049799615.1 Terriglobales bacterium
CTCAGTATCTCTCCCACCAGGAACAGGTCGGTGAGCAGTGCCCGGAGATGGACTGAGGCGTTCAGATTGTCGATCAGCTGCGAGCTGATGGCAGGCTGGGCCCGCACCAGTTCGAGGGCGGCCAGAGAATCCTGCGCATCCCGGTCAAGCACCGATATAAAGGCCTGATACTTCGCGACAGGTTCAAGTCCTGATTCCGCTATCGCACGCGAACAACTCCCGGCCAGCCCGGTCAGGGCGCGAACGGCGCGCTGCAGAAATTCGCGGACCTGTCCTCCCGACTGGCTGCCTTGTTCCGTGGGCAGGCCCTGGCCGGCGTAAGCCAGCATGAACTCATAGCACTCTTCGATGGCATCGCAGCGCTCAAGAAAATCAGTCGCCATTGGCCATCCCTCGCGGCGTGTTGGGCGACGCCTCAACCACCCACCGCTTCGGATCGTGCTCTTTCAGATAAAACTCCCGGCTCATGGTGCCCACGATCATCGATGCCGTGATGGGAAGCTTTTCCGGCCGGATGGCGAAGTACACATGCACGATGACCAGCGTGATCAGTCCCACGCCTGCCAGCCCGTGCAGCACGTACATCAGGCCCCAGGTCATGTCGCTGAAGAGATAAGGATTGCGGGGGAAGAAAATCGTGCGCACGCGGAACATCATGAACACGCCAGTCAGGATTACCGCCATTCCGGTCACGATGATCGCCCCGTGATAAAGCTTGTTCTCCAGCGGATACTTGGCAAACTTCCGCGGCAGCGCCGAGGACTTTCCCATGAAGCGTTGGACTCTCTTCCAGGCGTCTTCGAGGTCGGCGCGGTCCGGCCAGATCGACCAGAAGTCCAGATAAAAGGACGCATGGATGATGTGAAAGATGATGGAAATCGTCAGGACGGTGCCAGCAATCCAGTGGTACGTCACCCAGTCGAAGCGGACGCCGACTTTGGGCAGGAATGCGGTAAACAGCAGAACCAACATCGATGCCGCCATGATCCAGTGAAACAGCCGCGCCGCCAGCGAGTGCCTCGGAATGCGCGCGGGCAACTGGGAGGCAGACTTCGGGGAAGCGTCGGCGACAAATTCCTTCTCTTTGGCGAAGTACCGGATGTAAATCGCGTGCACGATGAGGAAGAGCATTCCCGCGATGAGAGCAACCCAGATCAAAAACCACGCGATGTGGATCGGAACGTTCTGCCCCAGCGGACTGGTCGCCCACTCTATGATGCCCATGCTGCCTCCTGCACGCCGCTGATAGAGCGTTTCACCAGGTTCCGCATCAACGGGATTTTGTAAGCGTTGAACTGCAGGGGGACGGCTCCCTGTACCGCCAGCCTTCCCGCCATTTCACCAGTGGCGGCGCTGCGCGCCTTGCCGCGCACCGCGTCTTCCACCGCCTTCAGGCGCAATGGACGGGCGGCGGCGCCGTTTACCGCAATGCGGATGTTCTGAATCGTATCTCCCGATAACCTCATGGCCGACGCCACGTTCAGGAGCGGGAAGTCCCAAACGTTCCGGTCGCGAACTTTTTCGAAGTAAAACTGCGCGCCCGCCCAGGTGGATGGAATACGAATCGCCGTCAGCAAATGACCTGGTTCGAGAATATTCATGTGGGTGATGTCGATGTCGGGCCCCAGGAAATAGTTCTCGGCATCTACGACGCGCTCGCCTTTTGGCGTTTGAATGACGAACCTGGCGTCGAGCGCGATCAAGGCCGGAGCGGAATCCGACGGATTCACCGCCACGCAGCGTTCGGCGTGCAGAATCGCGTGCTCGCGATTTCTGCCCACCGGGGTGTCGGCGTAGCAGATGTTGCCGCCGGCGCGATAGCAAGGCCAGCCCGCGCGGTAGTACCAGCAGCGCGCGTCCTGCGACACGTTACCGCCCAGTGTGCCCTGGTTGCGGATCTGCGGCGATGCCACCAGTCCAGCGGCCTGCGCCAGCAACCCGTATTTCTCCTTGACCACGGGGTGGTGCACAACTTCCGTAAGCGTGGTCATAGCGCCAATTTCGATTCCATCAGCGGTCGCGCGGACGCCCTTGAGTTCCTCGATTCCGCTCAGGTCCACCAACGCCTTCGGTTTCCTGATGCGGTCCTTCAACCAGTCGAAGCTGTCGAGCCCGCCGGCCATCACCCAGGCATCCTGTCCGTGCTGTTGGAGAAGCTTTTGCGCGTCGGCGATGGAATTCGGCTGATACAACTGGAACGCCGGCATGATGTCTCGTATTACAGCCATGGTTCTCTCCGTTTCAATTCTTTCTGCTCAAAGCGGCATTAAATGAATGCGGTCAGGGGATCCTGCATGGGCCGCCCGGCTTCGAGCGAGGTCAGAATCGTGTCCAGGTTGACCGGCGCGCGGCGGTAGATCTCATCGCCCAACGCATCCGAGAGAGCGTTCAGGATAGCGCCGCATCCGCCGCCAACCGGGGGTTCGCCAATGCCGCGCGCGCCCACCGGCGTCTCCGGATCTGGAATATCCAGCGCCGCCCATTCCATGTCCACAGGCACATCGAGGATAGTGGGCGGCTTGGTGTGGTAAAAGCGGCGCGAAACTGTGTGCCCATACTGCGGATCGAAGACCCATTTCTGGCCGATGGCGTGACCGATGCCCAGTATCGATCGGCCCAGGACTTGCCCGGACAGCGCCTTGGGATGGATCACAGTTCCGACATCAGCCACCGCGAGGAAATCCGTGATGTAGTACTTGCCGGTTTCCGTATCCACTTCGACTTCCGCGAAGCTCGCCACATAGGAAAACGACTGGCCATCGTGCGGGTACTTATCTTTGGCGGCGGCGACCAGGCCCTGTCCTGCCAGGCCCGCGATGGAAGCTTTGGTGTACTTGTTCACATCTTCGGGCGCTTCGTGACCGTCGTAGATGCCGCCCAGTTGAATGGCGCGCTGCGCCGCCTGGGCCAGGGTCATGCTTTTGCCGCCGCCCTTGTGGAAGACGCGCTCATTGGCCACTTCATACTGCTCCGGTTTACCGCCATAGGTTTTTGCCGCAATCTCCTGCAGCTTCGCACGGGCATCCATCCCTACCGCGTGCGCCGCGCGCGTCATGGCGTGAGTGGTCTGGCTGCCACCGGAGACGCAGGTCCAGGGCAGGTTCTGGGAAGTGTTGCCCCAGATGACATCGCACTTCTCCCAGGGCACGCCCAGCACCTCGGCGACTACGCGGTGAACGTCGCTGATGGATTCCGTGCCCAGGTTGCCGATGCCTGACTGGATCGCGATTCTTCCATCAGGCCGAATGACGATGAGCCCGTCATAACCGGTCGAGCCGGCGAAGAATGCGCTTGACGATACGCCTACCCCGCGCACCCTGGTACCGCTTCGCTTGGGGCGCGCGATTCGCTCTTTCCATTTGAACTGTTCGGCGCCGCGGTCGAACGCTTCCTTGAGGAAGGCGCTGGTCGAGTGCCCACGCTTGCCATTCATCTCCGGTCCGAAGGGAGCTTTACCTTCCGGCGCGTTGACCTTTCGAATCTCCACCTGGTCGAGCGAGAGTTGACGCGCCGCCTTCGCCAGAACCGGCTCCATGAGGATGATGCCCTGCATGCCACCAGGCGCGCTTTGCGGTCCCCGGGGCGGAGTGTTGGTCAGCACGGTGACGCCCCGCCAGCGCATCGCCGGCGGCTGATACAACAGCGAAACGATCCTTCCCGAAGCACTCGCATCGCCCACTGCGTCGTAGGGACCGTTGTTGCAGATGGCGTACATGTCCACTGCGGTGATCCGGCCATCCTTGGCAAAGCCGACTTTCATGCGGCCCTGGAAGCCGGGCCGCGCCCGTCCGATGAAATGTTCTTCTTCCCGGCTGATGCGCATCATCACCGGGGCGTTCGCCTTCTTCGACAGCAGCGCCGGAATAATGGCGAAGATGTAGCCGGTGGCTTTGCTGCCAAAACCGCCGCCGGTGTATTCGCTGATGAGCACAATCTGGTTGGGATCCATATTCAACCAGCGTCCCAGGCCGGCCAGGGTTTGCACGGTGCTCTGTGTCCCCATGTGAACGAAAACCTTGCCGTTCTGCCAGTAGGACAGAGCAGTGCGAGGCTCGAGCGTCTGATGGCTGCTGTCCGGCGTGGAGAAAGTTTCGTCCAGAACCAGGGCGGCATTCTTGAGGCCTGCCTCCACGTCGCCGTAGGACCATTCGTCTTGCGCCTTGCCCATGGGAAGGCGCCCCTGCTTCAGTTCCGCGAAGTCAGCATCTGTCCACTTGAGTTCGCCTATCTGGGGTGGTGGCGGGCTCGGCGGTTTCTCACCCGGTTTGGCTGGAGGCACAGGCTGCCTCACCCATACATTGCCTTCTGTGCGTGCATTGGGCCCATTGGGGCGGAGGCTGTCGAGCGGATCGACCACGAACGGGAGATGTTCAAACTCGATGTCAATTTTTTCGATGGCCTCGGCGGCCGTTAATTCATCCACCGCCGCCACAGCCAGGATCGGCTCGCCCTGGTATGTCGGTTCCATGGTGAGTGCTTTTTCGCCTTGCCGGTTGGCTTTGATCACGACTCCGAGATCGGTCACGCTGTCAGCGGGCGCGGGAAGATCGTCCTGGGTAAGAATCGCCTTGACCCCGGGCATGGCCAGCGCCTTGCTCAGATCAAGATGCTTGACGCGTCCGTGGGGCACGGGACTGAGCAGCAACTTGCAGAACAGCATGCCGTCAGCGCGGTAGTCTTCGGCATATTTCGACTTGCCGGTGACTTTCGCGTAGAGGTCGGGAGTGGCGTAGTCCTTGCCTATGAGCTTGTACTTGGCTCCGAACTTCTGTTGCGCGGGCTTGCTCTCCGGGCTAGGCATAGTTCACCTTCCTCATGTTTTCTGCGCCTTTCATCATGGCGGTGAGGATCTTGTCGTAGTCCTGGCAGCGGCACAGGTTTCCGGAAATGCCGTGCGCCAGTTCCGACCGGCTGGGATTGGGATTGGTCTTCAGGTATCCGACAGTCGCCATGATGAAGCCGGACATACAGAAGGCGCACTGGAATCCCTGCTCATCGATGACGCCCTGTTGCACGGGATGCAGCTTGCCGTCTGCGCTGGCTAGCCCTTCGATGGTCTGGACTTTCCGGTTCCGTACCGTGTGGGTGAGCACGGAGCAGGAATAATGCGGTACATCGTCGATCAGGACGGTGCAGGCCCCGCACTCGGCGCGGTCGCAGCCCAGCTTGGTGCCGGTGAGCCCCAGTTTGTAGCGCAGGGTCCAGGCCAGCGTCTCCTGCTTCATCACGTCAACCCGCCGCGGCTGGCCGTTGACGTTGAGCGTGATCAGTCTTTCCCCCAGGCTGTCCGGTGCCTGACCAAACACGGTGGAGGCACGAAAGAGATAGTTCGCCGAGGACACCGCCACGCCGCTGCCGATGACCCCTTTGATGAAGTTGCGCCGCGAGATTCCCTTCGCCGTTTCGTCCATCACTTTGTCCAATGGGTCATCCATGCCGGGCCTCCTCTTCTTCGATACATTCAACTCCCGACGAGCTATTTTTTGCAACCGGATAAAGCGTTTCAAACGAGAAATTCCAGGCAAATTCTTCAGCCCTACCGCATGATCGGATTCGAGCCCTGTTCGCCCGGCCACGCGCATGAGCAAACAAAAAAAGGCCCGCACTCCTTGACCCGTGAGCGACTAGTCGGGGATGAAGTGTATCCTGCATAGCGGACCACAGGTTTACGGAAACCAGCCGGGAGTGATACGTTCCGCGGTTATTTCCATTACCATTTGATCCGAGGGAAAAGATGATGCTGCGGTGGATGTGTGGAATCCTGCTTGCGATGACCCAACTGACTTCGGCCCAGCCCGCACCGGGACAGGCCCCGGCTGTCCCACCTTCCCAGCTCACCGGCTACAGTTCATCAAACTCGCCGCGCGAGAGCGAGTGGGAGAACAAGTTCCGGGACGGCATTTCGCCGGCGAACATTCGCGAAAATATGCGGCGCCTGAGCGCGCGTCCCCACCATGTGGGATCGCCCTACGACAAAGACAATGCCGAATGGATTCTCTCCAAATTCAAAGAGTGGGGATTCGACGCCAAGATCGAGAGCTTCAACGTACTGTTTCCCACTCCGAAGGTCCGCGTGGTCGAGATGCTGCAGCCGACAAAATTTCAAGCGAAGCTGCAGGAGCCGGTGTTGGCGGTCGATCCCACGAGCGGCCAGAGTGCCGAGCAACTCCCCACCTACAATGCCTATTCCATTGATGGAGATGTGACTGCTCCACTGGTGTATGTGAACTACGGCAATCGCGAAGATTATGAACAACTCGATCGCTTGGGAATTTCGGTCAAGGGGGCCATTGTGATTGCGCGCTACGGCTCGGGCTGGCGCGGCATCAAGCCCAAAGTTGCCGGCGAGCATGGAGCTGTCGGCTGCATCATTTACTCCGACCCTGAAGGTGACGGTTATTACAACGGCGACGACTACCCCAACGGGGGTTGGCGCCCGCGAGAGGGCGTGCAACGCGGCAGCGTGATGGACACCGACTATCCCGGCGATCCCCTGACGCCGGGCGTGGCCGCGACGGCCGACGCCAAGCGCCTCTCCATCAAAGAAGCCAGGACGATCACAAAGATTCCCGTGCTCCCGATTTCTTATGCCGACGCGCTTCCACTGCTCTCGGCGCTCCACGGTCCGGTTGCTCCGGAAAGTTGGCGCGGGGCGCTGGCCATCACGTATCACATCGGCCCCGGGCCCGCCCAGGTGCACCTCAAAGTCGAGTCCAACTGGGACATCAAGCCGCTCTACGACGTCATTGCCACGCTGCCCGGTTCGGATGGAGGCCGGCAATGGGTCCTGCGCGGGAATCATCACGATGCCTGGGTAAACGGCGCCGACGATCCCATTTCCGGGCAGGCTGCCATGCTTGAGGAAGCGCGCATGCTGGGCGAACTGCATCGTCAGGGATGGACGCCAAAGCGCACCATCATCTACTGCGCGTGGGATGGAGAAGAACCCGGCCTGCTCGGTTCGGTCGAATGGGTGGAAGCACATGTGGGTGAGCTGAAACAACATGCTGTCGCTTACATCAATTCCGACAGTAATGAGAGAGGGTTCCTGTTCCCGGGAGGCACGCAGGATCTACAGACCTTCATCAGCGGCGTGGCCCGCGATATACAGGACCCGGAGACCCACATGTCGGTCTTTCAACGTGCGCATCTCGCCGGCATCGCCAGGGCGAAGGACGCGGAGCAGCGCAACGAAGCGCGCAAGCGCGGCGATCTCGTGGTTCATGCGCTGGGCGACGGATCGGACTACACCGCCTTTCAGGACTTTGCCGGGATCTCCACCTTGAGCCTTGAGTTTGGCGATGAAGACGATGGCACGCAGTATCACTCCATCTACGACGATTTTTACTGGTACACCCATTTCGTTGATACCGATTTTTCCTTCGGACGTGCCCTGGCGCAAACCGCCGGCAGCGCGATGATGCGCCTGGCAGGCGCGGACCTCATCCCCGTGGACTACTCGCCTCAGGCCGAGGCCATCGCCAAGTACGAAAGCGACTTGGAGAAGCTGCTCAAAGACAAGCAGGCTGAATTCACCGAGCGCAATCTGGAGTTACAGGAAGGTGTGTTTACCGCGACCAACGATCCGCGCCGGCCCACGCTGCCGCCTCCGGCCGAGATCGTGCCCCCCTACATGAATTTTTCTCCGATGAAGAATGCCATTGAGCTTCTGAAGAAGAGCTCAGAGCGCTATTCCAAGGCCCTTTCGGATTGGCAGGCCAAGGGTTCGCCCGCCCTTTCCGAGCAATCGCTGGAGCTGGTGAATGCAGACTTGCTCAAAGTTCCGCGCCTGTTTTTGAACGAGAAGGGTCTGCCGGAGCGTCCCTGGTTCAAGAACCAGATTTACGCGCCCGGCGCGTACACGGGTTACGGGGCAAAGCCGATCGCGGCTGTCCGCGAATACATGGACGAGAAGAAGTGGAAAGAAGCGGAAGCGCAGATTCCTCAAGTTGCACTAGTGATCGAGAACGTCGCGGCCGGTATCAACAAGGCGGCCGACGATTTGCAGAACGCACAGTCGCACTGAGATTGATGGAGGACGGGCGTCCCCGCCCGTCTGGCTGGGCGGAGACACCCGGCCTCCCAAGGAACTAGCCTGATGATCGTGAACTTCGCGGAGCGGGCGCATAACCACAACTGGGAGCTGGACCCGGTCACCCGATCCTTGCTCGACACCGATTTCTACAAACTGCTCATGCTGCAGTTTATCTGGAAACATTATCCCAAAACTCCGGTATCGTTCTCGCTGCTGAATCGGACCACATCGCTACGCTTGGCGGACATGTTTGCGCCCGAAGAATTGACGGCGCAGCTCGAACACGTTCGCCGTCTCCGCTTCCGCAAGTCGGAACTGGTATGGCTGGCGGGCAATACTTTTTATGGTCAGCGCGGGATTTTTGAATCTGCGTTCCTGGCCTGGCTGGAGCGGGATTTCAGATTGTCGGACTATGAGTTGTCGGTCAAGGACGGCCAGTTCGATCTGTGCTTCAAGGGTTTGTGGACCGAGACCACGATGTGGGAGCTCTACGCCCTCGCGATCATCGACGAACTGAAGACCAGGGCAAATCTGAAAAGGCTGAGCGAGTTTGGCCTGGACATTCTGTATGCCAGGGCAAAAACCAAACTGTGGGGCAAGATCGAACAGTTGGTGGGCGTACCCGAGTTGCACGTGGCCGACTTCGGAACCCGACGCCGGCACAGTTTTCTGTGGCAGGAATACGTGGTGGAGGCCATGGCGTCGAATCTGGGCAGCGCCTTTACCGGAACTTCGAACGCCTTCCTCGCCCATAAGCACGATCTGGAAGCGATTGGAACCAACGCGCACGAAATCCCCATGGTCCTGGCCGCGCTTGCACCCGACGATCAGGCACTGAAGGCGTCTCAATACCAGGTGCTCCAGATGTGGCAGCGGACCTACGAGGGCGAACTCCTCATCATGCTGCCGGACACCTTTGGAACCACGCAATTTTTGCAGAACGCGCCGGAGTGGACCGCGGACTGGACCGGCCAGCGCATCGACAGCAAGAATCCCTACGTCGCGGGTGACGAATATATTCAGTGGCTGAAGGGGCGCGGCCGGGATCCATATACAAAATTGATCATCGCCTCCGACACGCTGGACGTGGATGAGATCCTCGGCCTGCATGCGTACTTTGGCGGGACCCTGGTCCAGGGAACCACTCCCAAGGATTTTCGCAGTGCCGCTGATTTCGAGGACCGCGAAAAATGGACTCCAGGGCGGCGGATTCGATTCAGCTCTGGTTGGGGCACATTGCTGACAAATGATTTCCGCGGCTGCGATCCGGCGGGCGGAAGCGGATTTGATCCGGCCAGCCTGATCTGCAAAGTGACGGATGTTGATGGCCGGCCCGCGGTCAAGCTTTCCGACAATTATGCGAAGGCGCTGGGCCCGGCTTCCGAGATCGAACGCTACCGGCGCGTGTTTGGCACGGCGGGCGTCAGCAACGCCCCGGTTATCGCGTGAATGAATCGCGTAGGGGCAGATGTCCTCATCTGCCCGGTCGAGCAAGGCTCTACATTTTTGCGGCAGGAAAAATAGCGGAGCTCCGCTCCGCCGGACAGATGAGGACATCTGTCCCTACGCGGTTTGTGGTCGAGCCGCACGAGCGAGGACGCTCGCGCCCACATCAATCTTTCTGTGCTACACTCCGGCAGAATTTTTTGTTCATCTCTTTTGTATGTCCAGGGGTCATACAGATGAAGCTTCGGCCGAACCTTCTGCCCATTGCGGCACTCGCCTTCCTGTTATCTCTCTGCCCATCCCATGCAGGCGCGCAAGCGGCGCCGGCTGCGCTCCGGCCCATTACTGTTGACGACTACTTTCAGGTGCGGGAGGTCGATGACCCGCAGATCAGCGCCGACGGCCAGTGGGTGGCATACACGGTCTCGACCCTATCGCTGAAAGACGACGATGATAAGACCCGCATCTGGATGGTGCCTGCCGCAGGCGGTGACGCCATTCCCATGACCTCGGAAGAAGTTTCATCCGATCATCCGCGCTGGAGTCCAGACGGCAAGTATCTCGCGTTTCTTTCCAAACGCGACGAGGGCAAGACCCAGGTATGGCTGCTGAACCGGCAGGGCGGCGAGGCCCAGCGCCTCACCGAGACCATTCAGGACGTGAAGAATTTCGCCTGGTCGCCGGACAGCAAACGCCTGGTGCTGATGCTGCAGGATCCCACGCCGGAGGATCTGAAGGAAGCCAGCGAAAAATCTAAAGAAAAGAGCGAGGGCAAGGAGATCAAGGACAAGAAGCCCAAAGCTCAGCGTCCCTGGGTGGTTGACCGTTATCAGTTCAAGGAAGATGAGATTGGTTACCTGGAGCGTTTCCGCACCCATCTTTACGTTTTCGACATCGCCAGCAAGGCGCTGACCCAGGTCACCTCCGGCGACTTTGATGATGAGCATCCCGCCTGGTCGCCCGACGGCAAGCTTCTCGCCTTCGACAGCAAACGCACCGGCCCGGACCCGGACCGCAACTATGACTCAAACATCTGGGTAGTGGCCGCCGACAACACCGACAAGGGCGCGCACCCCACGCAGGTCACGACCAGCCCCGGCAGCGAGGATTCGCCAGCCTGGTCGCCGGACGGTAAGTGGATTGCGTACGAAACCCAGCCCGATCCCAAGCTCTTCATCTACGGCACCAGTCACATCGGCGTTTCTCCGGCCGGCGGCGGCGAAGCAAAAATCCTCACCCGGGCCCTGGACCGCATGTCCACCGCGCCACGCTTTTCGCCCGATGGCAAGTTCATTTATTTCATCGCTGACGATGACGGCACCCAGAACCTCTGCCGTGTTCCCGCGGCAGGGGGTGAGATTACCCGTCCCATCGGCGGCCGCCTGATGCTGTATTCCTATTCCGTCGCCAAGTCCGGGGAAGTGGCGGCGCTGATCACGACGCCGGACCGCCCGAGCGAGATTTTCACTGTCCCTGATGGCAAGCTCACCCGGATCACACACGTTAACGACGCATTTATCTCGCAAGTCAAACTCACCGCACCCGAATACGTAAAGTTCAAGAGCAAAGATGGGACCACAGTCTCCGGCTATCTCTACAAGCCGCTCGACTACGTGCCGGGAAAGAAGTATCCAGCCATTCTTCGTCCTCACGGCGGACCGGTCTGGGCGTATTACGCCGAGTTCACGCACCTGGCGCAGCTCTTTGCCGCCAACGGATACGTGGTTCTCTACCCGAACCCTCGAGGCTCCACCGGCCGGGGGCAGGACTACGCCAAAGCCATCTTTGCCGATTGGGGCAACAAGGATTTTCAGGACGATATGGCCATGGTGGACTATGCCATCGCGCAGGGCCTGGTCGATCCCGACAAGCTGGGCGTCGGGGGATGGTCCTACGGCGGCATCTCTACTGATTTCATCATTACGCAGACCACGCGTTTCAAGGCCGCCATCTCGGGCGCCGGCGCGGCCCTGTTCGCTTCGTTGTATGGACACGACCGCTACATCCGCGACTACGAATACGAGTTGGGATATCCCTGGAAGGACAGAGCAGTCTGGGACCGGGTCTCGCCCTTCTACAAGATTGAGAATGTCACCACGCCGACGCTATTCATGGGCGGCGACATCGACTGGAATGTGCCCATCCTGGGCGGTGAGCAGATGTATCAGGCGCTCAAGAGCCTGGGCCGTGAAACCGAACTCGTGGTCTATCCCGGCGAATATCACGAATTCAAGGCGCCCTCGCATCTCAAGGACCGGCTCGAGCGCTACCTGGCCTGGTATGCGCACTACGTCAAGGCAGATGGCACTCCAGCCAGGCCGGCTGCGGCTACGAAGCCAGAACACTGATTCCCGCGTAGGGCCGGGTGCCCTCACCCGCCCAGCC
>JBARIF010000285.1:0-3996 GCA_049799615.1 Terriglobales bacterium
ACCCAGGGCTGCCCGCTGCCGTTGAATCCGCAAGGTGTTCCAGCCGCGCCCACGCCTTCCGGACCCAGTGTGGAAGCGCCCGAAGTGGGATCGCCCAGCGCGACCTGCCAGTTGGCCAGCAGCGGCCCTGGCTTCACCGCGTTGGCGTTGATCGGACGGTTCAGGTGACGTCCGCCATTGAAGTTGTAAGCCAGGCTGAATGAAAGATCATGCCCCAGGTCCTGTTCAAACGTCAGGTTGGCCTGGTGCGATACGGCGTATTGAAAGTTCTTCGCCGTGGGAAAACTGAAGGGCAGAAATGACAGCGGTACGGGCGCGGCTGGATTTAAGAATGCCTGTCCGACAAAGATAGAGGGCGCGTTGGGCGTGGGATTGAAACGCTGCTGATTGGGCAGGTAGTTGAACGGCGCCGGCAGACAGCCCAGCAATCCCTGAAAAGCATTGGTGGCATTCAGATTTGACAAAGTTGCGTTGCACCCGCCGGGTGCTCCCGGAGTCAGGACCAGTTGCGGCGCCTGGGAGCCATCGGCCACGTCGGAATCGAAAGCCAGGCCCAGCAGGGGATGGTCGTAGAACATTCCATAGGATGCCCGGACCACGCTCTTTCCATCTTTGTGCGGGTCCCAGGCCAGACCAATGCGCGGCGCAAAGTTGTTGAAGTCTCGCGGGATTCCCTGGGTGATGCCAATCGAGTTTTCCGCCGCCTGGGAAAGCGCGTTGATCGCCCTGAACGTGGGAGTGAATTCCACGTCGTAGCGCACGCCATAGTTCAGCGTCAGGTTGGGCAAAATCCGCCAGCTGTCCTGCACAAAGCCAGCCGCGGTGGTGTTGCTGAAAGAATCGTGAGGATTGCCCACGCCCTGTATAAAATTCGACGGAATTCCCGCGCCATAGGCCTGCACTGGATTGAACGCCGGGAAAGGAACACCCGGCGGAGGGGCGATGGCCGGGTTGTCGAACCCCAGGCTCTGCTGGCCGAAGTTGTAAATGCCGCCAAAGTTCACCGTGAAATCGGCCTGCAACGGGATGAAGTTGCTGTCCACGCCAAACTTGATGTTGTGCGTCCCCTTCGACCAGGAGAAGTTGTCGGTAAATTGGTAGCGCTCCTCGGTGCGGTTGACGAAAGAGAAGGGCTCACGGCCAAAGAAGGCGAAGCCCGGTATGTTGACCGCCACGTTGCTGCCTCCCGCTGCCCGCGAGAAGTTATAGAGCAAGCCCCGGCGCGCATACTGGAATCGCAGCTCATTGACCTTGTTGTTGCCGATGGTCCACTGGTCTTGTCCGGCAATGTTCCAGTCGTGATAGTTTTCCAGCGAAGTCCGCGAAAATGAATTTTGCCCGAAATTCTGCGGACCCTGCGCCTGCACCTGAATGCCGGTCTGGTCGCTGGGGCTCACACCCGCCCGCAACGTGAGCCGGTTATTGTTGGTCAGGTTGTGGTCCAGGCGCAGCGAGTAAAGATCGGTGCGCTGCGAGACCGGAAAGTTGCCGATCAGGCTGTTCAAAGGCACGAAAGAGGCCGGCACAAAGCAAGTGGAAGTGGGTGGCGGACACGACGTAGGGAAGCCGCTGAATCCTCCCAAACTTGCCGGCCACGCCCCTTTCAGCGCCATGCCCGAAGACGATGCCGCCAGGGCCGTGTACTGCCCCACTTCCTGTCCAAACAGAGGATTGAGAAATTCCTCCTGCAACACGGCCGGATTGGTCAGGAACCCGACTTGTTGTGGCGTCAGCAAGACGGTGCCGAAGGGTTGTCCGACCTGCGTAGTGTCAAACGGTACCAGCCCGAAATTGTTGGCCCCGATCGAAGAGAACCCGGTCTCCTGTCGCCAGGTGCCTTCGTAGGAGAAGTAGTAGAAAGTTTTGTCTTTCTTGATCGCCCCGCCGATGGCTGCTCCCGCCTGCACTCGCGTGTACGCGGGATCGGGAACCGTGCTGAAGGGATTGACCGCCTGGAAATTGCGATTCCGCAAATAGCCGAAGAGCGAACCGTGCAGGTCATTCGATCCGGAGCGCGTAATGATGTTCACCACCCCGCCGGAAGCCCGCCCGTACTCGGCTGCATATCCGTTGGTGATGATCTGAAACTCCTGTACGCCCTCTTGTGAAATGGTAGAGCGAATGCCGTTGGTGGAATTGTCCACCGCGTCCGCGCCATCCACATTCACCAGGTTGGCCCGGGCGCGCTGCCCGCTCATATTCAGCCCGGAAGTGGGCGCGGCCCCGATGCTGGGAGCGGTATCGCGCGCCAGGCGCGAATCGGTCAGCGCAAAGTTGATGTAGTTGCGTCCATTGATTGGAAGATTGTCGATCCGCCGCTGGTCGATGGTGTCGGTGGATGAGGTGCGTTGTGTTTCCACCAGCTCCGCCGCCGAACTCACATTGATCACTTCCTGGGTTCCGGCCACAGACAAGACGACCGGAAGTTCCGCCATTTGTCCCACGGTGATGACCACGTTCGGAATCGTGGCCCGGGAAAAGCCCGGCGCCTCTACCGTGACCGTATACTGCGCCGGAGGCAGCAACAGGATGTGATATTGGCCATCGGTGTTCTCGCTGGTGGCGCGCTCCAGTCCCTTGGCCTCATCCCGTGCCGTGACCGTGGCATTAGTCACTACGCTGCCCTTTGGGTCTCGAACCGTGATGTGCAGATCGCCGGTTGAGGCTCCCTGAGCAAAGCCCAGAGCGGCCAGCACGATCACCGCATACGCTACTGCGACCAGCTTTCGTAGGACCATAAGAGTTATCTCCGTGGAGGGAAGGACCCTGAGTTTTCGCGGCAGCGGTCACCCTTCGTAGGCAGGAATTGAAGCAGCACGTTTTCAGATACGCAAACGCCGCACGGTTTTTACATCAGGTGGGACGGTGAAATCAAGCTAAATCACTGACGGGAACAGGCTTAGTTAGCCCGACACCAACTGGCAACGGGCAACTTATAACCGGGAACTGAAGTCAATTCTTCCGCTCGATGCCGTAACTCTCATGCTTTGATGTCTTAAGCGCCCAAGCCATCCGTGGCGTGTTGTGGGCGATGCCGAAGCGCCCGCGGGCGTCTAGCAGAATCATGCCGCCGTGCCCGTCCACCCGGTCCTTGAGATAGTTGATGGCTTCGGCGGCCACCCACTCCGGCAAACTACCGGTGGCCACCCGATCCGCCGCCCACTTGGCCAGCACCAGCTTCATGATCGGTTCCCCCCAGCCCGTGGTTGAGGCGGCCGCGGTCTGATTGTCGGCGTAGCACCCGCACCCAATGAGTGAGGAATCGCCCAGGCGTCCGGGAGCTTTATTGAGCGTGCCACCAGTCGAAGTGGCAGCGGCAATGTTGCCGCTGCCGTCAAGCGCCACCGCGCCTACTGTGTCGTGAGAGATCGTGGGCGCAAACAAGTCAACCTTGGCGTCTGCAGCCCGCGCCTGAATTGCCCGCAGACGCTCGACCTCGCGGGGAATGATCAGTTCTTCGTTGCGACAAAGGGGAATGCCGTGCTCGGCCGCGAAGCGCTCGGCCCCTTCGGCCACAAAGTACACATGCGGGCTGTCGCTCAGAATCTTGCGTGCCGCGCGGATGGGATTAGCGATGCGCTCCACGCAGCCCACCCCTCCACCGCGCAGGGTGTTACCGTCCATGATGAAGGCATCGAGCTGTACTCTGCCGTCGCGGTTGAGAAAGCTGCCGCGGCCGGCATCAAAAGTCTCGTCATCTTCCATAATGACAACGGCTTCCTCGACCGCGTCAAGCGCAGGCCCGCCCCGTTCCAATACCCGCCAACCCGCGGCCATGGCGTTGCACACACCGTTGAGATGAGCTTCCACCATGTCATCAGGAATGGCCCAGGCGCCGCCATGAATGACCAGAACAGGATCGTGCAAAAAGGGTCGTCCTCAGGTAATGAGGATAGCAGGGGCGAACAGAGAATGTGTGGCTCGGACACTCCTGTCCGACGTTTTAGACTTTGATTTCGAATTTGATTTTGACCTGCTTGTGGTGCGGTCTTGGAC
>JBARIF010000286.1:0-11840 GCA_049799615.1 Terriglobales bacterium
CTCCTGGCGGTGTCGCTATCGGCAAGGCGTCCGGCAGGCGCGGACGGCCCGGTGCGCGTTAGTGGCTTTCGTCCTCTCCGCTCACAGTGGCGGAGCCGGGCTGCGGATAAGGCAGCGAGTTACTGATTTCAGAAATCTCCGCAGGCGGAAAGTCCGGAAAAGGCAGCTGGTCGCTTTCCCGCCACTTCTGCACCTGGCGTGAGGCCAGATCCGCCTTCTCCTTGTTCAGGCCCGTGTCCCGCGCCAGGTAAACGGTTTGCGAGGGGAAGGCGAAGCCGGTGCCGGCGGCGTCCACGATGTCCATGATGCGGAGCAGAATATCTTCCTTGATGGTCAGGAACTGGCCGTAATCCTGGGTGAGGATGTAGCAAAATATTTCCATGCTGAGGGCGCTCTCGTCGAATGAGATGAAACGATTGCGAGCGCCTTGAGTCTCGACTTTGGGATGTTCGTACAGCAGGCGACGGACTTGCACCAGCACGTAACGCATCTGGTCGGGAGAAGTCTCGTAGCGCAACCCGATCTTGGTGTTGAGAAGAATTTTGTCGCGCCGGCTGAAATTCTCCAGGGTCATCGTAGCCAGCGACCCATTGGGAATGGAAAGTTGGGTGCGGTCGTTGGTCCGCACCCGGGTAGAGCGCAGGCTGATGTCTTCGACTGTGCCCACCTTGTCGCCAAAGCGGCAGAAATCGCCCACTCGTATGACTTCATCACCCAGAACGGAAACACCGCCGAAGAGGTTTTCCAGCGTCTTCTGCGCCGCGAAGGCGATGGCCAGACCGCCGATGCCGACTCCGGCGAGAAGAGTGTTGAGGTTAAAGCCCAGCGTGCCCAGAACGGCGAAAACCGCCAGCAGGAAGATGACGGCCTTGAGCACACGCTCGCCCAGAATCATGAGCGAACTGGTGCCCATCCGTCCGGAAAGAACGGCGCGCTGCCGCACGCTGCGCAGCACTTCCCGCAGGACTCGCCATAACAACCAGTTGGCGCCGATGATGGCTACCACTCCGGCGGTCTGCTGGTAGCGATGCCTCTGCAATACGGGAAGACGAACGTACCCCATCAGAATGCGGTGGGCCAGTGTCCCCAGCACCAACCACAGCGGCCGCACAAAGGAAGTCCACGCCTGGGCAACGGCGTGCTTTCGGTAGCGCGCCCAGAAGTACCAGGGCAAGCGGAGAAACTGCACCACCAGCCATCCCAGGAGCGCGGCCACCGGAATCGCCAGCAAGACCGCGAGCCACTGCCATAGCGGCAGACCGGCGAACTGGTGAAGCACCAGGAACTGCGGAAGGCGCGTCTCCACCTGGTGTACCGCGGCTTGCTCGTAAAGCTCCGGAAGCCTGGCCAGGGTGTCGTTGGAGATGAGCCAGATCTTTCCACCTTCAGGATCGACGACGCGGACAAGAACCAGTGGAGCATCGACATCGCCCGAGTTCAGATTGCCGACGCGCTGCTTATCGAGCGGCATTCCTTCCTGCGGGCTGCCCTCTGGTTGATTGCTGATTTGCCGCAGGTCGCCGGTAAAGGCGCGATCGATTACGACTTTCAGTTTGGCGGCGACATCTTCTCCCTGGCTCTGACGCCGGGCGGCGGACATCTGGAGATACTGCGCCGCGATGGAATAGTTTCCCGACTGCGCCGCCTGGAGAAATCCATACAACGTACCGCTGGGAGTGGTGCGCCCGAGTGGGTCCGCAGCGGCTGCATTCCCATTGCCGGGGGCGACCGCTGATTGTCCCGGCAGTCCCTGGTACGCCGAAGCCGGCAGAACAATCGCCAGGTAGAGGGGCAGCCACAGCGCTCGCTTTAGCAACGTGATCATGATCTTCTTCCGAACGATTGTAATGTAGTCGTGAGCGTCCTCGCTCGTGCTGGTCGGCGCTACACGAGCGGGGCGCTCGCGCCTACATAGATCTAACTCTTCTTCGGCCGGTAGATGTCGGTGCTGGTACCGAAGAAGACTTCGGCGGCTTCCATCACGGTCTCAGAGAGCGTTGGATGCGGATGAATGGTCAAGGCGATGTCTTTGGCCAGAGCGGCCATCTCTACCGCCAGTACGCCTTCGGCGATGAGTTCTCCCGCCCCCGCGCCTACGATCCCCACGCCCAGCACGCGTTCGGTCTGCGGGTCGAGGATGAGTTTGGTCATGCCTTCGGTGCGGTCCAGAGTCATAGCCCGGCCCGAGGCGGCCCAGGGAAATTTCGCAACCTTGATTTCCCGGTTTTCTTTTTGTGCCTGAGTTTCGGTGAGGCCGCACCAGGCGATCTCGGGATCGGTGAACACCACAGCGGGAATCGCGGCGGGCTCGAATGCAACTTTGTGTCCGGCGATGGCTTCGACCGCGGTGCGTCCTTCGTGCGAGGCTTTGTGGGCCAGCATGGGTTCACCCACGACGTCGCCGATGGCGTAAATCGCAGGATCGCTGGTTTGCAGCTGTTTGTTCACCTGAATGAATCCGCGCGCGCCGACCTGAACTTGTGTTTTGTCCAGGCCCGGGATTTCAGAATTTGGCTTGCGCCCGACCGACACCAGAACTTTGTCGAAGACCTGCTCGCGTTCCTTGACTTCGGGGCCGTCAAAAGTCACACGGATGCCGCCAGTTTCCTCTTTCATGGCCGCCACCGTGGTATTCAGCAGAATGGAAGCGAATTTTTTTTCGATTCGCTTGTGCAGGGGAAGGACCAGGTCGCGATCGGCACCGGGCAGCAGCCCGGGCAGCATTTCGACTACGGAAACCTTCGAACCCAGAGCTGCGTACACCGTGCCCAGTTCGAGGCCGATGTAGCCGCCGCCGACGACCAGCAGAGTACCTGGCACCTCACTCAAATCCAGCGCAGAGGTGGAATCCATGACTCGCGGCGTATCCAGCTTGAGACTGGGAATGATCGCCGGCCGAGAACCGGTCGCCAGAATGATGCGATCGAAGGTCAGGCTCTCATCATCGCCGCCGGGCCTCGAGATTCGCAGCGTGTTTGAATTCTCAAAAGCCGCGCGTCCCTGAATGTACTCAACCTTGCGCTGTTTCGAGAGAATGCCCAGGCCGCCGGTCAGTTTCTTGACCACGCCCTCCTTCCACGAGCGCAGGCGGGTCAGATCGATTTTGGGATCGGCGTACTCGATGCCCCAATTTTTAGCGTGACGAGATTCATCGATCAGTTTGGCCACGTGCAGCAGGGCCTTTGACGGAATACAGCCGCGGTAGAGGCAGACTCCTCCGGGGTTCACTTCCGGATCGATCAGCGTAACCCTTAGTCCTAGATCGGCGGCGAGAAATGCTGCGGCGTAGCCACCCGGCCCGCCGCCCACAACTGCAATATGTAAGTTTGAGGTCTCAGTCATGCAGTCACAAAGGCTTTCACCACAGAGGACACTGAGGGCACGGAGGAATGCAATGGGGGTTTCCTGGGTGTCCTCAGTGTCCTCAGTGGTTTAGGGTTCTTCAGATTCTACCCCTGCACCGACAGCAGGAAAGGCTGCTCGAACGCTTCCGCGATCCAGCGCAGGAACCGTGCTGCATCGGCGCCGTCGATCAGGCGATGATCATAAGAGAGCGAGAGCGGCAATACTTGCCGGGGCTCGAACTTCCCGTTCATCCAAACCGGCTCCATGCTGGAACGAGACAGCCCGAGAATCGCAACTTCGGGAAAATTCACGATAGGCGAAAATCCGGTGCCGCCGACGCCGCCCAGGTTCGTTATGGTAAAAGTACCGCCCTCCATCTCTGCGGGTGCGAGCTTTTTGTCCCGAGCTTTCTTCGAAAGCTGGGTCAGTTCGGCCGCCAGTTCGACAATGTTCTTTTTGTCCACATCATGCAGCACCGGGACCAGCAAGCCGCGGTCGGTGTCCACGGCCACGCCGATGTTGATGTACTGCTTGTAGATGATCTCTTCCTTCGCCATGTCGATGCTGGCATTGAACTGGGGGAAAACCTTCAACGCCGAGGCGCAAACTTTCAACGCGATCGCGGTCACCGTCATCTTGCCGCCGGCTTCCTGCGCCTTGGGAGCGAAGCGGGCACGCAATTGTTCGAGTTCCGTGATGTCGGCTTTGTCCTGCTGGGTCACGTGTGGAATGGTGGTCCACGCCTCCCACAAATGCTGGGCGGTCTTGCGCCGCACACCGCGCATGGAGACGCGTTCTATTTTTCCAAACTTGGTAAAGTCCGGCAGCTCGGGCTGCGCGAATTGACGTCCCTGCGCTGCTCCGGCCGCCGCAGCCGCCGAGGTCAGCAGCGACTTGGCGTATGCCTTCACATCGTCTTCGCTGATGCGTCCGCCCGGCCCCTTCCCTTTTACTTCGTAGATATCCACGCCGATTTCTCGCGCCAGTCGTCGGACGTGGGGTGCGGCGGGCGCCGGCGCGCGATGCTCCGTCCCGGCCACTTTGCCCAGTTGCTCCGGCATCGAGAAAGCCTGGGGCGCAGGCGGCTGAGGCTGATCGGGCAGAAATACCTGGGCCGCGGTTTTTCCCTCGGCCTGGATCGCCGCCTGCAACGACAGCCGGGCCTCATGTTGTTCGGAAATGTGTTCGACCGGCGCATGCTTCGCCTTCTCCGGCGCCGAAGCTCCGCCCTCGAGGGTGAAAATCACCTGCCCTACTTTTACCTTTTCGCCTTCCTTGACTTTGATCTCTTTCACCGTGCCAGTTACCGACGATGGCACTTCCACCACAGCCTTGTCGGTTTCCAGTTCCATGACAGGCTGGCCCTCGGAAACTTTGGAGCCCGGGGAAATCATCAATCTCACCAGATCGCCCTGATCGATGTTCTCTCCCAGTTCGGGCATCCTGAAGTCGGTTGCGCCGCTGGAAGCCGGGACTGGCGCAGTGGGAGCTGCCGCTCGCGTCTCGGTCGTCGGCGCCGGCGCGGGCTTTTCTGCAGACGGCTTCGCGCCCGGGGCTTTGGACGGGACGGTCTTCGTTGTTTCTACCCCCTTGGTTTCGACACTCTTGGTTTCGACACTCTTGGCTTTGGCACCCGCCCCATTCTCCACGGTGAAGATCACCTGTCCGACTTTTACCTTCTGGCCTTCTTTCACGCGAATTTCGTTGACCGTACCGGTCACCGATGATGGGACCTCGACGACTGCCTTGTCGGTCTCCAACTCCATCACCGGTTGCCCTTCGGTGACGCTCGCGCCCAGCGAGATCATCAGCCTGACCAGGTCGCCCTGGTCGATGTTTTCGCCGAGTTCCGGAAGCTTGAATTCTGTCACTGAATATTCACTCCCCAGGTAAAGACGCACTTGTAGCGCCGGCGTCTCGCCGGCTATCCCGAGGGCATCTTGCCCTCGGCGGCGGGGGCGGGACGCCGGCGCTACCCTTTAAGTATTTGCCGGATTCGCTTTTTCCGGATTGATTCCCAAATCTTTCACTGCTTGCTGCAGCAGGTCCGGCTTAACCTGCTTCTCACGCGCCAGCGCCGTTAGCGTGGCCAGCACGATATGTTTCGCATCCACCTCGAAGAAATCACGCAACGCCACCCGGCTCTCGCTGCGGCCAAAACCATCTGTACCCAATGCCACCAGCGGCCGAGGCAACCACTGGGCAATGGATTCCGGCAGCACCTTCATGTAATCCGATGCCGCCACCAGGACGCCGGGTGCATCTTTCAGCGCCTGTCTGACAAACGGCACCCGCGGAGTCGCGCCGGGGTGCAGCATGTTCCAGCGCTCACAATCATTGCCATCGCGATAAAGCTGCTTGTAACTGGTCACGCTCCACACGTCCGCTGCCACGCCGTATTTTTCTTCCAGGATCTGCTGGGCTTTGAGCACCTCGTACATGATGGTGCCGCTGCCGAAAAGCTGAGCGCGCAGTTTGGCATCCTTCCGGGTGGATGTGCGGAAGCGGTAGATGCCCTTCAGAATGCCTTCCCGAACATCTTTTCCTTCGGGCATGGCCGGCATGGGCAAAGGCTCGTTGGTGACGGTCAGGTAATAGAAGATCGATTCCTGGTCCACATACATGCGCTTGATGCCGTCCTGGATGATGACGCCGATTTCGTAGGCGAATGCCGGGTCATAAGCCAGCAGATTGGGCACCGCAAGCGCCAGTACGTGACTATGGCCATCCTGATGCTGCAAACCTTCGCCGGCGAGAGTCGTACGGCCGGCAGTTCCGCCGATCAGGAAGCCCCGGGTGCGCATGTCAGCTGCGGCCCAGATCAAGTCTCCGATCCGCTGGAAGCCGAACATCGAGTAGTAAATAAAAAACGGGATCGTGTTGATCCCGTGATTGGCGTAAGCCGTGCCAGCGGCGATAAAGGAGCAGATCGAGCCGGCTTCGGTGATGCCTTCCTCTAGAATCTGCCCGTCTTTCGCTTCCTTGTAATAAAGGAGGGTGTCCATGTCCACGGGCTCGTAGAGCTGACCCACGCTCGAATAAATTCCCACCTGGCGGAAGAGCGCCTCCATGCCGAAGGTGCGGGCCTCGTCCGGGATGATGGGCACGATCAGCTTGCCGATCTCTGGATCACGCAACAATTTTCCCAACAGGCGCACAAAAACCATGGTGGTCGAAACTTCCCGGCCTTCGGTGCCTTTGTAAAATTCCTCGAAATGAGTCTCTGCAACCGGAGCAATGGGCTGGGAGCGTACCTTGCGCTCGGGCAAATACCCGCCCAGCTGTTTGCGGCGCTCCTGCATGTAGCGAATTTCCGGACTGTCGTCGGCCGGTCGATAGAAGGGTGCATCCTGCAGGTCATCATCCGCGATGGGGATTCCGAAGCGTGAACGGAATACGCGCAGTTCATCTTCGTTCAGCTTTTTCTGCTGGTGGGTAATGTTCTTGCCTTCGCCGGCCTCTCCCAGTCCGTAGCCTTTGATGGTCTTGGCCAGAATTACCGTGGGCGCTCCCTTGTGCTCGGTGGCGGCTTTGTAAGCGGCATGCACCTTAATGGGATCATGGCCGCCCAGACGCATGCGGGAGAGCTGTTCGTCGGAAAGATGCTCCACCATCTTCAGCAGGCGGGGATCGCTGCCGAACAGGTTATGGCGGAAGTAAGCGCCGCTCTCGACAAAATATTTCTGATACTGGCCGTCCGTGATCTCACCCATGCGCCTGACCAGGATTCCGTCCCGGTCATTGCCGATCAGGCTGTCCCAGTCGCTGCCCCAGATGACCTTGATCACGTTCCAGCCGGCGCCCCGGAAAATCGCCTCCAATTCCTGGATGATCTTGCCATTGCCGCGTACCGGTCCATCCAGGCGCTGCAGGTTGCAGTTGATCACAAAGATCAGGTTGTCCAGGCGCTCGCGCGAAGCCAGGGTGATGGACCCCAAGGACTCCGGCTCATCCATCTCGCCATCGCCCAGGAACGCCCAGACCCTGCCGCCTGTGGCTTGCTTCAATCCGCGATTTTCCAGATAGCGGATAAACCGGGCCTGGTATATGGCCTGGATCGGTCCCAGTCCCATCGAGACCGTGGGGAATTCCCAGAAGTCCGGCATCAACCAGGGATGAGGATAGGAAGAGAGACCGCCGCCGGCCTTCAGTTCGCGCCGGAAGTTTTGCAGCTTTTCTTTGGGAATGCGGCCTTCCAGATAGGCCCGCGAGTACATGCCGGGGGCGGCGTGTCCCTGGAAATAAACCAGATCGCGGTCTCCGGATTCAGTCCGGGCCTGCAGGAAATGATTGAACGCGACTTCGTAGAGTGTGGCTGCGGAAGCAAAAGTGGAAATGTGTCCACCGATGCCGCTCTCGATCTTGTTGGCCCGCACCACCATGGCCAGGGCATTCCAGCGCACCAGGCTCTTGATGCGCCGCTCCATTTCCTGGCTGCCGGGAAAGGGCGGCTGTTGCCGGGAGGGAATTGTATTCTGGTACGGCGTTGTGGCCGTGAAAGGAAGGTTTACACCGGCGGCCCGGCGGGCGTGCAGCGAGAGTTGCTGCAGCAGGCGTCCTGCCCGCTCCGGTCCGCCCTGCGACAAAACATAATCCAGCGAATCCAGCCACTCCCGGGTTTCGAGAACTTCCACTCCGTTGGTCTGCGTCTCAGCCACGTCTGATTTTCTCCCTCAATCAATGCTGAATCCTTCATGATAGACAATTGTTCGGATTTTTGCTGGCGCACCCGTCCCACGTCGCGATCGCAGCAGAATAGAGGCAGCCGCTCTTGAGCAACCGCCCCGATCTAGCAAGCGCTATAATAAGGATTGTTTCGCTCTCTATCGGATAAATCTTACTAGCAACCTTGACCCTAACGTCCTTCACCAACATCCAAAGGGCTGTACCAAAGAAATCAGAAGAGGAGAATTCCGATGTCCAAGAAAACCGCAGGCCACAACGGTGGCATCAGCGCCCAGCCTCACTTTGACCAACGAGCCGGTGAAATCCAGCAGTACGGCACCGTGAACCACGCTCTGCCTCTGGAACTTGAAGAACCGGTCCGTCTGGAAATGACCGAGCACCTCAACCAGCTCCTGGCCGACACCATGACCCTGCGCGATCTTTACAAGAAATCGCACTGGCAGGTCGCCGGACCCACTTTCTACCAGTTGCATCTTCTTTTCGACAAGCACTACGACGAGCAGGCGGAACTGGTCGATACCATTGCCGAGCGTATTCAACTGCTGGGCGGATTGAGCATCGCCATGGCAGCCGACGTGGCCGAAACCACCCGGATCGAGCGGCCTCCGCGCGGACGGGAAGAAGTGCCGGTACAGCTCTCGCGTCTGCTCGATGCCCACAAGATCATCATCGGCCAGTGCCGCGAACTGGCGGAGCGCGCCGATCAGTTGGGCGACGACGGCACCAACGACCTCGCAGTCAGCGACGTCCTGCGTACCAATGAATTGCAGGTATGGTTCCTCAGCGAGCACCTGGTGCATATGCCCCTGGTAACCGCCGGGGACTGAAGGCGCTGATCAGGCTTCTCGGTAATGGGGCTGACTCCGGTCAGCCCTTTTTTGTGTCTGGTCGAGCGCAATATGTCCTAACATGGCGGGCAGCGACTCGCGACCCATATTATTCATGCGCCCATCAACCGGAGTTGCGGAGAGCCTTGAAGACAGGACTCATGCTGCCCCCGCATACCGTGTACTTTACGACGGACAGTGCGAAATCTGTCAGGCCTGCGTGTCGTGGCTGAAGACTCTCGACGGCAAGAACCAGACAATCTGCCTGCCCATCAGCGCAGAGGACTTAAGCTCGGTTGACTCCCGGCTCAAGCTGGATGAATGTTTGCGCCAGTTGCACGTGGTCACTCCTGACGGCGAAATCCACGTCGGCTGGGACGCAGTCACTTGTTTGGCACGTCTGTTCCCTTCTACATGGCTGATTGGCGTCGTCGGGCGATGGTTCCCATTCCGTAGCGCGGGACGGCTGCTGTACGGGTTCGTCGCCCGCAACCGATATTCCCTGAGCAAATGTCGCGGTGGCGCGTGTCGTGTCGCAAAACCAGAAACGGTACGACGACAAGCCCGATTGGGCGCGTTCTGGTCATGTTACACACTCGGCTTTTTCATTCGGCTGCCATTGGTCGCATGGGCGGCCATCAAGGCCGCGGCGCAACGGACCAGCATCTTCGCTCGGACATATCATCAGCGGCTGGATCTGCTAAACGGCAAGCTGACTGTTTTCTTTCTCAATGGATTTCTCCCCAACACCGTCCCGCTGCTCTTCGGCGAATTGTTCACCGCGGTCGTTTACAACGGAATCGCAATCGATCCGGGCTCGCCGAAGATGCGGCGGTCGCTGGCGCGGCATCTTCGCCAGGCAAACACGAAGATCACAAAGATCGTCGCCACGCATGCCCACGAGGAGCACGTCGGCAACCTCAACTGGTTGTCTGAATATACCGGAGCTCCGATCTACGTTTCGGAGATGACCGCCCGGTTCCTTACGCCGTTTAAGAAGCTGCCTTGGGTACGCGCCGCGATAATCGGCCAGCCACCAGACCTGAAACCGCCTTTCGAGCTGTTGGGCGAGATTGTGGATACGGACGCCGGAGAGTTGCAGGTTGTCAGTACTCCCGGCCACTGCGACGACCACATCGTGCTCTACGACCGCAGGGAGAAGGTGCTGCTGGCGGGCGACGCCTTCATGGGGAGCTACTTTGCCACGCCGAACCCCGATGTTGACAGCCACAAATGGCTGGTCAGCCTGGAACGCCTGATGGAACTCGACATCGAGATTCTGGTGGAAGGACACGGACACATCCACACCTTGAGAACCGATGTCCCCGATTTTCCCGGCGTGGTGATCCGGCAAGACCCAAAAATCGCCATCGCAGAGAAGCTGGATTACATGCGCTGGCTGCGGGAACAAATTGAAGCTGGACTTCAGGAGCAGCTTCCGGTGCGGGTGATCGAGGCCACCTGTTTCCCCTGGGGAAAGCGATCTTCATGGGAGAGTTGCGCCACCGACGAATGCATCCGGCTTCTGAGCCTGGGCCACTTCTCGCGCACCGAACTGGTGCGCAGCTTCGTTCGTACCAACTCGGACACGCTGCCAACCATTTATGAAGTACGTATGTCGGGAAGAGAGTAAAGGCCCGCATTGTTCCGCCTGACCGCACCATCGGAAGACGAGGTCCGGCGTTTTATCGACAGGCAGAGCAGTTCGCGCTTCTCGTACCACGAAGTCGGCGCGTCGGCTGCTGACACTCCGCCGGGCTACAATCTGGACCACAATCGCATCCAGCTGGGAGCGGGCGAAGCTACATGGCTCCGAGCCGTGGCGGCCATCCGCGGCTGGCAAATGTTCAATATCCCGTGGGTGCATTTGTATTCGCCCAATGCTCCCATACAGGTTGGAACCAACGTTGCCGTTTTGGTGGATCACTTCGGCTTCCATTCCCTCAACGCCTGCCGCATCGCTTACGTCGTCGACGAGGACGGCCCCGTCAGGCGGTTTGGTTTCGCTTACGGGACCCTGTGGGAACATGCAGAGAGTGGCGAGGAGCGATTCACAGTTGAATGGAGACGCCACGAGGATGAAGTCTGGTACGACATCCTCGCCTTCTCCCGGCCACGGACGGTCGCGGCCAGACTGGCGTATCCGCTTTCACGGCACCTTCAAAGGAAGTTTGCGGAGGCTTCGAAGTTGGCCATGCAGCGCGCTGCAAACAACTCATGAGCGGCAAGGCGTAAAGAAACGGGGAAGCATCTGGCGCGAAGCGGATACGCGCTGGCCCGGCCGCGCTACTGGCGCACGCCAGATCCTTCGGGGCTAATGACGCCGATACAGGAGGATTGTTCGCACCGACCCATTTGCGGTGTTCACCAATTTTTCGTCGGACTGGCTGGTGTGTAACAATCTTGCAAGGGCAGAAAATTATGAATGAAACGGTAAAGCCCTTCCAGTCCGAACCGACGGACACGCGCCGCTGGATCGCGCGAATCATCATGGCGGTGATCCTTGGCGAGGCGATCTGGGGTCTGATCGTATCGCTCATGAACAATGTGGTCGTGCCCTGGCTGGGAGATGTCATGGGGCAGTCTTCGGGATTGCCGACTTCGTTCACCCAGCGCCCCTATGACTATCCCGACCTGTTCGTTTCCGTGCTGGAGTTTGGGGTTGCGGCGCTGGTGGCGGCACTCTTGAATTATTTCTTTCAGGGGCGGACCGCGAAGACAATCAAAACCGTGAAAAGTTCGGCTCCAGCCCCTTCCACCGAACCCGCGCGAGTGTTTCCTCAGCCCACCTCGACAGCAGCCTTGACCCAAACTCCTTCGCCGTACACTCCCGCCGCGCCAGTGATAAAGGCAGAACCAGTCGCCGCAACTGCGCCCGCTGCCGTTTCTGTTCCGCCGGTCGCACCCCCACAGCGCCCAGCGTCCGCTCCCCCAACGGCGCCAGCAACGGACACGGCCGCAAAACCTTCCCTGGCACCGGCC
>JBARIF010000287.1:0-2144 GCA_049799615.1 Terriglobales bacterium
GTTGTGGTAAAGAATTTCCGCGACGGCTTCTTTCCGTACGAAGGAGCCAGGATCAAGGAATTCTTCGAGGAGCTGAAGAAGAAGGTCAATCCGGACGTCATCTTTACCCACTACCGCACCGACCGGCATCAGGACCATCGCACCATCAGTGACCTGACCTGGAACACATGGCGCCAGCATCTGGTGCTGGAGTATGAAATCCCGAAATATGATGGCGATCTGGGGACGCCCAACTGCTATGTTCCCCTGACCCCCGAAATCTGTTCCCGCAAAATAAAGTCCGTCTGCGATGTATTTCAGACGCAAAGCAACAAGGCCTGGTTAACGGAGGACACCTTTCAGGCTTTGCTGAGGCTACGGGGAGTGGAATGCGCGGCGCCGGAAAAATTTGCCGAGGCATTTTATTGTCGTAAACTGGTACTGGGGATAGAGCTTGGCTGGACACCGCTTGAAAACAAGGGTGGCCGGGCTCGCCGCACCAGAGGCGTCTGACCGAGCTGCTCGTCGGCAACGCAAGACCCTGCTCTGTAAATTGAGGCCGGAATGATTCCCAGTAGACCGCGCATAAGTGTGGGAGTACCCGTTCGCAACGGGGAGCGCTTTCTGCCGGAGGCACTGGATTCGCTACTGGCACAGAGTTACAAGGATTTTGAGCTGATAATTTCCGACAACGCGTCGACGGACCGGACGCAGTCGATTTGCCGGGAATATGCTGCCCGTGACCCTCGGGTTCGCTACTACCGCAGCGAGCAGGATATGGGTCTGGCCAACAATTTCAACTGCTTGTTCATACGGGCCCGGGGAGAATACTTCAAGTGGGCGGCGGCGGATGATGTCCACGAACCTGACTGGATTTCCGACTGTCTAGCTGTTCTGGAGCAAGACCCATCCGTCGTGCTGGTGTACGGGAAGACGAGATTCATTGATGAGAACGGTGCCCTGGTTGAGGAGACGGATCCCGGCTTCGATCTGCGGTTCGACGCTGCCATCGACCGCCTGCGCTATGTAATCTCAGCCACCTCCTGGGTCAATGCTATTTTTGGCCTGATTCGGACCCAGGAACTGGCAAAAACCCGGCTCTTTCCGAGCTACCCAGGAGGCGACTACCCCTTGCTCGCCGAACTTGCGGTTCTGGGCAAGTTTGTGGAAGTTCCCAACATTTTGTTCCGCCGCCGATTGCATCCGGGAGCGTCAAGCCAGAATGTCAGGGATTCGGGGTTCATGGTCCGCCTTTGGACCGCCGGCGGACACAGGAGTTCGCCGGCCTGGAGCCGGAGCCGGGACGACTTCAGGACCATTCTCAAATCCGGGTTGAGCGCGGGAGAGAAGCTCTCATTGGAGATGTCCCTTCTGCGCACTATGATAAGGGCCCGACGCCGCCTTTGGGTCGAGCTGCAACGCGGCCTTTTTTCCCGGGGCTAGGCAAGAATCAGGCCGGTACCGCTACCTCCTCCTCCCTTCGTTCCGCTCCCTCCATGAGTGCGATTCTGAGTAGACTACCCCGGCAGCCTACCTGAGTTATCTCTTACTTTGGCGGAAACAATCCCCGGAAGTAACGTTACCAACGGGGAAGAGTAAGCCCCTTGTATCCGGAATATTTCCTGTTAGACTTGAATTCTCCCCAGAGAATTCATCGTGACAAGGACGCATATGAATTATTCCACCGACCAGGTGGGCCTTGTGCAGCGGCTGAAAAGCAAGGTTTCCGGGCTACGCCTGCGCCATGGCATTTCTTTGTCAGCTCGTGCCGAATTGAGGCGTGAACGGCAGCCAGAAGCGACTCGCGATATTCCACTCGATTGTGCGATCGCTGAGGGGCTGGCGTGGCTGGGCCGCGCACAGGATTATTCGAAATCTGCCGATGGCGGAGCAGCACGACACTATTGTCTTGTGACCGGATGGGGCGAGTCATACCCGGAGACGACCGGCTACATCATTCCGACGTTGATTCGTGAAGCCCATCTCACCGCCGACAAAACGTTGTTGGAACGGGCGCGAAGAATGCTGGACTGGCTGACCAGTATCCAGATGTCGTGCGGAGCATTTCAAGGCGGAACGATCGGCGAGTCTCCCGTTCTGCCCGTCACCTTTAACACCGGCCAGAGCCTGATCGGGCTGACCGCCGGCGTCGCTGAATTTGGACC
>JBARIF010000288.1:0-1868 GCA_049799615.1 Terriglobales bacterium
GCAACGTCCTGCTGCACGGCCGGAGTCGAGTACGTTCCCGTTCTCACCGCGGGGCCCACAAACATCAGCGGAATCGCTACGTCATACGTCCACGGCGAACCGTGCATGTACGCCACGTCAGGCCGCGTGATGAAGTCGCCTTCGCGCGGCACGATCAGGAGTTGGCCGGTTCGGCCCGGGAAGTATGCCCGAGCAAACATCTCTAAGAAACGCTGTCGCGTCGCAATGGTGGTTGCATCGGCTGGTGCTGCACGCTGGATCCGAGGTGCGTCGCTCCCAATAGATCGCTTGGCCTGCGGGCTCGATACTGTCCAAGTCATCGCGACTAGGGTCATGGCGATAGCGATCCGCGATCCTACTTTGCGCATGCGAGCACTCTTGGCTGATTACAGATTGTTCAGTCCGCGCTGATTCTAGTTTCGTCAACAAGGATCCTGCAAGCGGCCGTGTATGCGGGCTTGTACTAGAGACGCTGGCCATCCCCCGCCGCATTCCGGGCGGGTGGTCGGCAACTCTTACCTAATCCCGCGATAGCGGCCTGTTCCGTATTCTCCGATGCACACAACGGTCATAGCACGATAACTGTGGGTTCCAGAACAGTAGCGGACCGAGCTAATTGAAACCTTGAAGTACTGATTAAGAGTTGTCGCACCTCAGCAGGTTCAACAACAACGATCACTATGTGAAATCAATCACTTGCCCACAACCTAGCCCGCACGGAAGCACTCTGTCGAAGTAGCGAAAAAGCCCACATTGGCGCGCCTCGGCTCGAGGCGTACGGCACATTCTGCGGCACACCTTGCTGAACCGCGCAACAGAGTCACTGGAGTCAAGGGAGTCACATCCGTGGGTGGCAGAAACACTGCTGCGGCAGACGCATCATCCGGATACCTCCTCGGGGTCGGGGTTGCGCCAACAGCCGTCCGCAGAAATGATCGTGTCAGACTCTTTCGGTCCCCAGCTGTGGCGCTTGTAGGGGCGAGCCCGGTGGTGGGTCTTAAGGACTGGATCGACCACGGCCCATGCGGCCTCAACCGCATCCTCACGGGTGAAGAGCGCTCCATCGCCAGCCATGGCGTCGGTTAAAAGCCGCTCGTAGGGTGCTTGCTCTCCCGGCTGTTCTTCGAATAGGTAGAGCTCTCGCTGGTCCCCGATGTATTCCTTGCCGGCGATCTTGACGCGAGCGGCGATGGCGATGGCCGAGTTGGGGGAGAGCCGGAAGCGCAGATAGTTGGCCGGGCCGGTCGTCGGCGCTGAGTCGGCGAAAAGTCTCTGCGGCGGTGGCTTCAACTCCACGATGATCTCGGTCGCGGTGGCTGCCAGATATTTGCCGGAGCGGAGGTACCACGGCACTCCCTCCCAGCGCCAGGAGTCGATGAACAGTCGCAAGGCGCAGAACGTCTCGACGTCGGCGCTCCTCGCCACGTCTGGCTCCTTGCGGTAGCCAGCGTACTGGCCGCGCACCAGGTCGTCGGGCTTCAAAGGACGCATGGCTCGAAAGACCTTGGCTTTCTCGCTGTGCACGGCTCCAAAGTCCCTGCCGGCCGGCGGCTCCATGGCAAGCAACGCGACGATCTGGAAGAGGTGGTTCTCGATCACGTCGCGCAGACAGCCGGCGGTTTCGTAAAACGCGCCGCGGTCCTCCACACCGAAATCCTCGGAAAGGGTTATCTGGACGCTGGCCACATAGTTGCGGTTCCAGATCGGCTCCAGGAAGGAATTGGCGAACCGGAAATAGAGGATATTCATGATCGCCTCCTTGCCGAGGAAGTGATCGATGCGGAAGATGGAGTCTTCCGGGAATACCGTGTGTGCGACGTGGTTTAGCTCCCGCGCGGAGGCCAGGTCGCGTCCGAACGGCTTTTCGA
>JBARIF010000289.1:0-14021 GCA_049799615.1 Terriglobales bacterium
ACGCAGAATACGTAGTAGTCCCGGCCGAGGCAGTGGCGGCCATGCCCGACGATTTGCCCGCG
Source organism: Terriglobales bacterium (assembly GCA_049799615.1). Taxonomy (GTDB): domain Bacteria; phylum Acidobacteriota; class Terriglobia; order Terriglobales; family Acidobacteriaceae; genus JAIQFF01. Next base: position 63 of record JBARIF010000289.1, read on the forward strand.
GACGAAGCCGCCCCGCTGCTCTGCGCCGGCATCACCGTGTACAACTCGCTGCGCAACGCGGGAGCGCGTGCCGGTGACCTGGTGGCGGTGCAAGGCATCGGAGGTCTGGGGCATCTGGGAATTCAGTACGCGCGCCAGATGGGCTTCCGCACCGCTGCGATTGGCCGCGGCGGGGACAAAGAAGGGCTGGTCAAGCAGCTGGGCGCTCACCATTACATTGACAGCGCAGCCAGCGCCCCGGCGGCCGCACTGCAAGCCCTGGGCGGGGCGCGTGTGATTCTGGCCACGGCGCCGGATTCGAAGGCAATCTCCGCCCTGGTCGATGGACTGGGCCCGGACGGGAAGCTGGTCATTGTCGGCGCCAGCACAGAACCCATCACAGTCACACCCTTGCAACTCATCTTCACCCGCAGCACCATTCGAGGATGGCCCTCCGGCTCGTCCATCGACTCGGAGGACACGTTGCGGTTCAGTTCTCTGTCCGGAGTTCGGCCCATGATCGAACGCTATCCGCTGGAACAAGTGGCGGAAGCCTATGATCAGATGATCAGCGGACGGGCACGCTTCCGCGTCGTGCTTACCATGGGCAAATAATGTGGCACCCGGGGATTTCTGCGGAGGGTAACCAGGGATAAGGTTACCCGGCCCACGCACGGGTTCGAGACAATAAAAGATCGCACCCGGCTTGGCCTTTCGATGAAAATCTGCTTAAATTAACTGGCCGCCGTTCCCCCTCGGCAGTTCACGTGATCGACATTCATTGCCACATCCTGCCTAAAGTTGACGATGGCTCAAAATCCTGGGACACGTCGCTGGAAATGTGTCGGATGGCGGCAGACGACGGCATCGAACACATCGTGGCCACGCCACACGCCAATGAGCGTTTTCAGTACGACCGGCAGAGTCTGGCCAAGAACCTCGAGTATCTCCAGATGCTGGTGGGCAAGGCCCCGCAGTTGAGTCTGGGCTGCGATTTCCATCTTTCCTATGACAACCTGCAGGAGGTCATGATTTCGCCGGAGCGCTACACCATTGACGGCAGCCACTACCTGCTGGTGGAGTTGAGCAACTACAGCATTCCTGCGCAAATCAACGAGTGCTTCACCCGCATGGCGGATGTTGGTATCACGCCCGTAGTCACGCATCCCGAGCGCAATCCGATTCTGCAAGAGGCGCCGCTGCGAGTGCTTTCGTGGGTGGACCAGGGCTGCGTAGTACAGGTGACGGCTTCGTCCGTGACTGGAGGCTGGGGACAGAAGGTGATGCGCGCTGCCGAGTGGCTGCTCGAACGCGACGCCGTGCATGTCCTGGCCACCGACGCTCATGACACCAAGCACCGCCCTCCCGCGCTCTCAGCCGCGAGAGACAAGGTCGCGAAACTCTGCAGCCAGGAAGTCGCCCAGGCGTTGGTGGACGGCAACCCCCGCGCCATTATCAACGACAAGCCCCTGCCCTATTTTCCCAATCCAGCAATGAAAATGAAGAAGAGTAACCGGTAAGGGGTGCAGGTGTGGGGCGGACACTCTTGTCCGCCGCCCATGGTGTTGAAGTGGGTGTTGGCCTCGCCTTGTTCTGTCTCCTGGATCAGCGACGAACCTGCTGCTCTGCAGGTTCTGACTGGCCAAAGATCCAAGTCAACAGCGACGGACAGGAGTGTCCGTCCCACACATGCAACCCGAGGTCCGAGTTTACCTCTGCTGCTGGGTTGTCATAGTCGAGGTCTGCTCCAGCATCGGTTCGGCGTGGAGCGGTTGGGGTTGCGATGTCATCGCACTTTCGGGATTCAACAAATGGTCGTGGTTGGGGCCCAATCCCAGCTTGATCAGCGCCCGGGAATCCGGGACTGTCTTGCTTTGCCAGCCATTGTCGGCCTGGTAATGCCGCATGGCGCTCTCGGACTTCGCGTCCCAGGTGCCGGAGGCGGCGCCGTCCAGATAGTGCTCGCGAATCAGCGCTTCCTGGATTTCGCGAGCTCGCGTGCTGTCGATTTTCTCCTGGCCCCGCTTGCGCGATCTGGCGCTCTTGCGCGCCTTCTTGTGTGTGCGGGTAACAGGGTGAGCGGACACAACCCGCATGGCTTTGGACTTCTTTTCCGCCGACGAACTGCTGTGGGTCTGCGCCAAAAGCGTGCAACAGGCCAGGAGCACAGCGCAGCCCGCGCTCTGGCAAAAGGTCGAAATGGAGCCGCCAATTTTCACAATCGTGGTCCAGGAGTAACACAATGACAGGTTACCCGCAATTCCCGATGGAGCAGGCAGGGTAAACTATCTCCGCCTCCAGTACCAGCCCCCTTTGTGCCAGCCTCGGGTTACGGAAGTGTACCGGCCAGGAAGATGGTTCCGCCCTGGCGGCCGGCCCCCCGCTGGCGTACCAGGAACACAACATCCTGTCCGCTCTTCAGGGTGGCGGTGACACGGTTGAATTGCTCCTCGTTGTCCACCACCTGCCGGTTGACCTCGAGGATGATATCACCCCGGCTCAAGCCCACGTCCTCGGCAAACGATCCGGCCTTCACGTCCTTCACGATTACGCCCTTGCCCGCGGGAACGTCGAGGCGGTCCGCCATCTCCTGGGTCAAGGTCTGGACACTGACGCCGAGTTTGCTCTCTTTGGGCCCCGCCTCAGGGCCGCCTTCTTCGTCGTCGCCCAGGCGGGCGGCGAACAGTTTAGCCCGGTCGGCCACGGTGGCCGTAGCGTCCTGCTTCTTGCCATTGCGAATGAATCCGACGGTGATCTTGGAGCCCGGCTTGCGTGCAGCGATATCGGCCACCAGTTCATCGCCGTTTTTCACTGCCTTGCCGTCCACGGCGACAATGGTGTCGCCCACCTTCAATCCGGCCTGCTCCGCCGGGCTGCCCGGGGTCACATCCGAAATGGTCACACCGGATCCGGTTCCGTACACCCTCGCGATGGCAGGGTTGTCCAGCGCGTTAAACATGATTCCGATGGAGCCGCGCGATACCCGGTGGTCGGGACCCACCAGTTGGTTGTAAACCTGGGCCACGGTGTTCGAGGGCAGGGCAAAACCCACGCCGGCGTAGGCGTTGGTGTCGGTAAGAATCGCGGTGTTGATGCCGATGACCTCGCCCGTCATATTGACCAGGGGGCCGCCGGAATTGCCCGGATTGATGGCGGCATCGGTCTGAATAAACGACTGGAACTGGCGTTGGGGAACGATGTTGCGCCCTTTGGCGGAGACGATCCCCGCAGTCACGGTTTCCTGCAATCCAAATGGGCTGCCGACGGCCAGCACCCAGTCTCCCACCTGCATGCTGTCGGAATTGCCCAGCTTGGCGACGGGGAGCGCCTTGTCACTGTCAATCTTGATGACGGCCAGGTCGGTTTCCTGGTCCGATCCGATTACTTTGGCTTCGTGCAGCACGCCCGGGGGATCGTCCTGCAGGCGCACGCGAATCCGGTCGGCCTTCTCCACTACGTGCCGGTTGGTGACAATATAACCCTTCGGGTCAACGATCACTCCCGAACCCAGGGAACGCTCGCGTATCGCGCCGCCGCCGGGTCCCTGGCCACCCTGACCGCCCGGGCCGCCGAAAAAGCGGTCAAAGAAATCGTCAAAAGGGTTGGCATCGTCGTCGCCATTAGGAACGCCGCGGCGCCGGTGCGGGGTTTTGATGGTGGATTCCGTGTTGATGTTGACCACGCTGGGCTCGAGCTGCTTCGAGATCTGCGAAAACTGGTTGGAAAGGGTCTGAGGCGAGGGCACGGTCAACATGGCCGCATCGGAGGAGGATGATTTCTTGTCCTGGCCCTTCACTCCAGAGGAGATCACGGTTCCGATCAGGATACCCACGGTCAACGTGACCAGGATAGAGATGCTGTACGCGAGGCGGTTCGCCTTCAAACGTACCCAAAGAGCGCTTGCGCGCTGAATCATAATGACTTCCTCCGAATAATGTCTGCCGGATCGATTATACCTTCCAGCCCACGGCAGTCACAGAAAGTTAGACGCGGATTGGGAGAAAAGTGTTGTGGCAACCGCCTAGGCCCGGACGCCCCCTTCCGGGCGGGCGAGCGGAGCTCGCCTGGATTTGGGTTCTGGGTTCGGGATTGGATTTGGCATGCCGACAACCCCGGCGAGCTGCGCCCCCGCTGGGCGGGTGAGGGCACCCGCCCCTACATGTGCATCTATTTGGCTTGGTAAACCGTTTTCCCGCCCACTATCGTGCGCAACACTTTGGCTTTGAGAATTTTTTCCGGGGGCACGGAAGTGATGTCGATATCGAGCACGACGAGGTCGGCGAGCATGCCCGGTGCCAGCGTGCCCTTATCTTTTTCCGCGAACTCGGCGAATGCCGAGCCGGTGGTGTAGGCGGCGATGGCCTGTTCCAGGTTCAATTTCTGCGCCGGATAGTATTCCTTCTTGCCATCTTCGCTCTTGCGGGTCACGGCGGCGTAGAGCCCGCGGAAGGGCGTCACCGGTTCAACGGGATAGTCAGTCCCGAAAGCCAGGGTCACTCCGTTCTTCAGAAATTCCGCCCAGGCGTAGGAGTGCGCGGCGCGCCTCGGTCCCAGCCGGGCTTCGGCCCAATTCATGTCGGTGAGCAGATGGCAAGGCTGCAAGGAGGCGATCACTTTTAGCTGCTTGAATCTTGCCACTTGCAGAGGGCTGGTGACCTGGGCGTGTTCGATGCGCAGGCGGAGATCGGGGGCGGCGTTTGGTCTAGCCTTAGCCGAACTTGGCTCGGCCGGGACGGGTCTGAGACCCCTCCCCACACGACCGGAGTCTTTTTCGGCGGCGGCGAAGGCATCGAGAGCCATCTGGACTCCCTTGTCGCCGATGGCGTGGAAGCCGATCTGGAATCCCGCGTTCACGCGCTCTTTGGTCAAGCGGGTAAGGACGTCCTGCTCATACTGCGGCAGTCCGGAATTAGTGGGGTCATCGGCGTAGGGTTGGAGAAGCGCGGCAGTGCGTGAACCCAGCGATCCGTCCATGTAGGCTTTGAGCATGCCGGTGTGCAGCAGGTTGTCGGACTGGGGATGGGCCGCGCGATGCTCCTCCAACACCGTCAAGGGATCGTTGAAGGGCAACCATTCCGTAATTCGCGCGGTGAGCTTGCCTTCGCGCTCAATTTCTTCGAAGATCAGAAAATCGGCCCAGGACAGCTTTGAGTCTCCGGAATCGGAGTTGTCCTGCGCTGAGGTAACGCCGCTTCGGGCCAGTTCCTGCAGCCCGGCTTCAATGGCTTGGCGGCGTTTGTCGTGATTGGGCTTGGGAATGATGTTGGTCACGGCCTGGCGCGCGCTTTCGCGCAAAATGCCAGTGGCCTGGCCGGTGGTATCACGATCAATCTTGCCCCCCGCCGGGTCTTTGCTGGCCACGGTAAGACTTGCCAGTTGCAGGGCGCGGGTGTTGGCCACCGCGATGTGTCCATCCACGCGTTCCAGGAACACGGGATGGTCGGTGGTCACTTCATCAATGTCCCAGCGGCTGGGGAGTTCTTTCACCGGCCACAAAGTCTGGTCCCAACCACCGCCCACAATCCACTCGCCTGGCTCGGCGGCCTGCACCCGCGCCCGAATGCGATCGCGAAACTCAGTTAGCGACTTCACTCCCATCAGGTCAACCGTCAGCCGCTGAAAACCGGCGTTGGCCAGATGCATATGCGCGTCGTTAAAGCCGGGCATAACGAAATGCCCGCCCAGATCGATCACTTCGGTGGACGGTCCCTTCAGCTTAAGGATCTGTTTGCCGCGACCCACGGCTTCAACGCGCCCATCGCGCACCGCCATCGCTTCCGCATGTTCTATGGCGTGAAACGACGACGTATCCACCACCCCGGTGTAGATGTTCCCATTGAGAAAGATGATGTCGGCTTTGGGTTGGGCGGGCAAATTTTGCGTCTCGAGCATTGCACCTATCCCTATAACAACGATTGCCGGCAGGAAGATCCTGATTCCCGCTTTCATACAGCGACTCCGGCGAGCCCCAGCAGAGTCAGCAGGATGCGCTTGAGCCCCAGCTCTCGCCCGCTGCAGTCAAACCATTCCTGCAGAGTATGCGCGCCACCGCCGGCGCCGCCACCGCCGATGGCGACCGCTTCGAGTCCCAGGGATAGCGGTATGTTGGCATCCGTGGAAGCGCGCTGCACCTGGGCGGCGTTGCCCAACTGCGCATCCACCGCGCGAATCACTTGCAGGATGCGGGCATTGGGGTGGAGTTCGCCGGCGGGGCGATTTCCGATCACCACCACTTCGTAACTCAGGCCGAAGGGCCGCCGCCGTGAAGCCGTGCGCGTCTCCGTGGTCCGCGTTTCCTCTTCCACCGCCTGGTCGAGCGCCTGCCGCAGAGTGCGCTCCAGGCGTTCCATTTCCGCCATCGACGTGGAGCGTATGTCTACCCGCATGCTAGCCGATTCGGGAATCGAATTCACCGAAGTTCCGCCACGAATCACGCCCACGTTAAAAGTGGTCTTAGGCAGGGCCGGAACCGGAGTCTGGGCGAACGCCTGCACCACTCGCGCCAACACGACGATCGGGTTGGGCGCGCCGAAATCGCTCCAGGAATGGCCGCCGGGGCCGCGCACGATCACTTCGAAACGGCGGCTGCCCAGGGCTTCGGCCACGATGGTGTCGGCGCCCGCGCCATCCAGCACCAGGCTGTAGTGGATCTCATCCTTCCAGCGCGGCTGGGAGAAAATGTGGCGCATGCCCCGCAGATCGCCTTCCCCTTCTTCGCCTACATTGCCGATAAACAGAAAGGGCAAGGCATGGCGAATGTTCAACGCGCGCAACGCCGCCACGATGGCCAGCATCGCGGCGACGCCGGCACCGTTGTCCGAAACCCCCGGCCCATACAGGCGGCTGCCCTGTTGCCGGATGTTCAGCGGCGTCCCCGCGGGAAATACCGTGTCCAGGTGCGCGCTGAGTGAGACGTGTCCGTGTCCGTAACCGGCATGGGTGCCGAAAACATTGCCGACTTCATCGCTGTGAACCGATTGCAGGCCGAGCTCGCAAAACTTGTCCGCCAACCATTGGGCCCGGGCACTTTCGCCAAAGGGAGGCGCAGGAATGCGCGCCAACTCCAGCTGCCAGTGCGCAAACTGCGGCTCCTGGGCGCGAAACCAGGTAAAAGCGCTGCGAACTTCTGGCAGTGAACAAAGATGCGCCACTTCCTGTTGCGCTCCAGGAAATTGCTCCGAGACTTCGGGTTGCGAGCGGGGCATGGTCAGGATTCAGTCGTCGGTCTTCAGTCGTCGGCCATCGGTCGTTGGCCGTTGGTCGTTGGCCCTTCTTCATGAGGTCTTCTTCGGATTCAGCGGCGATGACACTGCATTCTCTTGTTGAACACTCGTGCCCAGCGACTGGTTTCCAACGACTAATGGCCAACGACCAAGAGCCAACGACCGATTTTCCATCTTACATCGCTGCGCCGGATGTTGGAGGGGAGACCGGTTACGTCGGGTCGTAGAGGTCACGTGGTTATGTCCTCTTCCGCCCCCTGTCGATATGGACCTTCGGGGCGGCAAACGCGTTGGGAAATTCGAGTGTGACTACCCAGCCTTTGCGGACGTTCGTCACCAGCGCCGGCCGGAAGCAGGCAAGGCATGTGCCTCCGCGATGGCGAACGCTCGGATAGATCAATCCCACTGAGCCCTGGTCCAGGAGCTCGCGAGCCAGCCTTTGGGATGCAACATAGCTGGCCGGATCGAGACAGGCTGAGTACTCGGGATTCTTGCGAATGTCGTGGAATTCCGCCCGGAAATCGGCCAGATACTCGCCGTAGGTCGCGGTTTCGCTTTCTTCCCAATTCACTTCGCGCAAGCTCTGGGCAAAGTGAAACGCAACTTCGGCCTGCGCCGTGTCGAGCGTGAACGCGGAATACCAGGCCCCCCGATTCGGACCATTCAAACGGCTGCCCTCGGGACGCGCGTGGGTGAAGGCGGCATTTACGATGTGCCAGCTAGGAACTCCGAAGACAAGTTCATGGACGGTGACGCCGGGCAGGAGATTCGCTTCGCCCAACAACCGTTCATTAGTTGCGCCATCGAGCTCGAAAAGATCTTGCAGCTGCTGCCGGTCGGAGGTGAGCCGTGCCAAGACGCTCGCGCCGTCTTCGCTGTAGCGCGCAGGAATCAGGCGACGGGTATCGTCCTGATGAAGTCGCGTAATGGCACGGGCCATCAGCGACCGTCGCGCCGCGCATCTACCAGCTGCCGCACCCGAATCATTGCGGGCACGCCGCCCTTGATCATCGCCAGCAGGGGCGATTCACCACCAAACATCGGATTGCTGTTGGGCAGCTGCACCCAGGCGTCAGCCAGCTTCCTGCTGTACAGGATATTCAGGGCCTTGAAAATACCGAGTAGCAGCGAAATACGGGAGCGTCATCCTGAGCTTGCGAAGGATCCGGCGTGCAGCGGATTACGTACGGGGGCATACGGCACCTCTGCCACACGCCAGATCCTTCGGGACTGAAGTCCCTCAGGATGACTCCAGTACGGGGACGGGTTTACAGCGCGAAATCTGCACGGGCGGGACGCCCGCTTACAGGCACTGCCGGATTTCCGCCTCACTCAGCGTGTGGTTGGAGGCTTTGGCCAGTTTGTAGATTCTCTCCACCACTTCATCGCTCGCGGGCACGCCGTGACGCTCCAGCCAGAACAGTACGTTCGACTTCCCGCTCATGGGACCGATGTCGATAATCTGCTCCAGTCCGAACATCTGCGAAGGCACGCCGGAGTACACGGCATTTACCAGCTCGACGTCTTTTTTCCGATAGGCCTTGATGAGGGCCGCGGCATGCACCCCGGTGGCGGTGCGAAACGCGTCTTCACCTACTACCGGATAGTTCGCCGGGATAGGCACACCCGTGGCCTTCGATACGGCCTGGCAATATTCCTTCAGCTTGGTCAGGTCTTGCTCAGCCCAGGGAGGAATACCCATGAGTTTGAGATTCACCAGCATCTGATCCATCTGGGTGTTGCCGACGCGCTCGCCAATTCCGAGGGCACAGGCGTGGACGCATTCCGCACCCGCCATCAGCGCGGCCATGGAGTTCGCGATGGCGAGGCCGCGGTCGCAGTGACCGTGCCAGTCCACGCGAATCTTTTCGCCGGAAGGCTTCACCACTTCTTCGAGCACGAAGCGCACCAGGGCGAACGCACCCATGGGGGTGGCATGTCCCGCGGTATCGCAAATCGCGATGGCCCGCGCCCCGCAACTGATTGCAGTCGAATAAAGACGTTTCACCATGGCCGGATCGCAGCGGCTGGTATCCTCGGTCACGTACATGCATTCGAGGCCGAGCGAGACAGCGTACTTCACGGCCTTATCCGTGGTCTCAAGCAGGAAGTCGTCGCTCCAGCCTTCGGTGTAGCGACGAATCGGGCTGGAACCGATGAAGGTTGCGGCCTGAATGTTCAGCCCGGTGCGCTGCACGATCTCGGCAATCGGCCGGATGTCATGTTCATGAGTGCGGGCAGCGCAGTTGGCGCGGATTTTCATCTTGTGGCGCACGATCTCGTGGGCCAGTGCCTCGCAATCCGCGACGGCGCGCGGTCCTGCGCCCGGCAGCCCCATATCGAGCGAGTTGATGCCCAGAGCTTCCATCAGATGCAGGATCTGAATTTTCTCGGCAATCGAAGGATCGCGCACCGAGGGCGACTGCAATCCATCGCGCATGGTCTCATCGTTAAGCAGGACTTCTCCCCTGGGCCGCAGCCTGGCGGCATCCATCTGGTTCCAGTCGTAGATAAGCTCGGAAGTATTCACAAGGAAATGTCCGGAGACCACCAACGTGGGCACCTGGCGGTATGAGAGTGGGCCGATCTATTTCTTCGGCGCCACCGTCAACCCAAAAATCGAAGTCTGTCCCTGCCCGGCCACGTTGAGCCCACGCACTCCCTTCTGGTTTGGCAAGTAAAGCGTCTTGCAATGCTCGCAGCGATAGACCTCGGCGTCGGGTCCCCAGGCCTGTTCGGCATCGCCGCAGGCCTGCTCGACCACATCCGTGGTGTAGAACCAGCGCTTCAGGTGTCCGCCGCAGAACTTTCCCTTGGCGTTGTTCTCGTTGCAGGAGCGCTGTCCCGGCTTCTTGATCTTTACTTTGTGATGGGGAAGCTGGGGGGGAGCAGTCGCGGTTTCGGTGGCCAATGGCGATCCTCGTCGCGCGGCAAAACGCCGCCGGATTTACGGATTCATTTTACTCGAAGCGTTTCGCTGTATCGCCTTCAATCGAACTCTCTCTTAGGTTCGGCTTGCTGCGGTCCGACGCAGCCACTCACGATTTCAGCGACGAAATAATTTTCGCCTTTTACCGGGCCGCCAGCCATCCGCCGCAGCATCGCGATCTGTCCTACATGGGTCAGGGCATCAGCCACCGGGCCCTGAAAGAGCTTTTCTGCCGGAGCGTGCAACGGCTCGGCCGAGGCCAGGTAATCGTCGAAGCGCTTCAGCGCGGCAAAGAAGCGTTCTGCTCCCTCGTCCCAAGGCAGGGGTTCGCCATTCTTCCAACTCTGTTTGCCTTGAGCGATGGAGAGTCCCCAATCAAGCAGGTCGCCCAGATGGGCCAGGATTTGTCCGGCGGCGCGCCCTGACGGGCAGCCGCGAAACTCGGCAAATCCCGCAGGAGCATTGCGGACAGCCTTGCCGCCGCGGTAGGCCAACGTGGCCACGGTGTGCCGCAGGAGTTCACGTTTTTGATCAGAGTTTGGAGTCATCGCGTTTCCTTATCCCGTGTGGGTCGGACACTTCCTTCGACTTCGCTCAGGGCAGGCGCTGTCCGACGCTTTTGACTTTGTCTCCCAAAGACTCACCTTGGGTGAGCGTTCGTGCCAACTGCCAGAATCCACCGCAAACTTCAAAAGCGTCGGACAAGAGTGTCCGACCCACACACGCTAGCCGCGCTTTTTGCCTTTTAGCGCTCCCGCTGCTCTCGCCGCGCCCCGTACCCGGTGACCCAACCTGCGGGCAAACTGCGCATCCAGCAACCCCTCCATCTGGCGCGCGAAGGCACTCCCATAGCGGTACCACCAGATCTTTTCCATTCCTGGCAGCCGATCGGAAGCAACATATTTTATACGCACCATTTCTTCCAGGCCAAAGCGGCCATGTGAGCGGCCTATGCCGCTCGCCTTCACGCCACCGTGGGGAGCTTCGCTGATTCCAAAGCAGGAGACCACGTCGTTCACCATGACCGTTCCCGCGTGGATGCGTCTCGCCAGGGCCTCCCCGCGGGCGCGGTCCCGGGTCCACACACTTGCCGCCAGGCCGTACTCCGAATCGTTGGCCAGACGGACAGCCTCATCATCGCGGTCGAAGAGCATCACGGGCAATACCGGCCCGAAGGTCTCTTCGCGCATGATGCGCATCTCGTGAGTGACCTCCGCCAACACCGTCGGGGCGTAGTAGTTTGGCCCGATTTCCGGCAGGCGTTTTCCCCCCGCCATCACGCGTGCTCCCTGGGCCCGGGCTTCTTCGACCTGGGATTCCACATTCTGCAACTGGCGCTGATGGATCAGCGGGCCAACCTCGATCTCAGGGTCCATTCCGTTGCCCACCCGCAACCGCTGGGTCTGGCGCACACAGGCCTCGAGAAACGGAGCATACAGGCTGCGATGCACATAGCAGCGCTCGACGGAGAGGCAGGCCTGACCGGCATTGACGAAAGCGCCCCAGACCGCGCCTCGGGAAGCGATTTCGACATCGGCATCGTCGAGTACGAGCATAGGGTCTTTGCCGCCCAATTCCAGCGCCACCGGCAGCAGACGGTCGGCCGCGCTCCGCGCGATCCGCCTTCCGGTGGGCACGCTTCCGGTGAACACCAACTTGTCCAGGGCAGAATTGAGCAGGGCGGCTCCCGTGGCGCCGTCGCCCATGATCACCTGAAAAACATCGCTGGGCGCGCCCGCCTGGTGCAGCAATGAAGCCAGCTCCATCGCCGCCAGCGAGGTGAACTCCGAGGGTTTCACCACCACGGCATTCCCCGCGACCAACCCAGCCAGGCTCTCGGTGGCCGGAATTGAAAGAGGGTAATTCCAGGGCGAGATGATTCCAACCACGCCATAGGGCTCGCGCACCAGGCGCCCGGATTTAGTTTTCATGGCCAGATTGCCGTGCGGGACGGGTTCGTCTCGCAGCAACTGGTAGGCGTTGTCGATCAGGAAGCGGGCGGCGTCGAGCACTACCAGGACTTCCGTGAGCAGCGCCTCGACATAGGGCTTGCCGGCCTCGCGGCAAACCAATTTCGCGATTTCGGACTTTCTCTGGTGTACCAGGTCCTGAAACTCACGCAGGACCGCGATTCTCTTGCGCACGCCCGCTCCGGCCCAGGCAGGCTGGGCAGCACGAGCACGGGCAACCGCGGCGCGAACGTCGGCTTCCGATGCGCATTCGAATTGGCGCAGAACCTCGCCAGTCGCAGGATTGATGGAGGCTATCTTACGAACGGCGATTTGCAGATCGGTCACCATGAACAAAACCACCACCGGTGCAGCGCTACAGGTCCGCGGGTGGGTCGCCAGCGGCCACATTGTCATACTCGACGCTTAGCAGGCACAAGCCGCCGGCGGGCGCGGTGGCACCGGCGGCCGACCGCGAACGCGCTTCCAGAATCCGCTCCAGGTCGGAAGCCTGCAGGGTGCCTTTGCCCAGCAGCAGAAAGGTTCCTACCAGGTTACGCACCATATGGTGCAAAAATCCGTTGCCTCGCACAGTGTAGACGAATTCATCACCCTGCCGTTCCCAGCGCGAACAAAAAATGTGCCGGAGGTTCGACCTGTCTGTCTCCTGTCCCCGCTCGGGGTCAACCGCGGCAAACGAGGTGAAATCATGCTCGCCCACGATCAAGGGCGCTACCTCCCGCATATAATCTTCGTCCAAGGGATAGGGATAGTGCCACACATACCGTGCCAGAAAAGGCGAACAGATGGCACCGCGAAAGATGCGGTAGCGGTACGTCTTGGCGCGGGCCGACTTTCGAGCGTGAAATTCGGCCGGGGCTTCGGCGGCGCACAGCACCCGGATGGTGGAGGGCAGAAGGTCATTCAGCGCGACTACCAGGTTCTCCGGCGGGATGGGCGATCGGGTGCTGAAGTTGGCTACCTGGCCGAGCGCGTGCACGCCTGCGTCGGTGCGGCCCGAACCCTGAGGCAGGACTTTTTCACCCGTCACTCGTCCAATAGCCGAAGCTAGCGTACCTTGGATGGTCGCCGCCGCAGGCTGTACCTGCCATCCGGAGAACTCCGTGCCATCGTAAGCCAGGACTAATTTGAGATTGCGCATGACGATTGTTTGGAGTCTTCCCGCTACCGATGATCATCCAATCCGATTGAAAATCTTTACAAAGTTTTACTCTGGCGCCAGGGCGTGGCTTCAGGGCAAGGCAGCAGCGTCAGCTATACTATTTTATTCAAATCGCGACCCGTATTCGTGACCCAGGGACGAAAAGCAGAAACGGCGCGGGCAAGCACAAAAATGAAACCTGGCGCCCGTATTTTACGTACCATCGCTTGATTTCCAGAAGCCTTTGCGCTCTTCACCATCAGCCTGTGCAGGGAGAGAATCGAATGTTTTTGTCGGCATTGCAATGCGCCTTTCGGCGGACTCTTGCGCTCGTCCTCGCCGGTACTTTAACCGCCATGAGTTGGGCCCAGACCGCAACCCGGCCGGCCGCGGCCTTACCCGACAGCCCACGGCCGCAGCGACTGGCGGTGAAGGATTATTCGAAGCCCAACTCGCACTTCCCCAATCCGGTGGCGCCCTACATGCCCCGGCACCTGCCGCCGGCGGACCTGCTCAACACGCCCCGGATCGAGCAGCTCCTGCGGGACGGCAAGCTCTATCTGTCCATGAACGACGCAGTGGCGCTCGCTCTCGAAAACAATCTGGACATCGCCATTTCCCGCTACAACCTTAACATCGCGGATACGGACGTACTGCGCGCCAACGCGGGCGCGAACACGCTGGGCGTGAGCCTGGGCCTGCTGCAGGGGACACCCG
>JBARIF010000290.1:0-7605 GCA_049799615.1 Terriglobales bacterium
CCCCGACCCAGGCTGGCGGGCCGAGTTGCAGGCACTCGCGCCCCAATATCTCGCGGTCATCAACCGCTTTGTGGCGGAGAGCGTGAAGCGGATTGAGTTTGTGGTTCTGGAGAGGGCCGCGGGCGAGGGCGCCCGCGCCATACGAGCATGAAAGTCACCGAAAAGGACGTCGCTTACGTGGCCGATCTCGGCAACCTGGAGTTGAACGCGGAAGAGCGTACCCGCATGGTGCGGGACCTGAATTCGATTCTTGGTCACATTGACAGCCTGAACGAGCTGGACACGACGAATGTCCAGCCCATGGCCCAAGTTTCGGATCGCTATGGCGTGGACCAGTCGAAGCAGGGAAGCGAACGCTTTGCATACGCCAGCCGCGAAGATATCCGCGAAGGCTTGCGCAAATCGCTGCCCCACGACGTGGCGCTGGCAAATGCTCCGGACTCCGACGGAACATTCTTCAAGGTGCCGAAAGTGATTGAGAGATAGCTGGAAACCGTACTTGGTCTTTGGTCGTTGGTGAAGAGCAAAAGCCAACGACCGTTGGCCAACGACCAACGACCATCGACAGCCCCGTGAATCTGGACCTGCTCACAATTGATGCTGCCCGCTCCGCCGTGCAGGAGCGCAAGAAAAGCGCTGTCGCGTTGGCGCAGTCGTTTTACGCCAAGATCGAAAGCGACGATCCGAAGATCGGCGCATTTCTGACTCTGTCCAAAGAGCGCGCAATGGCCAAAGCGGCTGAGATGGACGCGCTTGCGGCAAAAGGCGAGAAGCTGCCGCCGCTGGGCGGTGTGCCGGTCGCAATCAAAGATGTGATGGTTACCAAGGGCATTCGAACCACGGCCGGTTCAAAGATTCTGGGCAACTATGTTCCCCCGTACGATTGCACGGCGGTGGCCCGGCTCGAAACGGCGGGCGCCGTGGTCCTGGGCAAGTTGAACTGCGACGAGTTCGCGATGGGTTCATCCAACGAGAACTCTGCGTGGAAGCCGGTGCACAACCCCCGCGATCTCACCCGCGTTCCCGGCGGCTCTTCCGGAGGATCGGCGGCGGCCGTGGCTGCGGACATGGCAGTGGCGACGCTGGGCTCGGACACAGGCGGTTCGATTCGTCAGCCTGCGTCTTTTTGTGGTGTGGTCGGGCTGATGCCGACCTATGGACGCGTGTCGCGTTACGGCTTGATCGCGTTTGCTTCGTCGCTCGATCACATTGGCCCGCTCACCAAGACGGTGAAAGATGCGGCCATCATGCTGCGAACGATCGCTGGCCGCGATCCCATGGATTCCACCTCTGCCGACACGCCAGTTCCGGACTACGTTGCGGAGCTGGAAAAGCCGGTGCGCGGACTGAAGATTGGCGTGGCCAAAGAGTATCTGGGAGAGGGGCTGGACAAGGAAATCCGCAGCGTCATCGAGGCCGCGGTTCAGAAGCTGGCCCAGCAGGGATGCGAGATCGTGGAAGTTTCGCTGCCGCACACCAAATACGCCATTCCGGCTTACTACATTGTGGCCACGGCGGAGGCTTCATCGAACCTGGCCCGCTTTGACGGCGTGCGTTATGGATATCGCGCGAACGATGCGCGGACACTTTCGGACATGTATCGGCGCAGCCGCGATCAGGCTTTTGGCGCGGAAGTAAAGCGCCGCATCATGCTCGGAACTTACGCGCTGAGCGCTGGCTACTACGACGCCTATTATCTGAAAGCGCAAAAGGTGCGCACCTTGCTGACCCGTGACTTCGAAGAGGCGTTCAGAAAAGTGGATGCCATTGTAGCTCCAGTCAGTCCAACGGCGGCGTTCAAGCTGGGCGAAAAAGTGGACGATCCGCTAGCCATGTATCTGGCGGACATCTACACCGTGACCGCGGACCTGGCGGGAATTCCGGGAATTTCGGTCCCCTGTGGCCAGACCAGCGAAAAGTTACCCATCGGATTGCAGATTCTGGGACGGCATTTCGACGAGAGCACGATATTGCGGGTCGCGCACGCGAGCGAGAAAGCAGCGTAAGTAAAGAAGGCTTCAGGGTAGCTGTAAAGACAATCGCCATCAGCTTCGGCTGATGGCGATTTTGTTTTGGGCGCCAACCACGGAGTGACAGCCGTCCTGGCTATCCGGTCGAGCGCAACCCGGCCCTGTCCAATTCAAACCGTCCGAAAACTCAAGGAGAAAAACACTCATGAAGTCGAATTCAATGAGCAGAATCCTGCTGGCCGTTGTTCTGAGCATTTCACTAATCGCTACCGGTTGCAGCGCCCAGTGGATCAGCGTGGCTCTGGCCGATTTGCCGGTGCTGACACAGATGGCGTTGAACATCGCAGCGCTGGTGGCAACCCTGCAATCGGGAAAGCAGTTGACCCCCGCCGAAGCCCTGGCCATCCAGAACATCTCGGCGGAGGCCAGTAAGGACCTGACTCTTCTGCAGTCGTTATACAACTCCTACAAAACGACTCCGAACTCGGACACCTTGCAGAAGATTGAGAGTCTGATCCAGGACACGAACCGTAACCTGCCGGCACTCCTGCAGGCGGCCCACATCAGCGACCCGGCGCTTTCTGCTCGAATCGCGGCTGCGGTAAACCTGATCCTCACCAGCGTCAGCAGCTTTGCCGCGCTGATTCCACAACCGACTTCGACCACCTCAAAGAGAGCGCGGCAGAACATGGTCATTCCTCACCCTGGGGACTTGAAGCGGCAGTGGAACCAGCAGGTATGCGCTCCCAGCGGGAATGCGGCCCTGGATGCTGCCCTCAGCGAACGGGTTTTGCAGTAGCCAGGCCAGAAGCCAGACGGCCAAGGGCCAGAAATCAGTTCTCTGTTCTCAGTTGTATTCGAGGTTTGTCTTCATGACTCTGCCGGTAATTGCCATTACAAATGCATCCACCTGCCTGAGCGATACGGAGGTGGCGGCTGCGATTCCAGCCTTGCAACGTCAGGTAACGATTGATTTCAGGGCGTACTGGGAAGTGGATTGCCAGTTGACGTTATTGCCGAGGGAAGAGCCGCTCGTCGAGGGGTGGTGGCAGATTTCCGTGCTCGACAATCCGGACCAGGCCGGCGCCCTCGGCTATCACGAATTGAGCAGCCGCGGAACTCCCCTGGGTAAAGTATTTGCTGGGCTTGATCTCCAGACCGGAGGCTCGTGGACGGTTACGCTGAGCCACGAGTTACTCGAAATGCTGGCAGATCCGTGGATCAACTGGTGCGCGCAAGGTTCCGACGGAAAAATTTATGCTCTGGAAGTCTGTGACGCAGTCGAAGCTGACAGGTTGGGCTACGAGATCGATGGCGTGCTGGTTTCTGATTTCATCACGCCATCGTGGTTTGAGCCCACCCATGTCGATCGGGTCGACTTCAAACGGCGAATCTCGAAGCCGCTGCAGCTAGCATCGGGCGGATACATTTCGGTGCTGGATGCGGGCGGCGGGTGGACGCAGGTTGCGGAGCAGGGCGAGCCCTCAACCCCGATTCCCTGGGGAAGCAGAAGACAACGCCGCAACATGGGAAAGGCGGAGTGGAGAGAAAGTCTGCCGCGCAAGTAGAAGGGACCTACTTCCTGCGCCAGCGAACGCCATCCTTGGTGATTTCTACGAGCAGGCCGGCAGAGGTCAATTCGGCGCGGATGGCATCCGAGAGCTGAAAATTTCGCGCCCGGCGAGCGGCTTCCATTTCGGAGATTTTCGCTTCGATCGCGGCATCGGTCAGGCTTTGGGTTTCAACGGCATCAAGCAGCTCCTGACTGACCTCTTTCTCCCGTCCTTCCGCTCTGGCCCATTCGAGAATGGCTTTCATCTTGGGCGCATCGTCGTCCCGCAGGACGGCAAAGATTTCGTCAAACTTATCGAGCGCGGCCAGCAGCGGCGCAACGTCATCTTTCTTCATCTCTCCGTTATCGATTGCGACGTTGGCTTTGCGCACCATGTCAAAGATCGCTGCCTGCGCCTGGGCAGTGTTGAGGTCGTCGTTCAGGGCTGCCGTCATGCGATCCACAGCTTCGCCCGCCAGATTGGAGCCGGCGGAACCGGAGGGGAATTGGCCGGTCTTCAGGCGCAACTGGAAATTGCGCAGTTTTTCTACATTGCTGGCCATTTGCTTCAGTCCGTCGAAGGTGAAATTCAGCTGGTGGCGATAGGGTACCGACGCCAGCAACAGACGGATCGCAGAGGGCTTGTACCCCCGGAGCGCCAGGTCGCGCAAAGTAAAGAAATTGCCCGCACTCTTGGACATTTTTTCGCCTTCCACCAGCAGAAAGCGGGCGTGAAACCAGAAGTGCACAAAGGGCTTTCCGGTCAGCGCTTCGGATTGCGCAATTTCGTTTTCATGGTGCGGGAAGATGAGGTCTTCGCCCCCGGCGTGCAGGTCGAACGTCTCTCCGAGTTCCTGCATGGACATCGCCGAGCACTCGATGTGCCAGCCCGGCCGCCCGCGCCCTATCGGACTCTCCCAGAACGCTTCCCCTGGTTTCGGTGCTTTCCAGAGGGCGAAGTCGCGGGCACTGTCTTTTTCATATTCGTCCACATCCACGCGCGCCCCGTCCTCCATACCCTCGAAGTCTTTCTTGGAGAGCTTGCCGTAGCCGGGGAACTTGGCAATGCGAAAGTAATAAGATCCGTCGTCCGTGCGGTAGGCGAAGCCTTTCTTCTCCAGCGCCGCCACGAAGCGCGCCATCTCTTCGATGTGGTCGGTGGCGCGGGCGAGGACCGGCTGCTCGATATTCAGCGTGGCACTGTCTTCGAGAAAGGCCTTCTCGTATTTCGCAGTGTAGGCCTTGACGCTCAAGCCTTCCTTGGCCGAGTTGCGGATGATCTTGTCGTCCACGTCGGTAATGTTCATGACATGGCGCACCTGGAAGCCGCTCTGCAGCAAGAAGCGGCGCAGAATGTCCACCGCGACGAAGGTCCGGAAGTTGCCGATGTGACCGTAGTCGTACACGGTGGGCCCGCAGGCATACATCCGCACTTCGTTATCTTGCAGGGGATGGAATTCTTCGATCTTGCCGGAGAGCGTGTTGTAAAGGTGCAAAGCCATGAGGCGGAGAAGATTGCGGACAGAACCGTTAATTCTAGGGGGACGCGGGAAACGGGGTCAAATCGAGCCTCGCGCCGATTTCGTGACCTCGGCAGGAGCATGGTTCGCGGCGTGCAGGCGCTGCCCCACAAGAAAGACGTAGTGCAGCGCGGAAACCACGGTGAAAGCCACGGTGGCATGAAGAAACGTGGTCTGCGTGAGCCAGACCCAGCGGGCATGCTTGATCTGAAACAGCATCACAAAGAAAATCGCAGCCACCTGGGCAAACGTGTTGGCCTTGCCAAAGATGCTGGGGCGAAAGTCGCGCAGGCCGGCGATGGCGTAGAGCACCGCACTCGCGCACAGGATCGAGATATCGCGGCTGAAAACCAGCACGGTGTACTTCCACGCAATCTTATGCAGAATGGCCAGCACCATGAACATGGTGCTGAGCAAAAGCTTGTCCGCGATGGGGTCGAGGTACTGGCCGAGCACAGTCTGCTGCTTGAGCGTCCGCGCCAGTAATCCATCCAGGCCATCGCTGAAGCCGGCCAGGACAAACAACACGAGCGCCCACCGGTAATGGCCAGCCACCAGGTTGATCACTATGAAGGGCACGAACATCATGCGCAGCAGGGTGAGCTGGTTGGGCGCGGTGAGTAGCTGGGACAACTTCATTGCAGATCTCCGCCCGCATGGAACCCGGCCATCAGATTAGCGGTGAGCACCGAAGCCGGATCCCGGCCGGTCTTGGCGGTGAAACGCTGAGAGAGGGAGGGAATGTTTCCATCCGGGGAATCAAGCTCTACCCGCTCGATACGATGCATGGGAAAGAAGACCACACCGGAAGAAGGTGGATCGCCTGCCTTAATGATGGAGACCAGGTCTTCAAACGAACCCAGTTCAATGCCTGCGAGGCTGAGCCCGTGAGTGGTCAGGGCTAGAATTGCGCCCCAGAACTTCTCGCGAGGATTCCCCAGGGTCAAAAGCACCATCGCGCCGGGCCGAAACGGATTCTCAATCCCGGTGATCGGCGCGTCGCGTGAGTCGTCAGGGTCCACTACAGGATTGTCGCCGTGAACAGGGAGGCTTTGCAACTGCACGGTGGGTAACCGCTTGCGAGGAGGTAACAGGAAGGCTCTCCTGGGCTGGATATTTCTCGATTCTTGTAGCGGGCCTACGAGAGCTGCGGGCCTCCGCTAGTCTTCGGGCGCGGGTTCGTTCGGCGCACTTTCGGCGGGAGCCAGGGGTAATTGCGAGGCGCTGCTCAGCAGGCCGCGCTCCTGGGGCGAAAACTCGCTTTTGAAGCGGTCGGACTCGATGACCTGTTGCCGCTGGGCCGGAGGCATGGCGCTCAGGTCGCGGATCGCGGTCCGCAGTTTTTGGCGACGATCGGGAGGCAGATCTCTGAGTTGCGAAAAAAGCTGCCGTGCCTGCTGCTTCTGGTCGGGAGTCAGGTGCTCCCAGGTTTCCATGCGTTGCAGGATGCGGTCTTGCTGCTGCGGCGGCAGGCTGCTGAACCGCTGCAGGCGCTCCTTCAATATCTGCTGCCGGGCCGGCGGAAGGCTGCGGAACTGGGGATCGTTTTCGAGAGCTTTCTGCTGCTGGTCGGGAGGAAGGTCCTTGTAGCGGCGCAGCCACTGTCCCGCATGATTACCCTGCGCCTGTTGTCGGGCCTCTTGCCGCGCCTCCTGCCTTTGCTTGCGTCTTTGCGCGAAACGCCCTTGAGCCCAAACCGGAGAAGCGACCGACAGCAGCACCAGGGCTGCCGTCGCTGCCTTCATCGTGATGGACTTCAGTGCGGACACTGTCTGTAATTCTCCCGATTCGCACCTCGCCATTTGCGATCATGATCTGCCACCGCAAAGGTCGCCCAAGAAACGTCTACGGATTGGCTGTCACATCCGACTGCACCGCGAGATCGTCGAGCACATCGAAGTCGGAGTAGAGATTCTGATTTTTCTCCAGAGCCTGCAAGTCTCCCACCGCCGTGCCCGGCTCCGCCTGAGCTTGCGGGCCCACTGCCACCAGGGGCGCGGCGGTATTGCCTCCCCGCTCGCCGCTGTTCATCCGAACCAGGCTTACGCCGACCACCATGACCAGGGCGAACGACGCGGCCAGCACCGGCTTGCGCAGCCAGCGCATCCAGCTGGAGCTTTGCTTCGCGCTCTCCTCGCGCCAACGCGCGCGCATGCGGACGTCAAAATACGGCGACGGTTCCGGCGCCTGCCACTCGTCCAGCAGTGACATGGTCTGGCGGAAGGCCTCGAGCTTGCCGGCACACTCCGCGCAGGATTCGAGGTGGGCCTTCACTTCGGGCGTGACCGCGGTCACTCCAGCGGCCAGGTCCGGCATTACTTCACGGATTTCATTGCACTTCATAACCGCTTCCTTTACACAAACTCTTTGAGCTGTTCGCGCAAAGTTTCATAGGCGCGAAACAGCAACGACTTGGTGGCGGACTCGCTCAGTTTCAATACATCTGCAATCTGGCGATACTCCATCTGCTGATACTTGTGCATCACCACCGCGATTCTCTGCCGCTCCGGCAGGGCCTGCACGCGCTGGCGGATGGCGGCCAGGCGCTCGCGCTGCACCATCG
>JBARIF010000291.1:0-2304 GCA_049799615.1 Terriglobales bacterium
CTTCTTGCCTTATCCGTGTAAATCCGTGCGAATCCGTGGCTGTAGTTTCGACCAACGACCAAAGGCCAACGACCAAGGGCCAACGACCAGCGACCAAAGGCCAACGACCAAAGGCCAACGACCCAGGACCAGTCTTCATCTAAACTACTTCTAACTTGCGCAAGTTTCTGACACTTCTGCTGCTTGCCGTCTTAGGAGTTGGCGGCTGGCTGGCGTGGGCGCTGTGGCTGCCCGTTACGCCGGCAGGGCAGAAATTCGTAATGTTGCGGCCGGGCTATTCCACCCGCAGGATCGCGGCCGAACTCCAGGCTGCAGGAGTCATCAAGAGCCGTTTGGCCTTTATCCTTTGGCATCGCTTCCACCGCCGGCAGTCGCTGAAGGCCGGCGAATACCTGTTCGACAAGACTGCGAGAATGTTGGAGGTTAACGACCGCCTGGTCCGGGGTGACATCTATGTGCACACGGTCGTGATCCCCGAAGGCTTCACCATGTTCGACATCGCGCAGGCCATTCAGGATGCCGGCCTGGGATCAAGCCAGGATTTTCTTGCCGTGGCGCAATCCGACCGCGAGCTGATATCAGACCTGGCCCCTGAGGCCAAGAGCCTCGAAGGCTACCTGTTCCCCAATACCTATGAGTTCACCCGCACCCAGAGCATGAAAGACATTGCGGCCGTGATGGTCAGGCAGTTTCGCCAGGTAGCGGCCCAGATTGGACTGACCACGACCGGCGCGAACCCGAACAGTCTGACGATGGTCGGCCTGACCCCCAACGGCCCGACCCCGAGCGGGCAGGGAATGGATGTGCAGAAGACGGTGACCATGGCGTCCATTATCGAAAAGGAAACTGCCGTCCCCGAGGAGCGCGCAGTCGTGGCCAGCGTTTACTACAATCGCCTGGCACACCGAATCGCGCTTCAGGCCGATCCCAGCGTGATCTACGCCGAAATGCTCAACGGGAACTATTCCGGGAGCTTGCATCATGAGGACATGGCGTTCCAGTCCGCGTACAACACTTATGCGCATCCCGGGCTCCCGCCCGGGCCCATCGGGAATCCCGGCCGCACGTCTCTCGAAGCCGCGCTGCACCCGGCGCAGACCGATTATTACTACTTTGTGAGCGACGGCAACGGCCACCATCGTTTCTCTCGTAGCCTCGAGGAGCATAATCAGAATGTTGCCAAGCTGCGGCAGGCGATGCAGCGAAAGTAGCGACTTCTAATCCGCAGGGCGCGTGGCAGGTGCTAATCTGACAACCCCTGGGCCGCAGGTCCGTGGTTTAATCGCATATACTTAACTCATTGGTGAACCCAACTGCCTGCTAAGGAATCCAATCTACTTTAAATGCATATTCTTTCCCGTTACCGGGTCCTGGGTTTTCTGTTGCTTATCCTGCCGTTGACCGGTTGTCTGTTTCGCTCGCGCCGGGTGGAGAGGCAGATCAGCACCGCCCCCCTGAAGTCCGCCACCCAGGCGGAACTGATCGATTACATCAATTCTCAGGCGGCCAAGATCAAAAGTTTACAGGCGACCGTCGATATCGACACCTCCGTGGGCGGGGTCAAGAAGGGCAAGGTCATCGACTACCAGCAGATCCGGGGCTACATACTGGCGCGCAAGCCGTCGATGTTGCGGATGATCGGCCTGCTGCCCATTGTGCGCAACAAGGCCTTTGACATGGTGAGCGACGGCCGCAATTTCAAGCTGTGGATCCCGCCCAAGAACCGCTTCGTGATCGGACGCAATGACATCGAGTCTCATAACCCGGAACAGCCCATGGAAAACCTGCGGCCACAGCAGATTTACGACGCGCTCATACTGCGCGAGGTCGATCCTGCGAACGAGATCGCGGTCATGCAGAACAGCTTCGAAATCGTGACCGACGCCAAGCATCACCAGGTGCAACAGGCGGACTACGAAATTGAAGTCATCCGAAAAGAGGAACGTGGCTGGTTTCTCTCGCGCAAGATCATCTTTAGCCGGACCGATCTGCTGCCGCATCGCCAACTGATTTACGATCAGGATGGAAACCTGGCCACCGACTCGCATTATGAAGGATACAAGGACTACGATGGGCTGAATTTTCCCGCGCAGATTGAAATCTGGAGGCCACAGGAAGAGTACGACATCACCCTGACCATCGTGAAGCTGCAACTGAATGAACCGCTTCCCGACGACAAGTTTGCTCTGGAGCAACCGGCTGGGGCCCAGGTGGTGCATCTGGACCAGCCGCAATCGAGTCTGATCAATGCTGCCGACCCGAAGTGATGAGTTCAGAATGTGTGGGTCGGACACTCTTGTCCGA
>JBARIF010000292.1:0-2087 GCA_049799615.1 Terriglobales bacterium
CCGTCCCCTGCTCCAGACCTCATCCCCGCTGAACATCAACCGAGAACTTACATTGGGATTGGTACAGCAAACGGGGGCACTTCAGCTCTATTCGCCTTCGGTTTGAATCAGCCGCTGTTAGCGTCTACAATTTTCTTATCCACTCTTCACCCGGAGGCAATATGCCTCACTACGAATTCTTTTGCCAAGACTGCGGGCAACTTTTCTCGAAGATCCTGTCTTTCATCGACTACGAGGAGGGACAGGTCGTGTGCCCAAAATGCGCAGCAAGAACGTCGAGCAGCGCTGGTCCGCGTTTACCGTCATCACGTCGAAAAAGAGTGCGTGAACGCGCGGGGATGCACCTATGCGCTTCGACAAGTTTTCATTCGGTTCCATCCAAATCGATGGCGTCACTCGCGACTACGACCTGGTGATTGACAGCGGTGAGATCCGCAAGCGCCAGAAGAAACCGTCTAAACAATTCCGCGACGAGTTTGGGCATACTCCCCTATCCATCGAGGAGGACATACCCGGGAAATGCCGGCGCTGGTCGTCGGCACTGGAGCCTCTGGAAGGCTGCCGGTGATGAAAGAAGTGAGGCGCGAAGCGAAGCGCCGCAAAGTCGAATTGCTCGTGGCCCCAACGCCCCAAGCCATTGAAGCGTTGGAACAGAGCACCGAGGACACGAACGCGATCCTCCACGTAACGTGCTGAGTCTTACCCTTCGCTATGGGCGTGACTGTAGAGATGCATAATACCGGCGATGCGGAGTTGCAGCGGGATGTAGTCGCATTGATCGAGCACGTACTTGCCGACCGGCCTGGCAACTGGCGTGTTTCGATTGTTGGGTCGCAAGCGAACGACCGGTGGGAGATGACGATATTAGGGCCAAATGCCTTCGAGCGCTCCTACACGCTCGAAGGCACGGCCGGGCAGCATGAGCCTGCTGTGGTCGGGACAATTGTTTCGAAGATAGTCCCGGCGAGATCATAGTCAACATGCTCACATCGACGTGAGTAACGACAAGAATGTCGAGAAGGAATGACGTATGAACGAGAATCTGATCGCGATGGCTTCCGTAACCATCCATGCTCCCAGCGCCAAAGTCTGGAATGCGCTTGTGAATCCCGAAGCTATCAAACAATACATGTTCGGCACGACTGTCGTCTCAGACTGGCGCAAAGGAAGTACGATTATTTGGAAAGGAGAGTGGCAGGGCAAATCATACGAAGACAAGGGTGTGATTCTTCAGCTCAAGCCGGGACGCACAATTCAATACAGTCACTTCAGCCCACTCTCCGGACTACCGGACAAACTGGAAAACTATCACACCGTAACCATTGAGTTGTCGAGGGAGGGCGATCAAACCTTGCTCGCGCTGGCCCAGGACAATAATCCGACCGAACAAGCACGCAATCATTCCGAAAAGAATTGGGAGGCGATGCTCGCTGCCCTCAAGAAGTTCTTGGAACAATAGACCTTGTGTTGCAGCCGGGCTGACCTGCCTCGATTTTCTCATCCATGTAGAACTGCGGATCTCAGCGTTCCGGCGAACTCATTGGGCGGGCGATACCCAGGTTACTGTGGGGTCGCTCGCCGTTGTACTCCTGATGTCAGTTAAAAATCCTCGTCCTGGTCGGCGATTCCGCCCAAAAACAAAACGCCCAAAACTCTCTCGAGTCGTGGGACGCTCTGTTGAACAGCCCTCCCCCGAGTACTGCTCACAATCAGGCTAGCGGCTGGGTGCTTGGAAGTGAATAGCCCTGATGGGCAGACGTGAATGGCTCCGATGGGCCACTTTAGAAATACGGCATTAGCCGCCAGTGAGATGCTGCTCTTGAGTCGTTAGCAGCGTCGCAGACGCGACTCCTGAATCAGAGCAGCCGTATTAGAGGGCGTCTGGTGCGTTCCGATCGGTCACGGGTAAACCGTGCAATCAATAAAGGGCCCCAAGCCCTTTTCAGACAATGAGCACCCTGTTCTCGTTCGCTTAAGCTGATCGAACGTTCTCTGCCTGGCCGCCCCCGACGCTTCTTGAAGCCACCCTGGAGGATGCCTCAAAAGCACACGCCCCGGTTGAGGTGACTGGCCGGGTGCGCTCGATG
>JBARIF010000293.1:0-5110 GCA_049799615.1 Terriglobales bacterium
CTTCAGTGTAGGGGAACGGCAGATCGTAACGCACGCCCAGGTTTAGGGTCAGGCGTCGAGTGGCTTTGAAAGTATCCTGCACATATCCCTGCAAAGATTTCCCGTTGATGTTCCGGTTGAAGTCCCCGCGGCCCTGCAAGAAGAACACGGGCTGGCCAATCAGGAAGCTGGCGAACGCATCGGTCATGGGAAATGGTACGACGACAAAGAACCCAGTGGTGGCGATCCCCTGCAAGGCGTTCACATGCAGGTGCTGGAAGCCGCCGCCAAATTTCAGGTCGTGCCTCCCGCGAACCCAGCTCACCGAACCCGTGTAATCATAGGCGTTTTCATAACTGTTACGTGGACCGGTAATGGGATCGCCGACGGTCGTGTAGCCGTTCACCTGGATAAACGGGGGCCCAGCCGCAATGGCCAGGCTGGAGTTGTAGTTAAAGCCGAGATCGGTGGGCGAAATATGGTTCGACCTTTGACCGAACATGGCCTTGTTCCTGAGGAATGAAAATCGTGCGACCGCGATCAGAGTGGGCGAGAAAGTATGGGTCAACTGGGCTACAAAGTCCTGGCCGCGATGATCTTCTCCCACCGGGAACCCCGGCACGCTTGCTCCAGCTGGAGATAGGGGGTCAAATCGCGTGCCACCATTGATCATGTAGCGGAAATTCAACGTGTCTCTGGGGGTAAGGTAATGATCAATGCGCAACCCCGCCTGGTTGAAGTCGTCCCGCTTGGTGACGGTTGAAGTGAAGGTGAAGGGTCCGTCATTCGATTCCGGAAATAATGTCAAGAGACTCCTGGAGAAGTCACTAATGAACGGTGGCGGCAACTGGTTAAACGGAAAAAACGTAGGCGGGTCGGTAACGACGAGTCCCAACTGGTGGTTCGGATTGCTGCAGAAGCCTGCGCTGTCGAATGACTCTCCCTGACTGGGATCACAGAGTTCGGAGAAGTCGCCCTGCCGCTCCTTCAAAGAAGGCACGGTGGAGCCCGCAGTCTCCCCCTGGCGATTGCGGTAGCCTTCGTAAAAGGCAAAGAAGAATGTCTTGTCTTTGATGACGGGGCCGCCCAGCGTGGACCCGAACTGGTTCTGTTTCAGCGGCTCAGTCGTACTCGCGAAGTAGTTGGTGGCGTCGAAAACATCGTTGCGGAGAAATTCCCAAAGCGCCCCGTGGAATTGATTGGTGCCGCCGCGGGTAATGATGTTGGTGGTTGAGCCAAGACTGTTCCCGAACTCGGCGGTGGAGTTGTGGGTCAGAATGCGGAACTCAGAGATGGCATCCACAGGCGGCTTGAGGACGAAGCCCGCATCTACGCCGTTGAAATTGTTCGCGCCGTCAATCAGGAAGTTATTGGATTCCGGACGCTGGCCATTCACCGCGTACCCCTGCCCCTCGCGCAGTGATCCTCCAGCCTCTTTGAGTCCCGGCGTCAGGGGTACGACTCCGGGTTGCAGAGTTCCCAGTTGCGAGAAGTCACGCCCGTTGAGCGGAAGATCGAGAATCTCCCGCTCATGAACCACCTTGCCCAGGCTGGACACCGTGTCTTGGATGAGATTGGCATCAGAGGTCACCTCGATCAGTTGGGATTCGGAACCGACCACAAGGTGAATCGGGATTGTCGCATTCTCGTTCACATTCAGCGTGATGCCTTCCTGCACGTATTTCTGGAAGCCTTTGGCTTCGACTTTCAATTGGTAGTGGCCGACCGGGAGTTCCAGCAAAATGTATGTGCCGGCCCGATCCGAAGTTGCAGAGCGTATGAATCCGGTTTCAGCCTGCTTAGCGCTCACTGATGCACCCTGCATAACCGCGCCGCTAGGATCAACGACCGACCCATGAATGCTGCCTGTAATCTGTTGGGCTGAGACGCTCAGACCTGCAAACAGAACGACAGTCGCACATAGAACTTTCCCAAAGTTCGTCATTGGTTTCCTCGGTTTTTTATCTTGTTCGTGCAGGGACAGATTTCAAGCTTGCGCTCAACGTCAGACCATGTCCCCCCAGTCCCACGAAAATTCGCAATTATTAAGAGGTCGGGAAGGGAAAGGCAATCGTAGGAAAGTACTAGAACACACGCGAAACTGCGCTGTCGCAGCAACTTGATCCCCTGGGCGTAATGGTTTTGTACTATTGCTGGTAAGGGTGGTGCTAATTAGCGTGATGATGCTTTTGCTGCCACGCGAAGCGCAGGCGTACATGATTCGTTCCAACGTTGAAGCATAGGTACGATTGCAAGGGCCGTGATTTACCGATGAACACAAGGCCGGCGACCACCAAGATCAAGGTTGTGGAAGATGATGACGCCACCGGCGCAGTCGCCGAAGCGTATGAATATTGGCGGGCCAGTTCCGGGCGAAAGAAAGTCCCCGGGATCATCAAGTGCCTCAGCGCCCGGCCTGATTTTCTGAAGCAGTCGGTGGATTTTTCCAACACCCTCCAGTTCTCTGAAGGGCACCTGTCACGTCGTCATAAGGAAATGCTTGGCAGTTATGTTTCCTTCCTGAACGATTGCCCTTATTGTCTGGACAGCCATGCTTTCTTTCTGAAGACGCAGGGAGCGTCAGAGCAGACCATGCATGCCTTTCTGGCAGGCGATCTCGACAACGCGGAACTGACACCGGCTGAGCAGGTTTTGATGAGATATGCGGAACTGGTGACGAGGGCTGCATATCGGACCACTCCCGAAGACGTGCAAGAACTCCGTGATGCAGGCTGGAAGGAAGAACAGATCGCAGAAGCAGCATACATCATCGCGCTATTCAATATGTTTAACCGGATTGCCAATGCCTTTGGCGTTCCTGTACAAAACTACGTGGCCATGGGAAGAACGACGCCGTGAGCGGAGAAAACAAGGCTCTGATGCCGGATTACATCCGGGATGTGTCCAAATCCGGATTGAAAATCAAGCTCATCCAGGACGCCGATGCCACCGGCGATATCGCTGCGGCGTACGACCAGTGGCGTGCTGCGTCCGGGAGGAAGAAGATGCCGGGCATCCTCAAGTGCTTCGGGCAACGTCCGGACTTTCTGCGGCACGTGATGCAGTTCTCCAACACCGTACATTTCTCCGAAGGTCATCTTTCACGCCGTTACAAGGAGATGATTGCCAGTTACGTTTCTTACCTGAACCGCTGTCCGTATTGACTGGATTCCCACGCCTACTTCCTGCGGGTTCAGGGAGCCACCGATGAGAACATGATTGCGGTGCTGGAAGGCCGGTTGGACGACGGCGGCCTGACCCCGGCGGAGCGCGCTTTGCTCGACTACGTCAAGCTGATTACTGAGGCGTCGCACCGCTCGACCCACGAAGATGTGCAGAGGCTTCGGGATGCAGGCTGGTCGGAAGATCAAATCGCCGAAGCAGTTTACATCACTGCCATGTTTGCTTTCTTCAACCGCGTGGCAGATGCGTTTGGGATTGCACCACAGGACTATTTGGTGACCGGCACGCTGACAGAATAGATCCCGCCGACTGTCCCGCGAGCCCTTTCAGTCATGGCAGAGTATGAGTATCTGGCTGAGTTCCCGGCCGGGCCACAGCGTACATCTCCTTTGCGATCCGTTCGAACAATCCGCCCTGGTATAAATCAAAATGGCTGCGGCCATCCACGTAGGTGAAACTTGCCTTTCCGCCCAGATCCCTAATGGTTTGCTCCAGGAGGCGCGCGGGTTCGTCCAGGTGGAAGGTGTCCGCGGTGCCAACCGTGAGATGGATTTTTTCGCTTAGCAGCGGACCTATTTTGTTCCAGTTCGCGCGCAACAGGTTCGCAATGTCATAGTGTTTTTCCCAATACGCGGCGACTTCTGGATCAATTGCTCCCGTATCGCGGTCAAAAAGCGGCATGGGACGTCCATCTTTGCCCCGAGGGCTGAAAACCCATTCGAAAGACGCCAGTTGCCCGCTATATTCCCCCAGCACACGCTCCTGCCGGGCCAGATCTTCCAGGGCCTGGGTATCTTTTCCGCCCATGCGAATGAACATCCGCGTACTACCGTCGGCATTGCGGAAGAAATTGGATGGTGGGTGAGACGCGATATCGGCGCCGGCAGCGAAGTTGCGAAAGTCACCGGGATCGGGAGCCGTCGGCCAGGCACCGCCGAACAGCTCAGGGTGTGAAACCTGGATCCACATTGCCGCCCAACCGCCGGAGGAATGCCCTGTTAGCAAACGTCCGCTCGGTTTTGCATCCATTCGATACTTCTTTTCCAAGTAAGGAATAAGCTCAGCGGTCAGGGCCTTCCCCCAGGGCCCATTGTTTACTGAATCGGCGAACTCATGGGTCCCGGTCGGCGAAGCCTGAAGCAACATCACCCAGATCATCTCCGGGATTTTCTTTTCTTCCATCAGCTTATCTGTGTTAGTGGCGCTGCGCTGTAGCAGATACTTCATGTCTGAGCCAAAACCGTGCGTCAGGTACACCGTGGGATAGTGAGCTTTGCTGGTGTGATAACCCGGCGGTAACACAACCGCTCCCCGCATATGGATCGGGCGCCCCCAGAACCGGGAAATGCCGGGACTGACGAAATCGAATAGTTCGGTATGAGGAGGCAACTGCAATGGCGGGTCGGTTTTGGTTTCCGTGAGTGTCACTGAGATTTGTTGGCCTAGGGCAGGATCGAATTTCTGTTCCGCAACGGTGCCGATCAGATCGCCGTCGGAAGCGTCATCGTAATAAGCAAAATTGTGGTCCACATCCAGAACGGCCTTGATTTTGTAATCTCCGGCCGGAGCAGTGCAGAATGTAGCCGGATAAGCCAATTCATCCGGATCAATGACAACGGGTGTCTGGGGTGTGAGGCCATGGACCTCTCGCGCGGCGACCCAAACGGAATGAGCGTCGGGCCCAAAGCTGGGGGCGAGTTTGTCCGCGGGACCGGCCTGATTGGACATCATCACGATCAGTCGTCCTGACAATGACTGCCCGTTCAACCCGGGGGCAACGGCAATCCTGAATACTGGATGCTGTTCGGCTGGGCATGATTCCGCTTCAGAAGGTTGAGCAAAGATAATCGGCAGTAAGAGAAGCCAAAACACAGACCATCCATGAACGCTTCGCATCGCAAGCAAATTGCTCCTTTAACCGAGAGGCAAAATAGTACATGGCAAGTTC
>JBARIF010000294.1:0-6385 GCA_049799615.1 Terriglobales bacterium
GCCCAGGGCATAGACACCGAGGGCCTCCGCCCCTAACACCCGGGCAAGATAGATCTTGAATAGATATCCCGCGGCCGCCGTAAAAATCGTGCCCGCAAAGAACACCGCCGAATGGCGCGAGATGTGCCCCATCTGCTGGCGAAAGCTCGGGGCAGCGGCCAGCCTGGGTTCAAGCTGCAGGACGGCCTCGGCGGACGGCGTTTTAGCTGGCAATGACATAGATACGGTTACGCCCGGGCTCTTATTGGCTCCGAGAACGAAGTGGTACGTAAGAGCAAATCCCGCAGCTGCGCGGGGTCCATGGTCGGCCACAGGCTGGGCCGCAACTCAACCGCCTTGCCCTTCATCTCCAGCAGGCGAGGAATTTCGCTCAACTCGGCGGCCGATTCCAGCACCTGTCCGATGCCGAATCTCGCGAACTGCTCGAGGTATCCCGAGCTTGTGTCCCGCAGCCAGGAACACAGGAACACCGGGATCCCTTCGGCGGAGCACTGCAGCGCCACCGTGGATTGTACGGTCAGGGCAAACCGGATATTTCTCCATAGTTGAGGCGAAGGCGCTCCCGCGATCACTCCGATCCGTGCTTCGTGTTCAGGCAGATATTTTCTCAGCACTCGCCGGTGTCCTCTAACGCTTTCGAAGGGATGAATCTTGAAGACGAGTTTGAGCTTGCAGGCCTGGGACAGTGACCATAATTTCGGCAAGAGATCACCGTACACCTCTTCCAGGCGCCATCCCATCGCCCGATAGGGTTCGGTAAAAAACACCAGCCAGGGTTCGCTCTGCGGGGCCGCCGGTTTCGGCGTGTCGGGGCGGGATGGCAATCCCTGGCCGCCCAGCACGACTTTTTCCGCAGGCACGCCACACGACCGCAGCAGGAAGTCGCGCTCGATTTCGCCCTTGGCCAGATAGATGTCCGCGTGCGGCACCTTCACCGCCATCTTCGAATCCATGGCCCCGTGGTGGCAGGCCAGAGTTGGGATGCCACGGTTCCTGGCGAGAATCAGCGGAAGTCGAGTGTAGGGATTGCTGTCGTCGCAGCACAGACATCCGGCGATGGCTTCCGATTCAAATACCTGGAGCCACGCATCGCGCACAGCAACTCCCCACCGCATCAAGCCCGGAATCCGGTCCAGAACTCCAGTCGCATTCGCGGCCGCGTATTCGTCCGCGCCTGCCATGAGATGGTCCTTCAGCAACTGCCATGCCTCAGCCAGAGCTGTACTCGAATCGGGAGCTGCGAAGTATGGGTCCAGGGATATGGTTGAAACATTCGATGGCACGGCTTTCAGTCGGGCGCTGTTCCTGGCATACACGAGAAGAAAGCTTTCACCCGGGAGCAGCGCTGCGTAAGAAACCGCGGTGCGCGAAACGTTGACGTATGCGGAGGGCAGCAGCACGACCGGATTCCCGGGAGTTCGACGCCGGTGAGCGAGCCGCCGCCGCAACCCGTGTTCACGGTCGAATTTGTCTTGAACAATCTGGCTGATCTGCGCCCTGTCCAGCTGAGCAAAAGCCTCGCGATAGTGTTGCGCCCATCGTCTGATGGGATGGAGTCCGGCCTCGACCCTGACGGGGTGCGCTCCGGTCAAGGCCTGCAGCGCTGTGGCCGCGGCGCCAGACCGGCTGGCATGCAACTCGCACCCGCCCGTCAGTTCCCGCGCCAGGCGGCCGATCAGAATCAGCTGGCGAAGATCAGGCTCGATCAGCAGCGACAGCACGTCCCACCAGTCGATTCCCGAAGCATCCACCCACCGCCCCATCCCCAGTTGGAGCAACTCCCGGACTCGCTGCAGGTCCTCCCGGTCTCTGGCAAAGTCGTACAAGCTGACCACCCGGGCGCGGGCCTGCTGGCTCCACTTGTCGTAGGTCGCGGCCGGCGCGCGGCCGAGATCTACGACCAGGTCCCATCCCTTGTCCAGTGCCGGAATCGGGTCGTCGGGATGGAGCAGGAGCACTTTCATGGTTTTACATTTTCCGCAGAAGCACGACCGACCAGCCGTCGTACCCAATGTTCGAGCCGCGGCGAAGACTTGACCGCCGCCGCCGCGTGATAGCGCATCGTTTCCCGCAATCGCACCGCCCGTGAATCCGTAACTGTAGCGTGCAGGGTCTGGCGGTAGGTGCTGGCAAAGCGCTCCTTGTAACCTTCATCGCCCAGTCCCAGATCCAGAAGATGTATTCCTGGATCATCGCAAGCCTGCTCCACCATCTTGCTGAGCAGGCAGAACCCGGGAGAAAACTGCCGCCACCTGGCATCAAACGTCGGCTGGTAATAAAACCAGCTGCCGGCAAACTGGAATCCGTAGTTCCAGGCCACGGGCTCTTCGCCGGCCAGCAGGCGGGTCAAGACCAGCCAGCCGGCCGCGGAAAGCAGCTCGGCCAGCCCGCAGAGAAATTTCTGCCGCTCCGCACTCGCCAGATTGCTCGCCCGGCCACCAGCGCGAAAGCGGGCCACATGAGTCTCCACAAAGCGTGGCAGCTCTGCCTGGATCTTATGCCACTCGGTGAGATGATCGACCGTGACTGGGCCTGTTCTCTCCATCCCCTTGAGGTAGGAGCGCAAGGCTTTGCGTCTGACCACCGATTCTTTCAACTTTTGCCGCTCCGCCGCGGAACCGAGCGCGATCTGGGCGCAGCGGTAAGCCGGCCGGGAAAATACCAGGTAGCCGTGCCCCTCCGCTGCGCTCTGCAGGGTCCGCGATGTCGCCGAGTCGGGGGGCAGATTTGCCAGCCGCAGAATCGGCGGTTGAAGCCTGCCCAGCTCTGCGAACACGCCTTCTACAAATTCCTTCCGCTGCCCGGGTGGGCAAATGAAATCGCAATAGTCGGCCGTGCTTCCGGCCAGAAAGGAAATTTGCTTTCCCGCTTGGTCGGTGGCCAGGGCCACCACTCCTGCCAGTGCGTCGCCCTCGTAGGCCAACAACAGCAGAGGCTTCAGGGACGAATGGTAGGCGCGATCCACGGCCGTCGCCCACTCCCAGGTGTAGAAAACTTCCGGACGCTCCATGCGGCACACTAGCCCATTCCACTGGTCGCGGAGCCGCTGGTCCTGCGGAATCTCATGGAGGATGCTCAGGCGCAAAGTTCACCCGCCGCCGCGCTTTTCTTGGAGAAGACGTAGTAGTACCAGTCCGTGACTAATTCCCGGCTGCGCCTGGGATAGTCATCCCCCAGAACAGTCTCCAGCCGAAAATCAAACCGGGCCAATTCCTCTTGCACTCTGGCCGGGGTCCAGCAGTGCGTCATCCAACCCCCGTGGGCAGGGTCGAAGAGGTAGCCTTCGCCCCGCCAGAAGGCTGGCTTGGGGACCCGCCGCAGTAGCCGCCGGCCAGACTCGACGGCGGCGCGCAAAAATGAATGCAGGGATTTTGCCGCCCTCAATGACCACAGCGTTACCGGAAAGAAAACACTCCGTTCCGAGACCACTTTCACGGCGAAAGCGTGCAGCCGCTCCCGGTCCCATGCCGGCCGGACAAGAATCGACCGCGGATTGTGCGACGAAAATACCAGCACTCCGCCGGCCCGCAGTACGCGTCCGCACTCCCGCAGGCATTGCCAGCGCCGATCCTCTGGGGAAACGCAGTCCAGCCCGTTGAAGGCGATGACGATGGCGTCAAAGGAGGCATCGGAAAATGCAGTCAGGTCCGAGGCATCGGACACCCGGAACTCCAACTCGGGGAACTTGCCCCGGCAGGATTGGACCATCTCTTGTGAATAATCCACTCCAACATAGCGGGACGCTTTCCGGGAGAGATAAGGCGTGGTCCGACCGCCGCCGACTCCGAGGTCGAGAATGGCCATGCCCGCCTTCAAGTAGGTATCAAAGAGAAGACGCTCGCATGCCGTCAGATAGTCCAGCTCCGCATAGTGCGAAACCACCTGCGGGTCGCGGTAAGCCTGGAGATTGGCCGCTCTCGTCTCCCCCCGCGCGGATTGGGCTCGCAATGGCATGATGCTCCTGCTGCTCAGGCGGAGACCCGAAGACGCTGCCGCAATGACCGGTAAAAACCGGAAACGTGAGCTTCGAATTCGCCCAGCTTCATTTCGCCGGTGACGTGCACCCGGGGCAGCGCAAACCGCGGCATGGAAGCGCCGAAGCCACCCCCCACATTGAGGAAGGCGCAGCTGAAGCCGGCGCGCTGTGCCATCTCCCGCTCGCGCTCGGTGGCCGAATCCGCGTCCCCGAAGGGATAGGCCAATGCCCACACGGGCCTGCCAATCACCTGTTCCAGGCGGGCGCGGCTCCCGGCAATCTCAGCCCACGCCGCCTCGGGAGGTAGTTGCGACAGCAGCGGGTGGGTCAAGGTATGCGCACCCACCCCCATTCCCGCCGCCACCAGCGACCGCACTTCCGCGGCGTTCAGCATCAGGAACCGGCCACGCAAAGGGCCGGTGAGGATCTCACTGCTCCAATCGTCACCCAGCTGAAGCTGGGCCTGCACTTGGTCCAGCAGCATCTGCCGCTCCACCGCGTCGAAACGCGACAGATGCCTGACCAGGCTCCACCACACTCGTCGTTTCTCCGGCAGGCTCCTCGATCGCGCCTGAAAGCCGTCGCCAAGATCGAGGGCTATATCTTCCCGGGCGGTGAGCAACATCAGGTAGAGTTGCTCGTACCACAGCATGGCCGGCAACGCCTCGAGCGAAGCGCCGGTAACAAAAAACAGACACGAGAGACCGTGCTCCTGAAGAATCGGCACCATTTCAGTCAGCGTATTTCGCAAGTCATCATCGCAGGTCAACAGCACGGAGCGGGGAGGTAAATCCTGTTTCGCCTCACACCAGTCATGAAACTGCTGGGGAGAAATTACGTTGTAATGACTCTTCAGAAGGCGAAGCTGCCGGCGAAATGAATCCGCGCTCACCAGGCTGCCGTCGAGATCGGGATCGATCATCCTGTAGCTCCTGGGAAAAATTCCGTGATAGGTCACAATTGCCGGCCCTGCTCCGTTGCGGCGGCGAAGATAACCCAGCTTCGCCAGGCCGGGAAACACCGCGTGCTTCAGAAGCGGGCTGACTACTCTCACGCTGGCGCCTCTACTTTCATCAGGCGCTCGTACAAATCCAGGAGCAGCGGAAAATTCCGGTCCCAATCTGCGCGCTCGGCCACAATCCTCTGGTTCCGCTTGCCGATCGCCTCCCGCTCCGACGCTTTCAGAGCAGCGATGCGGAGCAACTTGCCGGCAAAATCATGGGCGGAACCGGCCGCCGCGAGCCAGCCGTTTTCTCCCGCCCTGACCCATTCACGATTGGAGGGAATGTCCGTGACCAGGACTGGCAGGCCCGTCGCCATGGCCTCCAGCAGTGAAATGGACGTTCCGTCTGAACCGGCACAACTGACATATCCATGCGCCAACCGAAACCAACCCGGCAATTCTGTCGCAGAAAGCAGGCCCGGAGTGAGCACCGCCTGGTGCAATCCCTGGCGGGCGACAAACTCATGCACCATTCCAGCCATCGGGCCGTCGCCCGGCAACATCAGGCGCAGCATTTTATTCTCGCTGTGCGCCCGCCGGAATGCTTCCAGCAGCACATCGATGCCGTGGAGGGTGTCCCATGAGCGGGTAGAGATGAAATGAACCGCTCCTGGCTCCGCCGGCCAACTCACGCCGGCAGGCGCGGGCCCGACCGGAGAAAACGCTCCGCTTTTGACTCCCCAGGGAAACTGGGCAATACGAGCATCTGGAATGGGAGCGAAGCCCTGGGCAGCGGTTCGCACCGCGTCACAGTCGCACAGCAATCCGTCGGCGCCGTTCAGGGCGGTGGTGGTGGCTTGCACCCATTCTGGGTTTCGACCTGCGTCCAGGAGCAGGTCCGAGCCCCAGGACATTACCAACAGTGGATGGAACCCTGACCGGGCAGCCACATAACCGCATCCCTGAACCGGCCCGGCATGCACCAGTTCAGGCCGCAACTTGGCCAGCAAAGACTGAAACTCAGGCAGGAACTCCTCGTAAACGCTCGGGTCTGCCCCGCGGCGGACAACTCGCTCATGAGACACGCGGCGGACCCCCGCCGGCAGCCAACCTTCGGAAACCCTGTCATGAGCCGCTTCATCATCTGCCGAATCCAGGAACCAGACTTCATGCCCGTAGAAAGACAGCTTTTCCAGAAATCTGCGGTTGTGGTCCGAGCTATTGTCGGAAAAATACAAGATCCGCACTAATGGGCCCCCGCTTCAGTCAGGACGGTCCAGGTCAGGTGCTCACCCGACCGCAGGTCGCGCGTCAACTTCTTGCCAATCACTCGAGCTAACTCATACGGAGTCACCGCCTCGCGCGGAGCCGGGCGCAGCGCTTCCAGCATTTCCGGCGCCAGAACCGTTCCCGCCCGCAAATCGTGCGCCGCCCGCAAGCATCGCCGTTGGACCACTACCGTCTCC
>JBARIF010000295.1:0-6029 GCA_049799615.1 Terriglobales bacterium
GCGCGGCCGGCGCGTCTCCGTAGTTCAGGATGCCATCGAAACCCTGAATTCCGAAGATGGGAAACGTGCGGTTGCGGAACTGCAGGCACTGGGAGCCACGTTCATCACCACCGACCAGGCGCTCACACTGCTGGACGGGGCAAAATAACAACCATCAGCCACAGTCAAATCACGGCCATCAAGGTAGTTGCGGTTGACACCTGATGGCGAATGGCAGTATCGTTCTGCCCACCAGATTTTAGGATGAGATCGAAATTCCAGCTGATCAGTTGTCCGCGACGACAACAAGAGCCAATCAACCTCGAAGTTTTGTGAACCCGGGCACAAAAAGTCTTGCATGTCGACTTCGTGTGCGGGTATCGTCGCGTAGTAAATGGGGGATCTGGAGTTCGTGGGGATAGCCGTGTCCCGATCACCACTCGATCCGGGACCGCATGGGGGATTTTGATGCTGACCAAGAAGGCGCTGCTGGTAGTTTTCTGTTCGCTGGTACTTCCCATCTGCCCACTTCTGTATGGCCAAGCTAACGCCAGTTTTTTCGGTACGGTCACCGACAAGACCGGTTCCGTCGTTAGCGGGGCGACGGTCAAGGCAACCGCACAAGCTACGGGTCTCATTCGCGAGTCTAAGACCGATGATACTGGGCATTACCTCATGCCCTTGTTGCCGATCGGCGACTACACGGTTCGAGTTGACTCTGCGGGCTTTGGTC
Source organism: Terriglobales bacterium (assembly GCA_049799615.1). Taxonomy (GTDB): domain Bacteria; phylum Acidobacteriota; class Terriglobia; order Terriglobales; family Acidobacteriaceae; genus JAIQFF01. Next base: position 713 of record JBARIF010000295.1, read on the forward strand.
CGGTCGAACAGAGGGACGTGCGCCTGCAGGTGGACGAACATCGCGAACTGGATTTCACGCTGACGCCCGCGTCCGTTGCATCCACTGTGGAAGTCAGCGCGACTGAAGTGGCGGTGCAGACCGCGAACCCGACTCTGGGTCAGGTCATTACTTCTCAGCAAGTCGCCGACCTCCCCTTGAACGGCCGCAACTTCGTACAGTTGGCGACGCTTACGCCGGGCACGGTGCAGGAAACCAACCCTAACAGTTTCTTCAACGGCGGACCTAGCAGCGAGGTCTCCACCCGCGGGTCTTACTCCCTTTCGGTCGGTGGATCGCGCGCCCAGAGCACTGACTGGCTGCTCGATGGCAACGACAACAACGAACTCACCGGCGGCGGCATCTCGATTCTGCCCTCGATCGACGCTATTCAGGAATTCAAGGTTCTGACCTACACTTACTCGGCGGAATACGGCACGCGCGCGGGTCCGACCGTGCTGGTGACCACGAAATCAGGTTCGAACCAGATTCACGGGTCGGTGTTTGAATTCTTCCGCAACACCTCGCTGGACGCGCGCAGCTATTTTGCTTCGGAGAGAGAAAAATTCAACCTGAACCAGTTCGGCTTCGCCCTGGGCGGTCCAATCAAGAAGGACAAGACTTTCTTCTTCGCGGACTATCAGGCCCGGCGGCAACGCAAGGGAGTCGCTTTTAACGGCTTTGTACCCACCGCCGCGATGCGGACCGGGGATTTCTCCTCCGACCTGTATGGCGTTCCCCTGCCTGCGGGAACCCAGGTGTTGTACAACCCCTACAGCGTCGTTGGACCGAATGGCCGGGATCCTTTTATGTGCGATGGCACGGGAAACCCACAGCCCGTAGCCGCTGACGGAACCCAGGCCCCCGGAACTCCTTGCAACAAGCTGCCCGCCGGCCTGATCAACCCAATCACTCAGCAGATCATGCTGAGCCCCAGGTTTTATCCTCAGCCCACCCCGGGCATAGCGCCGGGCTCGGGCTTCAACTTTTCCAATGTGCCGGTGCGGAAACTCGACGAGGGAGAATTTGACGTCCGTCTGGACCACAACTTCTCCAGCAAGGACACCGTCTTCGCCCGCTTCAGTTACGATCAGGCGACCAACTTCGTCCCCGGCGGATCACCCGGATTCGCTGAACCCAGTGCCTTCGCCAGCAGTCAGAACATCACCAACCACGGGCGTAACGTGGCCCTGTCGGAAACCCACATTTTTTCCGATCGCACTATCAACCAGGTCAGCGGCGGCTACAACCGCATTTTTAACCACATCCTGTCCTTTGGCGACCACTCCTGCGAAGCTGCGAAACTTGGCATTCCCGGCGCCGATCTGGACAGCAGTTGTTCCGGTTTTCCCGGAGGCGCTCCTACCGGCTTGTCCCAGTCGAAGACAGACTGTGTGAGTTGCGGCATGACCACAACCAGCGTGGGTGGTCCGTACTGGGGATTGGGCGATCGCGGCTTCGCGCCCTTCCAGGGCGGGACCAACGTCTTCACCATCGCCGACTCGCTCGATATGATTCGTGGCAAGCACAACATCCGCGTAGGTGGCCAGATTCGCGCCCAGCAGATGAATGTGCTCACCAACGCCTTCCAGGACGGCTTCTTCGTCTTCACCAACCTGTGGACCAACAACGGCCCCACCTTCCAGGGTGGCGATAACGCCGCTGACTTTCTCCTCGGCCTGAATAGTCTGGCGATTCATGATCAGACCTTCAAGGGTGCGACCACCGGACGCCGCTGGAAACTGTTCCGTCCCTATGTCCAGGATGATTGGCGGGTGACGCCCAACTTAACGCTTAACCTTGGATTGGCATGGGCGTTCGTCACACCCATCACCGAAGCCCAGAACCGCCAGGCGAACTTTGATTTCAACAGCGCTTGCGGGACGCCTCCGGGCTGCAACTATCTGATTCCCGGTGCGAACTCAGACGCCCGCGTGGGCATTGAGCTCGACAAGACCGCCCTCGAACCCCGCGTCGGCCTGGCGTGGAAGCCATTCGGCAGCTCCAAGACCGCGGTGCGGGCGGGCTATGCCATGTTCCATGATTCCTCCTGGAACCAGGGCGCGCAGGGTCTGTGGGAGAACCCTCCCTTCTTCGCGGAAAGCGGCCAGTTTGCTTTCACGGTCGGGGGCTGTGCCGCTCCCACGGCCGCCTGCGCAGGGAGCGTGGGACCGTTCGACTTTGGCTTGAGCGTGTCCAACGGATTCCCCATTTTCACCCAGCAACCGGACCCGGCTACCTTCGCTGGAACCATTCAATCCCAGAACTTGAATTTCAAGCAGGGCAGAGTGCAGCAGTTCAACCTCAACGTCGAACAGGAATTGCCCGGCAGTGTGGTGTTGACCATGGGATATGCCGGTTCCCGCAGTCATCACATTCTGGTGGATGGCAGTAACCTGAATGTTTCCTCTCCGTCGGCCTGCGGCGTCGTGCCTGGCTACACCCTGGGCTGCGGAATTCCCACCGCTCCATTCGGCCCTTTTACGACCATCGCCAACATCAACGATCGGGGCGACGCCCGCTACGATTCGCTTCAGGTCAAGGCCGAGACCAAAAACATTCGGCACGGACTCTACGTCCTCCTGGGCTACACCTATGCGCGCAATTTCGACAATGGATTCAACGACGGTTTGGGTTCGAGCACAGGTGTGACTTACTTCCCGTTGCCAGGAACGACGCGCGCGGACTGGAGCTTATCTCAAATCCAGCTCAACCACAATTTTACCGCCAGCGTGCTCTACGACCTGCCCTTTGGTAAGGGCAAGGCCTTTGGCAGCAACTGGAATGGCGGCCTGAACGCGGTGCTGGGAAACTGGCAAATCAACGTGATCGAAAAGATCACCTCGGGATTTCCGGTTTTTGTCATCGCCAGCAACAACAGTTCGGGCGTAAACCTGACCAACAACGGAAACAACTTTACGCGCCCCGACCAGATATGCAGTCCCAAGGCTGACAACGCAACCTTGGGCAAATGGTTCAACACACAGTGCTTTGTCGACCCATTTTCCGGGGAACTCGGAAATGCGCCTCGAGCACCGGTTTACGGCCCCGACTTTGTAAACACGGATTTCTCGATCATCAAGCGTATCCCCCTGTCCTTCCGTGAGGGTACAGACATAGATTTCCGTGCGGAGTTTTTCAATCTCTTCAACCATGCGCAATTTGGGTTGCCCGGCGGGGACGCCGACACCAGCAGCACTTTCGGGGTCATCACCAGCACCGTTAACAACCCGCGCCTGATTCAGTTTGCCCTCAAGCTTCGCTTCTAGAAGCTTGCGGGAGACGGCGGATTTGGCGCAGCGATTTAGAGGGCGCGGCTCTGAGCCGCGCCCTTTGGTTGAGTACGGGTGCCGAACCATGGGAGGAACGATGACATGGCGTAAGAGCCAGTTGGCTCTGGGCTTTTTGCTCTCCTTCGCCGTGGTGACCACTGCGGCCGCCCAGAAGATCAAAGTTATCGTCGATCAGGACGCCCGCGGACCGGGCACCAGCGACCAGCAGGCACTCCTGGTTTTTCTGCAATCGGACAAGTTTGACGTCCTCGGCATTACCACGGTCAGCGGCGACCAGTGGGTCAAAGAAGAGACCCAGCACGCCCTGCGCATGCTGGAGATCGCCCGGCGCACAGACGTCCCGGTGATTCAGGGAGCCGAATTCCCTCTGCTAAATTCCAAGGAAGAAACCGAGCGCTGGGAAGCCCTGTATGGCAAACTGGAATACAAAGGCTGCTGGACCGATCGCTTCCAAGCCAACCGCTCCACCATCTACGACGAGCCCTACCACGACCCGGATATCGTTCCCCCGATGAAGGAAGGCGCGCCGCACATTCAGGCCGCTCCCGGCACAGCCGCCGAATTCATCGTGAAGATGGTGCACAAGTATCCCGGCGAAGTTGTCCTATGGGCGGGCGGGCCGCTGACCAATTTTGCCCTGGCGCTGAAGCTCGATCCCTCGGTCGCCACGCTGGCCAAGGAGTTCGTCATGATGGGCGGCGGATTGTACGCCGACAAGGGGGCCATCGATCCCGGCGCTATCGATGCCCGCCGCGAATTCAACTGGTGGTTCGATCCTGAAGCTACCCGCATCGTGCTGCGCGCTCCCTGGAAAAAAGTCACGATCACTCCGATCGACATCTCGGTAAAAACGCGCTTTACCGCGGAGATGAAGGCTACCATCGCCAAGGCCGGCACTCCGGTGACGCAATATCTCGACAAGTATTCCTTGCCCGGCTATATGTGGGACGAAATCGCCGGCGCCGCCTTGATCGATCCCTCCATCATCACCGGCCAGAAGCAGCTCTACATGGATATCGACGTCGATCACGGGGCCAGCTACGGCAAGACCCTCTTCTGGGATTCCAAGGCGCAGGTTCCTCCCTATTTGCGCCTAGCCAATGTGCAATTCGACATTGACGCAGCGAAGTTCTACAAGCTCTACATCGAGTTGATGACCCGGCCTCCCCGACCATGATGAAACATGGCAGGTGTTTCCTCGCAATCGCCGGCGTTCTGCTGGCGAATTCCCTGGGCTGGTCCCAGCAGCGGCGCAAAGTCATCATCAACCAGGACGGTTCCGGACCCGGCGGCAGCAACATGCAGACCATTGCCTTGCTGGTTCAATCCCCACAAGTCGAAGTCCTGGGAATCACGGTAGTCAGCGGAAACCAATGGCGCGACGAGGAGGTGGCGCACACCCTGCGGCTGCTCGAAATCATGGGCCGCACCGATATTCCGGTCGTGCCCGGGGCCGTTTTCCCGCTGGTGCGGCGGCATGAGGAAACTCAGATATGGCAGCAACGCTTCGGCAAGGTGGCTTTCGCGGGCGCGTGGGATGACCGCTGGTGGCACGAGCCCTTCGTTGTCCCTCCACTGCCGGAAGGCCAGCCCACAACCAAGCCCGCCGGCGAGGATGCGGCACATTTCCTGATCCGCAAAGTGCGCCAGTACCCTCACGAAGTGACGATATACGAGGGCGGCCCCATGACCAATTTGGCGCTCGCCATTTCAATCGATCCCGGGTTCCCGGAACTGGCGCAGCAACTCGTCTTTATGGGAGGAAGCCTGGGCCCTCAAACTGACGATCCCGAATTCGTAAACAATCCCCGCCACGAATTCAATTTCTGGTTCGATCCCGAAGCGGCGCAGATCGTGCTGCGCGCCCCGTGGAAGAAGCTCTTCTGCACCCCAACCGACATTTCGATCAAGACGCGCCTGACGCCCGCCATGATCAAGCAGATCGACGGCAGCGGGACGCCTTTGGCACATTACGTCGCCGGCTACTTCCGGACGGGCCAAGGCGG
>JBARIF010000296.1:0-2339 GCA_049799615.1 Terriglobales bacterium
AGCAGGCAGTGACTCAAGTCCCACAAGAACAAAACCAAATCAAAGCAGTGCCAAAAAACAAAGGCGGATCAAGAGCAAAAGCAAAGTCAAAGGCGTCGGACAGGAGTGTCCGACCCACACACTGATTAGGGAGTAAGTGTCTCTTTTCTTACGGCGAGCGTTTCGATCAGGTCTTCGCGGATGCGGTAGCCGGTGCCCGGCTGGTCGCTGACCGTGATTGTCCCCTGCGCGCTGACTTCGACTTCGGGCTCGATGATGTCTTCCTTCCAATAGCGCTTTGACGCGGACACATCGCCGGGCAGGCGGAAATTTGGCAGCGTGGAGAGAGCGATGTTGTGGGCCCGCCCCACGCCCGATTCCAGCATGCCGCCACACCATACCGGGACGTTGTTGGCCTGACAGACGTCGTGGACCTTCCGGGCCTCGCTGAACCCGCTTACCCTTCCGACTTTGATATTCACGATGCGGCAGGCACCGGTTTCAACGGCCGCCGCAGCGTCGCGCGCATGGCGTATGGACTCGTCCAGGCAAATGGCTGTGCGCAGCTCGCGCTGCAGCCGGGCATGGTAGTAGATGTCATCATTCCACAGCGGCTGTTCGATCATCAGCAGATTGAAGCGGTCAAATTTGCGCAGGTGTTCAACTTCGTCAAGAGTGTAGGCCGAGTTGGCATCGCAGCTGAGCACAATGTCCGGCCAGCGCGAGCGAATCCGCTCCAGCACATTCACGTCCCATCCCGGCTTCACCTTGACCTTGATACGGCGGTAGCCCGCGGCCAGCTCAGTGTCGATCTTCGCCAGCAGTTGTTCGACGGAATCCTGGATGCCGATGGAAACGCCACACTGGATCTCGCGAGTCGTGCCCCCGAGCAGCTTCCACAGGGGTTGTTGTTTCTGCCTGGCCTCGGCATCCCAGGCTGCGTTTTCAATGGCAGCTTTGGCCATGCGGTGTCCCCGCACCTTGGCCATGAGCCCGACAGTTTCGTGGGCGGCGGCCAGCGACCGTCCCAGGACTGCCGGCGCCAGGTAATGCTTGAGCGTGGACCATGCCGTCTCGATCCATTCCGAACTGTAGAACGGATCCTCGGCGGCGACACATTCTGCCCACCCGTCAATTCCCTCACAACGGGCGGTGAGCAACAGGATTCGGCGGCTGTACACACGGCCAAAGCTGGACTCAAAAAAATGCACCAGCGGCATCTGAATTTCACGCAGCGTAATGGCTTCGATCTTCATTGGATATTAAGACGCTTAAATCCAGCTTTCGTTCCACCGTCCGAGCAGGAATTTGCCTGCTCCCTGCTGATCGCATTCGTAACCGAGCACCGCCAGTCCGTCAGAGAATGCCTGCAAGAAATCCTTCCGGTTACAATCCTGCACCTCCTGAGCCCGCTGCCGGGTCGCGGACGATGCCTTCCATTCATAGATTTCAGCCGGGACCGAAATTGTTTTCAGGGTCTCAAATCCCGGCTTCTGCGCGTTGCGCAAGAGATTCTCCACGCGTTCCGACTTCAGCCACCACTCCGCCACCAGGCGGTCGGAAGGCAAGCCGCCCTGCAACGGTGAAGACGTGATTCCATACTGGTTGACGGTATAGCGGCGCGCAATGGCGCCCAGGCGTTCGATGTTCAAATAGGCGTTCTTGATTTCGAGGGGATCGAAGGTCCACTCGATCAATTCAAATCCCCGGGCGAGAGCGTCTTCCCGCTGGAAGAGCTTGACCTGTCGCCCCAGGCCGGCGTTGCGATATTGGTTGCGCACTCCCAGCATCTGCGAATGAAGGTACGAGTGTCCACCTCGCGAACCCGGTAGAGATAAGGCGAAGGCCACCAGCTGCCCATCGTCAAAAGCGCCGATAACCTGTCCACCGATTTTCTCCGCCACCACAAACATGCGCAGGGGCACCAGGTCGGCCTCGGTGAAGTTCCAGACTTCTTTTTGCAGGGCAACGCAGGCCGACAATTCATCCAGGTTATGGCACTTGCGGACCACCGTCTTGCTCTGGTTCATCCGGCCTCACGCTGGGTGGCCTGCTCGTTGTCTCGGAAATGGAGCTTGGCCTGTTGCCATAACGATTCCAGTTCTGTCATCGAGGCCTGCTGGGGACCGCGCCCGGAAGCGCGCAACTGGTCTTCGATCCATTGAAATCGACGTTTGAATTTGCGGTTGGTCTTGCGCAGTGCTGACTCGGGATCAAGCGAGAGGTAGCGCGCAATATTCACCAGCACGAAAAACAGATCGCCTACCTCGTCTTCCATCTGCTGTCGGAGGGCGTCGGAGATCTGCACCGCGCCTGCCCCAGCCACACCTCGGCCATGCGGGCGCGGGCCTGGCGGGGGA
>JBARIF010000297.1:0-1615 GCA_049799615.1 Terriglobales bacterium
GAGTACGTAAGCGTAGCAATTTCCCGAAATGGGATCTGGTCACTATTGACCAGTTGTCTCGTCTCGCTAGAGCTCCCATCCTCTCCCTGTGCAAGACTATTTCTAATTTTAATATGGTGAACAAAACACGAAGATTCACACTGCCCTGCGTGGACGAAGGCCGCAAGCGCGTGATCGGAATCATGGCCTCGACCAAATCCGTCCGCGAGAACTACGACGTCAAGCCATCGTGCCCGCAAGGAACCAGCGCGACTCTGATCCGAAGAGATTCCTTGCCACCATCGGCGAGGGCAGGAAATCTGCGGTCTTCTTCGCGAAACAAACAATCTTCTCCCAGGGGGACGCGGCAGACGCAGTCTTCTACATCCAGCAAGGCAAAGTTAAACTCACCGTGGTATCGCAGATTGGCAAGGAAGCTACCCTTGGTATTCTGAGCGAGGGGGATTTTTTTGGAGAAGGCGCACTAGCTGGACAGGCTGTACGCATGGGGTCTGCAACAGCGATGACGGAGTGCGAACTCCTGCAGATTGGCAAGCAGGCGATGATGCTTGCACTTCATCGTGAGCACGCATTTTCAGATTTGTTCGTAGGATATCTGCTGGGGCGGAACATCCGCTACGAAGAGGATTTGGTCGATCAAACTTTTCAATTCCAGCGAAAAGCGACTTGCACGAGTTCTGCTCTTGCTTGCTCATTTCGGCAAAGAAGGTGTGCCTCAGACAGTGATCCCCAAGATTAGTCAGGAGACGCTCGCCGAGATGATAGGTACCACGCGGTCGCGAGTCAGTTTCTTTATGAATCGGTTTAGACAATTGGGCTTCGTTGATTATGGCAAGCGTGGCGTGCAAGTTCACAGTTCACTTCTAAATATCGTTCTGCACGACTAGCTTCCCGCCAACTTCTCGTTGTTACGACCATAGTGCCTGCCTCCAAACGTTTCCGACAGCCGCGCGGATGAGTACGAAGGATACTGGAGTTGGAGGAGCTGCCTGCGATTTCTTTCCCCAGCGGTGTCGGTGAATTGTCCTGCAAAGAAAAACGTCCCAGACTCGTAGAGCCATGGGACGCTCTTCGAACAGCCCTACCCCGAAAGTCTGCTCACAAACTAGCGTAACGGCGATGCGGCTGCATGTATAAGGCCCAAATGGGCCACACAAAGGGCGGACGCACTCAGGTCTTTTTGCGCGTCTTGCTTGAGCCGTCTTTTTGGTTTTGGGATTTAGTGATATCAGCTCGGAGACGCTCAAGGGATCGCTCAATCACGAGAAGGTCTTCGCGCGCGACCGATACTTTGTCTAGCAGTTCTTCGAGAGTTTGTTCGGGTGAACTGGGCTGCTTCGGTTTGGCCACAATGCCGAAAGGATACCAAGGGCACACAGCAGAGTCAGCACGCTAGCGCACTCAGTTCGCTGAAGGGTGTTGCTTGACCCGCTTTAAAATCCTGAGTAGTTGCTGAGGGTACCAAATATCATGAAAGCGGTGAGGCTCACTAGTGGCTTGTCGCAGAGTAACCATTACTAGTCCGTCAGCATCAAAGCTGTCATGGCTACTGGCAGCGAAGTCTTGCTCACCCCGCAACAGCATTCTGACCTAAGCAGCATCGCCCAGTCTCGTT
>JBARIF010000298.1:0-1696 GCA_049799615.1 Terriglobales bacterium
CTCAAAATCAGCGCGGCAGCCGTGGTCAACCCAAATGCCCCGAGGATCAAAACCCCAGCTTTGACCTTGGAGGCATGACGAGTCACTACGTTGCTTCAACAGCCGCACGCCGCGGCGCGTGTCGGCCGTACAATAGTGCCGGCCACCGTCATCGGACGAACACGAGATAGTGCTGCCCTGGTCTGTTCCTCCGTACGGGTATGGAACTACGGAAAAATCAGCTCGGCAACCATGGTCCACCCAGATGCCTCTACGGTCCGACCCCCAGCTGTAACCTTCCTGGCAGGGAGAGTCGCTGCGCTGTTTTACCATCCTAACTCCACCGCGAGTGTCCGCCGGGCACTCCTGCCGATGGCCGTCGTCCGAGGAACACGAAACGGTCTGTCCCATACCTCGCACATTGAGGATAACGACGAGCGCGGTCACGCTCAGAGCAAGAAAAACTAGATTTCTTGTATTGCGCATTTTCAACCTCCTCGAAAGTACGTTGCGTTCCTCGGGAGAGTAACCGCCATGTGTCAATACGCCGCCTGCAACGTCAATGGCTGGTCCAGCTTGAACCTCAGTGTCGTTCCGCTGGAACCTAACCGACTTGCCACGCGTAAGGATTTGTGTCCCGGCACCTGCCCCGGCTCCTGCGACGGCTCCGATGGCTGCGCCTTTGCCACCACCGGCAATCGCTCCGATAAGGGTGCCCAAGACCGCACCGCCCCCTACCATTTCAGCTGTGCGTTTGTTTGCGCCGACACCGCCTTGCGCCTTCTGTTCCAGGTCGGCTCTTTTAACTACATACCGCCGATTCCCGACCTTGACGGACTGCAGGTCCAGAGCCAACTCCGCATTGGATGTCACTCCGCCTCCAGATGCACTACGCAGCACCAGCTCAGCTAGCGAACCCTTGGGAATGACCACACGCCCGGCCGCGTCCATTACGTTCTCCGCCACGTCGGCAGGGAATATCTGCCCAGCGGAGGCGGTCGACGAATCAATTGTCTGACTGGAAAGCACTGCGATTTCGGTGCCAGCAGGAAGCTCGACATTGTTCGCCAACCCAGCCGCATGTCTTGATCCGGAAACCGCGGTAGAGCTGTCCACGGCAGTGTTGATCTCGATCGATTGCACACTGAACCTCGGATAGCGGTGGAGAGTTATTCTTTCCCGAAAAGTGAGGGTAGTCGGAGTCGCGCCAACCAGAGTACCAGTGTGCTGAGTGCCGTCTCTCAGGTCAACGTGTCTGCTGCCAATAGTGCGGCGCAGAACATTGACAAAGCGGCAAGCGATAGCAGAGTGCAAATTCGTTTTGACATTCTTCGGTCCTTCCAATGTTTCGATTGTTGATCGCTTTCTCAACATCTCGGTTATGCTCAAACTAGGCCAATCTTGCGTGCAACCTTTTTCTGTCAGCGCTGTCTGGCTCAACTTCTCCCGAATCGTTACCGCTCGATCCGAACCGCATTAGGCAGCGCGTTGCGAGATCTTCGCCATCGCGACGCTCAGCGCCGTCGCCCCTAGAGCCTTTATCAATGTCGGATGCTGGGCATAAAACCCGCTAATGGAATCAACAATCGAAGGATTTTGTTTATGCGTTTCTGTGGCAATAGCCTCCACCGCTTCGGGAGTCACTCGGTTCGCCATTTCAGGCGTTACTACGGCAGACGGGATCGCTAGGCTTGTGGCCCCTTGACCAGCCATCACC
>JBARIF010000299.1:0-3579 GCA_049799615.1 Terriglobales bacterium
GGCCGGCCGGTCTCGCTGTAACTATCTTTCAGCTTTTCCCGCACGAAGGCAAAGCTGATGTGCCTTTCGATCAGCCGCAGCAGATGGGTCTCAGGAACTTGATCGTCCAGACGGAAGTAGTAGAACAGCGCTTCGGAGCGGTCATGTTGCCCCATCATGATGAGCAGGCCTCCGAGAATGGTGATCCAACAGAGCATGGCTAGGATTTCTTCCTTGTACCACGCTTCTGCCACCACTCCGCTTGCTAATCACGGTGACTTTTTCAACACCCACAGGCGATTACACTCAGAATCCGTTCAATGAAGGTGCCTGGGGTCAGTCACTTGTTCACTAGGATGAAGGGACTATCGGCCTTGCTCATTGCCTGCACAGGGGACACCACTCGACGTGGTACTTCAGTTGTTTACTAGCTTCGGTTGCCTTGTTGTAACGACGATCTAATTCCTCGGCAAGCTCGGGCGGCACCGGGTCATCGGATAAGGCCACTTTCAAACCGTCGTACTCTTCCCAAGCGTCGATTTCCTCATTCACCAAAACCTGATGTTCCGAACACTGTCTCGGAAGGCTGTATACACTGTACATGGCAACTCCAACGGCATGCCGTCATCTCGCTATTTCCCGGTTAACATCCAGCCAAAACAAGTGTGTCTCACGGCCACCAGTTTATGCCCAACGATTACATTCACGACCCCGTCAAGAGTGTGATGGCGATCTAGCAAGATCGATCGGCCGACAGCCCAGAGACAACTACTTCGCAACCCATACCACGAATGTCAACTCGTCGTTCTCATCGTGTCCCGTGATCTCCCAACAGCCGGGTGTTGGAAAGGTTAAACCCACCATCATGTAATTCCCAGGAGGGCCGCTTACACCGACGGCATTTGGCCCATCAACATCAAGAGGCGGAGCCTGAGAGTCTAGCCGTCGCCCCATGATCTTCAGTTTCGGCGTCGGTTCCTTGCGCCAGTCATAGCCTCGTCGCCACCAGCCCATTTTCTGTCTGAGCTCTCGCCATTCTCCGTTTGCCGGCGGAATAATCCACAGCCCGTCAGAGCCAAACCAAAAAGCGCCCAGACGCGGTTCGGCAGGATAAGGATATGGGGGAACAAAAGGCTTGTCTGAAAATTTGGTAACGGGGCACGTCTCAGGTACACGAGCGGGCTTTTCGATTCCTGATTCCTGGGCAGAAGAGGTTTGCAAAAGAAACAGCAGACATAGCAGAGGGAGAAGGAGTGGGAACATATGGCCTCCCGTAGCAGTCATATTCTACAACTTCATCGGTGTTTCCCGCACAACTTGTGGGGCAAAGCCCAGAGAGAAGTGTGAGTTTTCTACCGGCCAACCACGGACGACCCGCATCGGGACAGACGCATAATCGCGATGGACAAAGGCAAGTAATGTTCGCAAAATTGAGAGTCGAATTGAAGGCAATTACCGAGTGGAGCCGTCAGTCTCAACTTTCCAAACTCAAACGGAAAGAGATGCCGTTGTCATTCGTGAGATACGACGCCGCTAAAATTGCTCGACAGTTGAACGAGATCTGGCGACGAACTAGCCCCTTCGCTCGTCCCACCGTTGAACTTGCCGACTTGCGACCCGACAGAAGTCCGCCACGACGCGGCAAACGCCTTTCACCCGCGATTCAAGCGCTACCCGCAACAGCTACGCGGCAAGGTCCACGATTATGTCAACCCACTCGCCATTCAAATAAACGTTCCCGTCGTTTGCAAGCACGAAAACCAGCGCCTTTGGCTGTTCCGCGAGTGTTCTCGCTTCAATCCAATCGGCGATGTAATAGTCTGCCTCCGGACCGATTCCTTCTTCCCGATTGGATAAGACTCGGGTCACGACCGCTTTTTGCCTAAACCCTTTATCTGCATGCATCGCGAACTCAAATTTCTGGCCGATCTTAATCCCTGATTCCATGGCTGTTGTCCTTTCCGCTGTGCTTCTCTCGTTTGTGGCTGATTCAGTACGCCCGCAATTCGCGTATTGGGCCCAGGGAATTGGGGGACAACCTGTCAATGAGTTCTATAAAAAGGGATGTCAAGAAAAAAGCTCCGCCTCGACCGGAGGACGAGATTTCTGTCTCGAGATCCAGCCCACTGTAGTTTCACTTCTTGGGGGAGGTTTGGCTTGTTGTCCATTCTCGTGAGTTTCTCTGCCCTGATTAAGATGCTATCGAGTTTGAGAGAGCGGCAAGCGAGACTGGTTGCGTAGAGGCAACCATGGTTCTATCCGAGGCTCGTGGCCTATGGCTATTTCTGGTTATCCGAGGGGGCATAACGTGTAATGGGTGACTCGGTGCCGAAGCACGCGGGGCCGATCTCATTGACTGATACTCACCCTCGAACCGAGCATCTCCAGAACGCGACCGACCACCGCGGGAGAGAATCCCAGAGATGGAAAGCCTTCTTCACCCGAGATGCTCAAGCTGCTTGCCGATACAAATGTTTGGGGTCGAAACTCACTCCTTTCTTCCATATCGTTAAGGTGATCGTAGCAATCTTGCGTGCCAGGGTCAGACGCGCCATCGTCGGCCGTATCCCCTTCTCCACCCGAGCCACATAGAAGTCGTGCAGAGGACCAGGACGTGTACTGGCGGAGATAGCAGCACTTTTGAAAAGGTTCTTCACATCCTTATTGTGGTTGTCATTCAGACCGCGCACTGTGATGCGCTCTCGGTTGCGTTGCAGTTTGCCTCGCACACAGCGGTACTCGCCGCTGTCATGAGTCTCGACGGCGAAACCGCTGTAGGCCCAGAGCTGTCGCCGGGTACGGAAACGGTGGGGTGTTTGCAGCAATGCCACCAGCAAAGCGGCGCGAATCGGACCGATCGAAGGAATCTGGCGAAGTAACTTCACCGCAGGGTGCTTTTGGCTCTCCCGCAGGAGTTCGCGTCGTGCTTCCAGACGCAGGGGTTGCAGACCATCGAGTTGCTGGTATAAATGCTCGGCTCGAACACGAACTCCTGGTTCCACGAGCTGGGCCAGCCACTCGGCGCGATGACGAGAAGCATAGACCGTGGTGCCGCTGCAGGGAATGCCCCAGCTGCGATACAGCGCTTTGATCCGATTCATCACCCGGGTCACATCTTGGGTGACGGTCAGATAACTGCGCCCCAGTTCCTTCAGCGTGCGCATCCCATGCTCGCCATGGTAGACCGAGTGGAGTTGGTTGGTGCGTAACATCTCGGCCAGCTTGCGCGCATCGATCCGGTCACTCTTGTTGCCTTCTTTCATCAGAGCCGCTTTGCGCGGATCGCAGACTACCAGCCGGCTGACGTGTGGCTTCACCAGATCGTGTAACCAGGCCGCTGCCGTTCCCTCTTCGAAAGTAATCGACAGAGTTCCATGCAGTCCTTGGATGAACTCGACGATCGTGGCTGCCTTGGTCTCCAGCAAGCATTCCATGATCAACTTGCCGCTCCCCTCCATCACGGCAACCGAAATGGTGGCCTGATGAACGTCCATCCCGATATACTTTTCCTGACTCATAAAGGCGCTCCTTTCGCTAGGTTGGTGATCCAACACTCACAACCTATCGCAAAAGTGGGCGCCTTTTTATATTGCGTGTAAT
>JBARIF010000300.1:0-5657 GCA_049799615.1 Terriglobales bacterium
GAGCAGGCCGCGGCCGCATCGTGCGCCAGTTGCTGCTGGAAAGCCTTCTGCTCTCCGCCGCGGGCGCGGCCCTAGGGCTCGCTTTGGCCTTCGGCCTGATCGCGTGGCTGGCACACCAGGGATCGCTGGCCCTGCCCCTCCTTAGCACCCTGGGTATCGACAGCCAGGCCTTGGGCTGGACCGTTCTCGTCGCCATCCTCACGGCCATGATCTTCGGCCTGCTTCCGGGATTAAGGATGGCGAGCGGCAACCTGCAGGAGATGCTCAAGGACTCCAGCGCAGGTGCCGGCCTGGGCCGCAAGCACGAGCGCATCCGCGCCGCACTGGTCGTCTCCGAGATTGCCCTGGCATGCGTGCTGCTGGTAAGTGCAGGCTTGTTGCTGCGCAGCTTTCTCAAAGTGCTGGACGTGGACCTGGGCTTCCAGCCCGACCGCGCCGCCTCGATAAAAGTGGACTACGACGACACCGCCCCATCCCCTGACGCCAGCATCGCAAAACGAAGCGCCATCTTCCAGCAGATTCTTGCCCGCGTCAGCGCGCTGCCCGGTGTGGAAGCCGCAGGCATGGCAGATTATCTTCCCCTCGGCCCGAACCGCGAGTGGGACATGCCGGTGCCCCAGGGAAAGACTTTTGCTCCCGGCGAACTCCCAGACCCGCTGGTGTACGTGATCACGCCGGGATTCCTCCGCGCCATGGGCATTCGCCTCCACGGACGAGACTTCACCTGGGCCGATGGTCCGCATAGCGAAAGAGTTGTCCTCATCAATGCGTCCGCGGCCCGCATCTACTGGCCTGGTGAAGATGCGGTGGGCAAGGTCCTCATGCGCGACAAAGAGGAAGACCATGTAGTCGGGGTTGTGGATGATGTCCACCAGGAGAACGTGGAGGGCGGGCCGGGCTCGCAAATCTACTATCCCGCACTGCAGCAACAGCCGGAAGGTGCGCAACTGGTTGTTCGCAGCGGCATGCCGCCCGCGGCTCTTGCCGCGAGTGTCCTCCATGCTCTACGCGAGCTGAATCCCAATCAGCCAGCCGCTGAGTTCCGGCCCATCCGGGTCATCGTGGACCGCGCCGTCTCTCCGCGCCGTTTCTTCATGCTCCTGGTGGTCGCGTTTGCAGCACTGGGGCTGGTATTGGCCACACTCGGCATTTACGGCGTCATTTCCTATTCGGTTACGCGCCAGACGCCGGAGATCGGAATACGCATAGCGCTTGGAGCCAGCACCGGCAGGGTGCAGCGCCAGATTCTCGGTGGCACGCTGCGCCTGGCGCTGGCGGGCATGATGCTGGGCACATTAGCGGCGCTCGCCGTGGCCAGGGTAATTGCGTCACTATTGTTTGCCACCTCGCCGTGGGATTTGCCGGCCTTTCTCGGAATGGCACTGGCGCTGCTGCTGGTTGCGATGCTCTCCGGCTACATTCCCGCCCGGCGGGCTTCTAGCATCAACCCCATGGACGCATTGCGTAGCAACTGATGTTAAGACTCAGAAGTGCGCTTGCGAGACTCGGCCTGCCAGGTAGTGGGCCAGTTTGAAAAGTTCTCCTGACCAACAGGCGTCATCCCTCAACGGCCTTCAGGCCGGGAAGGATCTGTGAAGCAGATACACCTTTTCCCCTGCGTGCTGCCAGCGCACGCCAGATTCTTCGGGACTGAAGTCCCTCAGGATGACGCCGCTTGAAGGGATGGTTTCGAATTGACCTCTTACGACCTGCCAGAGTTAATTGCGCCTCCCGGCGGTTGCGGCTAGCATCTAATCAGAGAAGCATGGGGACTGCCACCACTACCGCACCCGAACGACGTCCGCCCCGCATGGTTTACGGCGAAGTCCTCAGTTTTGCCTACGAGACTTTTCGCAGCAACAAGGTGCGCTTCGCGCTGACCGCTCTGGGCATGGTGATCGGTACCGCTTCGCTCATCCTGGTTGTGACCATCGGCATGACCGGCAAGCAGTATGTGCTCAACCAGATTCAATCCATCGGGACCAACCAGATCGAAGCCGAATACCAGAGTGGCGGCCAGCGCGTCGCCAACGTCACGCCTGACCCGCTCACCATCGATGACCTTAAGGCGGCGCAGGAGCAAGTGCCGGGCATCGTCGCGGCCTCGCCAGTGGTTTCCCTGGGGGAACGAATTCCCGTGGGCGGCGGCAAGGAACGCGACATTTCCGTGCTGGGGGTTTTCCCCGATTACAAGATCGTGCGCAATCTGGTGGTCAGCACCGGCCGTTTTTTCGACAGCAAAGACGAGCAGGAACACACCAAGGTGGGAGTGATCACTCAAAAGATGGCCGAGGAGCTTTACGGATCGCAACAAGAGGCCATCGGCAAAACTATCAAGCTGACCGGGCTGCCGTTCACCATCGTGGGCACCTTCCGGGAGCGGGTGGACACCTTCGGGCAAACTGAAGTCGTTGACTACACCATGCTGATTCCGTACACGGTGAGCCGCTACTTCACCGACACTCCCACGGTGAAACAGATTTATTTCTCGACTGCCGATCCCTCGATGGTGCAGCCGGCAACGGACCAGATCCGGCGGGTCATCCAGAGCCGGCACCGCGCCGAGTCGGTTTACAACGTGATGAATCTCACCCAACTGGTGGTGCTGGCGGAAAAGACCGCCAACGCGCTGACTCTGGTGCTGCTGCTGGTGGCGGCGGTAGTGCTGCTGGTCAGCGGCATTGGCATTATGAACATCATGCTGGCCACGGTCAGCTCGCGTATCCGGGAAATCGGTATCCGCAAGGCGCTGGGCGCCACAAACCGTGAAATACGCTTTCAATTCCTGGCCGAAGCCATGACCATCTCGCTGGTGGGAGGGCTGATCGGCGTAGTGATCGGTTTGGCGATTCCGTATTCGGTACGTTTTCTGACGGAATACCGGATACCAATCTCGGGATTGTCAGCCATTGTCGCCATCCTGGTTTCGTCTTTCGTGGGTGTGATCTTCGGGACGGTTCCGGCAACGCGGGCGGCGAAGCTGGATCCGGTGGAGAGCTTGCGGTACGAATGAACAAGGGCGCTTCTAGCTCTTGGCTAACAAACAAAAACGCCGGGCTGGTTGGCCCGGCTCATTCTTGTTACTCACCTCGCGGGGAAACGGCTTGGTTCTGAGGTCCCCGCAGATTTCTTACATACTCTTGGTCACCGCTTACATCACCAGCGCCAGACCCTCCAGCTCTTTCTGCAACACGGGCATAGAGCAGCCTGACATCTCAACCCGGCCCACGGCGTCCATGGCTGCTTGAGGCGATACCCCGTAGCCACGTCCCATGAGGAAGACTTGCAAAAGTTCGGCGGCCTCCCGCGAATCGATCAGGCCTCCCTGCAACAGATCGTTTCGCAGAGCCGTTAATTCGGTACTGGAGAATCGTTCTTTCATGGTCGTTATCACCTCCGACCTTGACCTGCTTATCTCATTAGACTCACTGCCTGCTGTGAACGTTGCATGCAATTTTCGTGCCGCGTTCGGACCGTTTTCCCTATATACGTAAGACACCGCACTTAGGTTTCTTAAACCCCTTATGCTGCGGCAAGTTGCAGGCCAGCTAAATCTTTGGATGCGTCCAGCAGGCGGGTTCTAGTGGCACCAACGGGCCATATCGGCAATTTTCATTATTGACACGTTGTGTCGTTCTGGGACGAGCCGGAGTGACACATTCCGGCTTCAGGAAGGATCAATCACAGCTTCGTCCACCAGCATGATGGGGATGCTGTCCCGCACCGGATAGACGCGGCGGCACTCGGCGCACTTCAGGCTTTGGCCCTCGTCTTTCAGTGCCAGCGGCTTCTTGCACACCGGGCAGACCAGAATGTCGAGCAAGTCCTGGGGAATCATTCGGGCATTTTACGCTTCTTTGGCGCGGGATGAACAGAACAGGAAAAGCCTGGACCGCAAAGGACGCAAAGAGAAGCCGGAAAGATCGCAAAGGAACCCCAGACAGGCTTTCTTCTTTGCGACCTTTGCGGGCCTTCTTTTGCGTCCTTCGCGGTTCAAGCTCTTTTGGCCCCCGATGGTTTACGATAAGTTCTGTTACCCAAGAGGAAAGGCGAGGGTTCATGGCTGCCACAATTCTGGATGGCAACAAGATCGCCGCTGAAATCCGGGCAGAGATTGCTTCCGAGGTCAGCGAGATGACCACCGCGGGCATTCGTCCCGGTCTGGCGGTGATCCTTGTCGGCCACAATCCAGCATCTGAGATTTATGTTCGCGGCAAGGTGAAGAGTTGCGAGGAAGTGGGAATCTACAGCGAGAAACTTACCCCGCCGGACACGATTTCCACCCCGGAGTTGCTGGAACTGGTCCTCGAACTGAACCGGCGAGACGAGATTGATGGCATCCTGGTGCAGTTGCCCTTGCCCCCGCAGGTGGACTCCAAGAAGATCCTAATGGCGGTAGATCCGGCCAAGGACGTGGACGGCTTCCACCCGGTCAATGTGGGATTCCTCTCCACCCAGCGCCCGGGGCTGGTGCCCTGCACGCCGGCGGGCATCATGGAGATCCTCAAGCGCAGCAATATTCCCGTCGCGGGCCAGGAAGCCGTGGTGGTGGGGCGCAGCGATATCGTGGGCAAGCCCACCGCCATGCTGCTGATCAATGCGAACGCGACCGTGACCGTCTGCCACTCCAAGACGCGAGACCTTCCCGGAGTATGCCGTCGCGCCGACATCCTGGTGGCCGCCATTGGACGCGCCGGGATGATTACCCGCGACTTCGTAAAACCGGGGGCCACGGTCATCGACGTAGGCATGAACAAAGTGACCGAGCTTGCGGAGTTTGAACGGCTGTTTGCGGGCAATGGCAAACGTGAGGAGAGCTTCCGTACGAAAGGATCAACCCTGGTGGGGGACGCTCATCCCAACGCAGCCGAAGCTGCTGGGGCGATCACACCTGTGCCTGGCGGCGTGGGCCCGCTGACCATCGCCATGCTGATGGCCAACACCGTGAAAGCCGCGCAGATGCGGAGGGGCTCGCGTATGCCTACCCGGGCGGCGGAGCACGCCCGCAGTGCTTAAGGTCGGGCTGACCGGAGGCATCGCCGCGGGCAAGTCGGTGGTGGGTGAGATGTTTGCCGCGCAGGGCGCGCAGGTGATCCAGGCCGACCAGATCTCCCACCAGCTCATGCAGCCGGGCCAGGCGGTTTATCGGGAAGTTGTGGACCACTTCGGCACTGGGATTTTAGATCCGGATGGCAGCGTGAATCGCGCCCGGTTGGGGGAACTCGCCTTCGGCGGTCTACACCAGCCTTCCCGGGTCCAGGAACTGAATCAGATCGTCCATCCCGCCGTGATTCGCCGGCAAGAGGAATGGATGGCGGAAGTGGGCCGGCGCGATCCTCACGCCATAGCCCTGGTGGAAGCGGCACTCATTCTCGAGGCCGGAATGGCCGCCGGCTTTGACCGACTAGTGGTCGTGACCTGCCGCCCGGAGCAGCGGGTCGAACGTTGGGCCCAGCGTCTCAAGGTGGACCAGGAAACGGCGCGCCGCGAAGTCGCCCGCCGCATGGCGGCCCAGCTTCCGGACGAAGAAAAGATCGAGGCTGCCGATTACGTGATCGACAACTCCGGATCGCTCGATGAAACCCGCCGCCAGGTCGAGAACACTTACGCCGAGTTGAAGAGAGAAGCGTAGTTTGTAGCGCCGCCGTCCCGGCGGC
>JBARIF010000301.1:0-7810 GCA_049799615.1 Terriglobales bacterium
GCTCGACATACTCCGCCTCGGAACGTACGTGCACCGGGACGTTCAGCTTGTCCACCCATTGCAGTGAGTAAGGATTGTCGCGGTAGAGGTTGATCAGGATGAACAGGCGCCCATGCGGCGCCATGACCCGAAACAATTCCGACAGGGCACGGTCCTGGTCCGCATAGTAGTAAAAAGATTCCACCGACAGGACTTTGTCGAAGAAGTTTTCCTCCCAGGGAATCTGCTGCGCCGATCCCCAGACATACAGAATATTCTCGAATTCTTTGGAAGCGGCGCGGGCTTGCCGGACCATTTCGTCGGAAACGTCGAGGCCGACAACCTGGCCGAAGCCCTCCGGCCCATCCCCTACCAAACGCGACAGCAGCCGAGTCGCCCAACCGGAGCCGCAGCCGAGATCAAGCACGCGTTCGCCCGGGCGCAGGTCCATCAGCCGCAGCGTCTTCCCGGTGATGTCGAGATGATGGTTCTGCATCTTCTCGCCTTCACCAGCCAGGGCCCAGCGATTGAATTCAAGTTGCAGCGTTTCATCAGGAGTGGGAGACCTGTCGGGCATGGAATTATCTTAACCCCATCGATGCCCACGTAGGGGCGGACGCCCTCGTCCGCCCAGCCGGGCAGGGCCCGGCGGGAGTTTTTCTTCCCCGTGACCGGTCATTCCCCAAAAGCCAGGCGAGCTTCGCTCGCCCGCCCGGACGAGGGCGTCCGGGCCTACGTGGTTTCCAGGCAAGTGTGGTTCGAGACGAACGTGGTTCGTGGCGACAGACATGTGCTACATTTGCCATCCTCATGAGCTCAACCCCGCAGCCGGAGCCTGACCCGGAGCCACTCTACTGTCCCCGGTGCAGCCAGGAAGTTACCGACCCTCTCACCTGCGGCGACTGTTCCGCCGTCATCTGCCGGCGCTGCGGAACGCCGCTGGAATCGCCCGACGAGCTGGGAATGGGATAGACATGAGCCTGCCTTCGGTCTCTCCACTGTCCACCGCGAAATCCGAATCGCCCAGCCTGGTTCGCGGACTCAGCCTGCTCGACTCCGTACTACTGCTGTGCGGAGGCATCATCGGATCTTCGATTTTCCTGACTGCGAAGGACATTGCCGGCCCCCTGCCGCATCCCATGCTCTTCCTGGTGGTCTGGATTCTGGGCGCCGGCATTTCGCTGCTGGGGTGCACCGCCTTTGCCGAACTGGGTTCGATGTTTCCTGACTCCGGAGGACAGTACGTTTACCTGCGCGAGGCCTACGGAGACCTGCCCGCATTTCTCTACGGCTGGATGCTGTTCAGTGTCGCTAACGGCGGCACCATCGCGGCACTCTCGGTGGCTTCGGCGGCGTACCTGGGCGGAATCGTGCCGGCGATTTCCCAGGACCACGTCATCTTCGCCGCCGCCGGAGTGGTTCTCACCCGCGCCCATGTAGTCGCGCTGGTTGCCATCTTCATCGTTACCTGGATCAACGTGGTGGGACTGCGTTGGGGCACGATCCTGCAGAATCTCGCCACCTGGGCAAAGTTTGCCGCCATGGCCGCCTTTGTAATTTTAGGCTTCGCCATCGGCAAGGGCGACTGGCATCACTTCGCCGCCGCTCCGGGACAAAGCCTCAACCTGGGATTGACTTCAGGACAATTGATCTCCGCGTTTGGGGTGGCCTTGATTGCAGTCTTCTGGGCCTATGACGGCTGGGTCTACATCACCTGGGTTTCGGGAGAGGTGAAAGATCCGCGGCGCAATGTGCCACGAGCGATGGTTCTAGGAGTGGTCGCAGTCGGAATCATCTATGTGGCGATGAACATGACCTACGTTTACGCCCTGCCGTTGGGCGAAATCGCCAAACACGAAATCATCGCGCATGCCGCCGCGGCTGCTTTATTCTCTCCCGCGGCCGCAATCTGGCTCTCGGCGCTGATTGCGGTGTCCTGTTTTGGCGCCATGGCCAGCTGCACTATGAGCGGCGCGCGCGTGTACTTCGCCATGGCCCGCGATGGCGCGTTCTTCCAAAAGATGGCGGAAGTGCATCCCAGGTGGCGGACGCCTGCATTCAGCCTGATCGGCCAGGGCATCTGGGGCGCGTTCCTGACTCTCAGCGGACGTTACGACCAGCTTTACACCTACGTGATGTTCGGCATGGTGCTCTCCTACACGCTCACGGTAATCGGCCTGTTCATCCTGCGCTGGAAGCGCCCTGAGCTTCCCCGCCCCTACCGTTGCACCGGATATCCATGGCTGCCCGCGATCTACGTGCTGATCGGTGGTGCCTGGACCTTGAACACGATCGTCACGCGGCCTACAGAAGCATTCTGGGGTGCGGCAATCGTATCGATCGGCGTGCCCGGATACTTGTACTGGAAGCGGATGAGCAGAAATGCGGCGCGCATTTCCTGATTTCCTTTGCGACCTTTGCGGAAATCCTTTGCGTCCTTTGCGGTAAAGATTTTGACTTTGCCTGACGCATACAAAAATCTTAAACCGCAAAGGACGCCAAGGGATTCCGCAAAGGTCGCAAAGAAAGCACGGGCGGAGGCCGCAGTTGGCATACGCCCGGCATGTCTTTACAATCACCTGACTAACAAATCGCTGGACCCGCAATCAATACCACGGAGAATTGCATGGCAGATCCTCTTCTGATCGCCAAAGGAGACAATCCGCTCTATCTGTTGCCCGGCATGTCGAACCGGCACGGCCTGGTCGCCGGCGCGACCGGCACGGGCAAGACCGTCACACTACAAGTGATGGCGGAGAGTTTCAGTAGCATCGGCGTACCGGTCTTTGCCGCCGACGTGAAAGGCGATCTTGCCGGAATCAGCCAGCCCGGCAGCGACAATCCCAAGTTGCAGGAGCGCGTCAAGAAGCTGGGATTGACTGACTTCGCATTTAACGGTTCTCCAGTCACCTTCTGGGACGTTCTCGGCGAGCAGGGACACCCCGTCCGTGCCACCATTTCGGAGATGGGCCATTTGCTCATCAGCAGCATCATGAACCTGACCGACACCCAGTCGGGTGTCATGGCCCTGGTCTTCAAAATTGCCGACGACGGCGGTCTTCTGTTGCTTGACTTGAAAGATCTGCAGGCCATGCTGCAATACGTTGGTGACTCGGCCAAAGACTTCCAGACCCAGTATGGCAACATCTCCCCCGCCAGCATTGGCACCATTCAGCGAGCCCTCACCGCACTGCAGCAGCAGGGCGGCGAAAAGTTTTTTGGCGAGCCCGCCCTGAACTTCGACGACCTGCTGCAAACCGACACCCGCGGGCACGGAGTCATCAACATCCTTGCCGCCGACAGACTCATGGAGTCACCGCAGCTCTACGCAACCTTCCTGCTGTGGATGCTCTCGGAATTGTTTGAGAAGCTGCCCGAAGTCGGTGATCCGGAAAAACCCAGGCTGGTCTTCTTCTTCGATGAAGCTCACCTGCTGTTTACCGATTTGCCAGCCACGCTTCAGGCCAAGATCGAGCAGGTCATCCGGCTGATTCGCTCCAAGGGCGTGGGCGTTTATTTTGTCACGCAGAATCCGCTGGACGTGCCCGAGGTTGTTCTGGGGCAGCTGGGCAACCGGGTCCAGCACGCGCTACGCGCTTTTACCCCCAAAGACCAGAAAGCAGTCCGCGCCGCGGCCCAGACCTTTCGCACCAATCCCAAGCTGGATGTCGAAACCGTGATCACCGAACTCGCGGTCGGCGAGGCCCTGGCATCTTTCCTCGACGAGAAAGGAATACCGAGCGTTGTCGAACGCGCCCTGGTTTGCCCGCCGCACAGCCAGATCGGTCCGATCACTCCCGCGCAAAGGCAGCAGATCATCAGCAGCTCGGTCGTATTCGGGGTGTACGAGAAGGTCGTGGACCGCGAATCGGCGTACGAGCGGCTGAAGAGCAAGGCACAGCAATCTCCGGCGCCCGCCGCAGGCCAGGCTCAGCCCCAAGCCGACAAACCGTGGTATGAAAACCTGGGTCTCGGCGGAGGAGGACGGCGCGGAGACACGGTGGTTGAAGCCATGGTGAAAAGCGCTGCGCGCTCGATGGGCAGCTCAGTCGGACGCCAGATTATTCGCGGCGTGCTGGGTTCGATCCTGGGCGGAAGCAGCCGGCGCTGAGCCTCCAGTCTCCGTCAGCTGTCTGAACCTCGCGGCAACCGTACACGATAGTGGATAACACCAGACCAGCCGCCGATGCGACATCCCTGAGTATCGGGCAAGAATCTCCCGCCAACCGCGACGCCCAGAATCAGCCCAAGCGAGTCATGGGCTTCCGTGACCTCGTACTTTTCTACGTGGTCACCGGCATCAGCCTCCGCTGGATTGCAACGGCCGCTGCTGCTGGCCCAAGTTCGATCGTGATCTGGATTGGCGCGTGGCTGGTCTTCTATATCCCGCTGGCGTTTTCCGTCGTCGAACTGTCATCGCGATATCCGGACGAGGGCGGGCTTTACGTATGGAGCAAAAGAGCGTTCGGAGATTTTTCCGGATTCATGTCGGCATGGGCCTACTGGACCAGCAACCTGCCTTATTTCCCCGCTGTGCTTTATTTCGCCGCCAGCAACGTTATTTACATGCGCCAGGGTGCCTGGGGACATCTCTCGAACAACGCCACTTTCTACATCATCTTTTCGCTGCTCACCTTGACGCTCGCCACGGTGGTGAACGTAGTCGGCCTGGACGTTGGCAAGTGGCTGCACAACGTGGGCGCGATTGCCATGTGGATTCCGGCGGTGATTGTGATCGTGATGGGCGCCATCGCATGGCACCGCTTTGGCTCAGCCAACGCTTTCACGCTGCACACTCTGACGCCCAGCGTTCAATTCAAGGACATTATTTTCTGGTCGTTGCTGGTGTTTGCGTTCGGGGGATGTGAAGCCGGCTCGTTCCTGGGCGGGGAGATCAAGAACCCGCGCCGTACCATTCCGTGGGCGGTGTTGGCCGCGGGAATTACGGTGGCATTTTGCTACATCCTCGGAACCGTGGGCGTACTGGTGGCGCTGCCCTCTGCGGAAGTCAGCAACCTGCAAGGGCTGGTGCAGGCCATTGCGAAGACGGTCGAGCGCGTAGGCTACTACTGGACGCTGCCGCTGGCGGCATTCCTCATCGCGGTCAGCAACGTCGGGGCCGCCGCCGCCTATCTGGCCGCCGTGGCCCGGTTGCCATTCGTTGCCGGAATCGACCATTTTCTGCCGCCCGTGTTTGGCCGGCTGCATCCGCGCTGGAAGACGCCCTGGATCTCCCTCCTCATTCAATATTTTGTCGGGATACTGTTCATCTTTCTGGGACAGGCCGGAACCAATGTCAAAGGGGCTTACGACGTGCTGGCCAGCATGACCGTGATTGTTTACTTCATCCCTTACCTGTACGTTTTTGCCGCCATGATCAGGCTGCAGCGTGAACCCGCAGGGCCGGACGTAATCCGGGTTCCGGGAGGGAGGCCCGTGGCCGTGCTGATTTCAGTGATCGGGCTGCTCACGACGACTGCCACCATCCTGCTGTCGGTCGTGCCGCCGGCGGATGATCCCAACAAACCGCTGGCGGTTCTCAAGATTGTGGGAGGCACGGCGGTGTTGATGGCCGTGGGCGGCTGGATCTATTGGGCGGGAAAGAAGAAGGCGTCAAGCCGAACCGCGTAGGGGCGGGCGCCCTCGCCCGTCCCAATCGGGCGAAGCCCGACAGTCTTATCAAAGGAAGTTGCCGAGCTTCGCTCGGCTGGGCGGACGAGGGCGTCCGCCCCTACGTGGTTCCAGCTACACCGGCGTCGCCGTCTTCCTTTCCGGATTGAAAAACGGCATTTTCACGATTTTCGCCGTTACCTGCTGGCGCATGGCTTCGATCGTGATTTCCATCTGCAGCTTGGTTCCGATCTGCGAGTGGGCGGTGTCCACGCTGGCCAGCGCAATCATCTTTTTCAGCACCGGGGACCACGTGGTCGTGGTGGCCTTGCCTACTTGCTTTTCCCCCAGATATACGGGTACGGCCACGCGCGAGGCCTGGCTGGGCGCGGCCGGTGTAAGGCCGAATTCCTCGTAGCGCGCTTCGACTTCGGGCCAATCGATCTCGAGGCCGACAAACTGCCGCGGCACGCCCTGCTTCTGCTGCTTCACCAGCGCAGCCTTGCCGATGAAGTTTTCCTTCTCCAGGTGGACCATCTTGCCAAAGCCCAGCTCGTAGGGAGAATATTTCTGCGACTCGATCAGCGCCTTCTTCGCGCTGGTGTAATCCACTTCGATCAGCAGCAGGCCGGCTTCCACCCGGGCGACATCCAGCGCCAGCATTCCGGCAGCGTGAATGTCGAACTGCTTGCCCTTTTCCATCACCGCATCCCAGACCTTGACCGCATCGTTCCAGGGGACCCATATTTCATAGCCCAGGTCTCCGGTGTATCCGGTGCGCGAGATGTCCACGTAAACGTTGCCGATCTTGCCCCGCGTCATGCGAAAGTACTTGAGATTGGCGATGTCCGCGGCCTCAACAACCGCCTTCAACAGCTTGCCGGACGTGGGCCCCTGCAACGCCAGCGCGGCGAGTTGTTCCGAAATATCTTCGACCTGCACGTCCATGTTCAAACCATTTTGCCGGAACCAGCGCAGGCTGGGGTCGGCGGCAGTCCAGCGATACTTGTTTTCTTCCAGGCGCGTGATGGTGCCGTCGTCGATCACATTTCCCTGCTCGTCACACCAGCAGCAATAAATGACCTGTCCCACTCTCACCTTGGTGATATCGCGCGTGATGATGCGGTTCACCAGCTTGGTGGCATCCTTGCCCGTGATCAGATACTTGTAGAGTGGCGAGATGTCGATGAGCGCGGCCGCGTTGCGGATAGCGTTGTACTCGTGCTCGTGATGCACCTCATAAACGCTGACCGCGTAGTAGCCCGACCACTCGCGGTAGTTCAGGCTCTGGCAAAGCGGAAAAGTTCTATCGTGAAATGCGGTTCCGACTGGCAAGGGCAGCTCCTTCAGTCTCCGTGTCCTGCTCGTGCTGGATTATATGCAGTCCCGATCGTTCCCCGCAATTCCCCGCAATGACTCTTAGTCAGGCTGACAAAGATTACGCTTCCCGATACAATCAATTTCGTCTTCCACTGGGCACGATGATGGGTTCGTCCACCAACGCGATGCTGAGCTGGGCCGTACTCAAAAGCGGTCTCTGAGCTCCTTCCTGCGTTTCCGTGGACGGGAATTCGAGATGCGCTCGGCTCCCGGCCATACCTGTTAAAATCCCTGCGAATTGAATTCAGCGCCCGGCGCTAAAGGTTTAAATGGCTTCCAGCAGCAACTCGAAATACGACGCAATCATCATCGGCGGAGGCCACAACGGCCTCACCACTGCCGATTATCTGGCGCGCGCAGGGAAGAAAGTTCTGGTGCTGGAGCGTCGCCACGTGCTCGGAGGCGCCGCCGTCACCGAGGAAGTCTTTCCCGGATTCAAGTTTTCAGTTTGCTCTTACGTGGTCTCGTTGTTGCGGCCGGAAATCATTCGCGATCTCGACCTGCCCCGCCATGGCCTGGAAATCCTGCCTCTCGACGGCACTTTTACACCCATGCCGAGCGGTGACTACCTGTGGCGCGTCAACGATCACGGCAAGACGCATCGCGAGATCGCGCGGCACTCGAAAGTTGACGCCGAGGCCTACGACGAGTTTGGCAAGGCGATGCAGGCCATGTGCCGCTTCGTGAAGCCGATCCTGAGCATGATTCCGCCCGACCCCGCGACCTTGAATCCGAGAGAATTGATGAAGCTGCTCTTCATCGGACGCCGCTTCCAGGGTATGTCGGGCGAAGACAAGTACAACCAGGTTCAACTCATGACCATGAGCGCAGTCGACTTCCT
>JBARIF010000302.1:0-2527 GCA_049799615.1 Terriglobales bacterium
TGGCGGAGAGAGTGGGATTCGAACCCACGTTACCCTTTCGAGTAAACACGCTTTCCAAGCGTGCGCCTTCAGCCACTCGGCCATCTCTCCCTGGGGTGTCTTGATGCGGAGAAAATTGTTGATCTTCGATTCTACCGCAAGTGGGTGCAGCAGCGAGGTTAGGAAGGCTTGGTAATGGTTTCCGTGGTCGCGGGGGCCAGATCCGGGGTGCTGCCGTTGCCCGATGACGAGGGGACGGGAGCGGCCGGCGCTTTCAGGTTTGAGTCGAGGACGCGATTGTGCAGACAGAACAGAGCCAGTTCCAGGCGGTCGGCCACTCCCAGCTTGTCGTACACTTTGCGCAGGTAGTTCTTGACTACCTGTTCGGTGGTGCCCACGCGCAGCGCGATTTCTTTGTTCTTCATGCCCTGAGTTACACAGGAGACGATGAGCGATTCTTTCGGAGTCAACTGCACCTTGGGCCGGGGCGAGGTGGGCCGTGAACCCTGGGTGCGAAAGGCTTCCAGCACCCATTGGGTGCCGCGGCTGTCGAGCCAGGGGTGGCCTTCGGACACTTTGCGCAGGCACTCCACCAGAAGTTCGGGCTCGATCTCGCGGGAAACAATTCCGTGGACTCCACGGCGCAGAAGTTCGAGGGTAAGTTCCTGATTGGGTTCCTGGGTGACGACCACCAGGCGGAGTCCCGGGGTTTGCCGCACCAAGTCCGAAATGGCGTCCACGGGATTCTGCGCCAGGGCGGCTTCAAAGATCAGGATATCGGCGGTAAATTTCTTGGCGGCGGAAAGGGTTTGGGAAATGGTTTCGGATTGTCCCACTACCCGGATGTCGTCTTCCAGAGCAAAGATCTTGCGCAGTCCGGCACGGAAGATGGCTTGCGTGTCAGCCACGATCACGCGAATGAACTGGCCGTCAACCTCCTGCGGCTGCTCAACGTTCATTTCCATACTGGCGGCGGTGCTTGCCATCGGTTTCCTTGAACTTCAGTTCCCTGACTTCAGCGGCGCTCAAAATGGTATTCGTCGATGACTACGCCAACGCCGCGGCGGCCATCCTCTTCAAAATTTCGGACCACGCGGCCGCGACAGTCGAGCTGCACATCGGCATCCGCTCCCACCACATCGGCGGGCAGCGAAATGGTGAAGTCCACCATCGAACCCACCGGCATTTCCGAATCCACATGGAAGAGCACGCCGTTGGCGGAGATGTTGTCGGTCTCGGCCGCGCTCGCGCCCGATTTCGATTTCACCGAAATTGGCAGCTTGATGGGAAAACGCACCGCGCTTTGCATGTCCGGATAACGTGCACGGACGGCTTTGGCGGCTGCGGGTTCGCGATTCACGGCTTCAGCGGCTGCCGAGTTTTGCTTACGAAGCTCCCCGCCTGCACCGGTATTCGCGTCTTCCGCAAATCGCCCATTGTTCGACATTACGTGAGGCAGATTACACCGCGGAACCAGCAGATAAAAGTTACGGAAGTCATGGAACTAGTAGGGGTAAAGCCTTGCGGATCATGGAATTAGGGTAACTGCAGAAGGTCGTTGGCCCTTGGTCCTTGGTGGTTGGCCTGCGGGTGCGGGGAATGTTGATTTTGGCCAACGGCCAACCACGAACGACCAAAAGCCCCAAGTGTCGCATCGGGCAAAACCGTGCCGGGTGCCCCGCCCTCCCTCGCGCCTTTGCGAAGAGGGTGGGGATTTTGACTTTAGGCC
The DNA here is from genome assembly GCA_049799615.1 of Terriglobales bacterium. Classification (GTDB taxonomy): domain Bacteria; phylum Acidobacteriota; class Terriglobia; order Terriglobales; family Acidobacteriaceae; genus JAIQFF01. The sequence continues at coordinate 1,709 of JBARIF010000302.1, forward strand.
CAGGCCGCCCACTCGCCCCGCAACTTGGGATGCTTGATATTCATTCCCTTATTTTTCATTTGCCCGCTTTTCATATAAATGACGCCCCAATAAAAAACGCGGCCACCTGTGGCCGCGACGCTCTTCACCCAACATACCGACTATGTCACGCAGTGGTTAGCGAAGAGAAGATGCCGGTAGTACACGCGAAAACCGCTGTCATCCTGAGGAAGGCGGGCTTCGCAAAGCGAAGCCCATCGACGAAGGACCTATGCATTTGCTCTTTCAGGTTAGAAGGATCCACACTCCTTCGAATGTTCACCCGTCACATACACCATCCCAAACCCCTGTCATCCTGAACGGAGCTTCCGTTTCTGCGCAGCAGAAACGCAAGCGCAGTGAAGGACCTATGTATTCCCATCCCCACTTCTACTACGTCTACGTCATGACCAACCGCTCAAAAACCCTTTACACCGGCGTAACGGGACACCTCGAACGCCGTGTATTCGAGCATAAGCAAGGAATAAAGGGCGAGTTCGCGGCGCGCTATAGGATCGACCGCTTGGTCTATTTCGAACGGTTTGGCGATGTTCACGCAGCCATTGCCCGCGAGAAGCAAATCAAAGGCTTGCTTCGGATCAAGAAGATTGCCTTGATCGTATCCATGAACCCGGAGTGGCGAGACCTGAGTGACGCTTGGTACGTCCGCCATCAATATCAGCCGGAAAATGCATAGATCCTTCGTCGGGAGCCTTTCGCCAGCCGAAAGGCTCCTTTCCTCAGGATGACAACCCACCAGCCACACACAAAACCCCCTGTCACCCTGAGCGCAGCCTGCCG
>JBARIF010000303.1:0-4401 GCA_049799615.1 Terriglobales bacterium
CTGCCGGGCGTGAGCCAGGTGATCGGCAACTCGCATAAACACCAGCTGGCGCAACTAATCGGACTTCAGACGTCGGACCGCCGACCTCAGCCGGCTCAATCCACGTTCGTTCCACTCGCGCGTCTTACGGCTAATGTCCAAGGTCCAAGGTCCGACGCGCGGAGTCCGATTTTCGTTTCCGACATCTTCGCCCATACCGAACTGCAGTCTGCGCCGGTCTTCGATGCCGCCAACGAGCGCACCCGGCCCAATTTGAAAGTGCAGGACGGCTGCGACAACCGCTGTTCGTTCTGCGTGATTCCCTCTGTCCGAGGGCAGAGCCGTTCCTTGGAGCTCGGCGAGGTTATTCGCGAGGTCGAAGCGTTAATGGGCGCTGGCTATCGCGAAGTGGTGATTTCGGGCATCAACCTGGGCCGATGGGGGAGGGACTTAGACGTCAGCACTCAGGCGTCAGCCCCCTGGAAAACCGGCCAACCACCAACGACCAACGGCCAACAGCCAAGCTTCGAAGATCTGGTCCGCGCCATTCTCTCCGAGACCACGCTGCAAAAACTGCGTATCAGTTCGGTCGAGCCCATGGACTGGAGCGACGAACTAATCCGTCTGATGGCCGCCTCTCCCCGGATCGCCAAACACGCGCACGTGCCTCTGCAGTCGGGCAGCGATGCCGTTCTGCGCCGGATGCATCGCAAGTATCGTCCCTGGCACTACCGGGAAAAGATTGAAAACATCCGCGCCGCCATGCCGACGGCAGCGATCGGAGCGGATGTGATGGCAGGCTTTCCCGGCGAGACCAATGACGAATTCGATCAGACTTGCCGGCTGGTGGAAGAACTTCCCTTCACCTACTTACACGTCTTCACTTACTCCGCGCGCCCCGGAACTCCAGCTGCGGTCATGGACAAACAGGTTCCGGTACACGTCGCTCGCGAGCGCAACCGCATTCTGCGTGATCTTGCTGCTAGGAAAAAACGGGCTTTCATGAATGGGTTTGCTGGCCAGTCGATCGAAACCATCACGCTGAATGTGTCCGGCAAAGGTCCAGCGGGCGAGTATACCGAGGGACTCACCGACAACTACCTGCCTATGCGCGTTTCAGGAATTCACGCGGCAAATCGCTGGATTCAGACTCGGGTGGAGCGAGTGCTGGACGGCGTACTGCGGGGAATCGCCAGCTAGGGGCTTCACCACTTGGCAGATCAACCGAGGCATCGGCCTTATCATTTCTTGGCAACCAGTCGATCCGCAATCTCGTCGTACTCCCGTTGGGTCAGGATGTGACGTGTCACGAGTTGGCCCGGAGTGTCGTAAGGACGTCCCGCAATCACTTTGTCCGCATCCGGGCCGCTCACACCCGGCAAGGTGATTAATTGGTCCCGGGTCGCAGTGTTCACGTCGAGCGGCTTGTCGCGGCTCCAGCCTTCGCGGACACCTGCAGCGACGGCCTTGGCATCCGTTTTCAGCTCAGCGGTAGCGCGGGCAGTCTTCTCTTTGAGTTCTTGAGAATTCTGATTGGGAGTGCATGCCGCAAGTCCACCCAGCAGGATGATCGCTAACGGAGATAAGTCTCGGGGAAAGCGCATGTGCATTGACCTCGGGCTTTTCGATGAATTTCCCCGTGTGCCAGTTGGCTGCGATTCGACGGAAGCCCAAAGTGTGGGTCGGACACTCCCTTCGACTTCGCTCAGGGCAGGCTTTGTCCGACGCTTTTGAAGTTGATGTTGGTCTTAGGTCTTGGGGTTCGACACGACCCGAAATCTTGTTCGTGCTAACGTCCAAGTCAAAGGCGATCGGACAGGAGTGTCCGACCCACACAACCTACCGGCGGCCGAATACTTCCTTCAGCAGGTTGGTGGTTTGCGCTGCCGGGTCCTGGCGAATCTTTTTCTCCTCCTGGCCCAGTTCGTAGAAGAGTCCGTCCAGGGCCTTGGCGACCACGTAATGGTTGATGTCCAAATCCTGATTTTTAGCAAAGGGTATGGCTTTGTACTGCGAAACCAGGGCGTTGTATTGCTGGGTCACGCCGTTTTTGGCCATCGTCTTCTCCACCACCGGACGGAAGGCGGCCGTGAGTTGCGGCGTCGTCTTCTCCTTGAAGTAGTTGGTGGCCGCGGTGTCGCCGCCAGAAAGGATTCTGCGGGCGTCATCAAAGGTCATGGCGGTGATGGCATCAATAAAGATTTTTCGCGCTGCCGGAGCTGCCGACTCCGCGGCCCGGTTCATGCTCAGGACAAAGTCGTCAACTTTAGGACCGTAGCCCAGCATGCGCAGACCCTTTTCCAGCGTCCGCAGGTTGTTGGGCATCAGAATTTTTATGTCGGGATTGCCAAAATATCCGTTGGGGCGCCCGGTAATTTTCACCGATTGCTCGGCGCCGATCTGCAGGGCCTGCTTCAGGCCCGAGGAAATCTTAGTGTCACTGAGCGTCGAGCCTCCCAGCCCAAGGCGTCTCGCAATGTCTTCCACCTGGGCATGAGACAAAGTCGTCATCAATAAACAGGTGGCACCAAGCAACAGGCTGCGCTTCATTTTTTTGATTCTCCTTGCCGGCTACCAATCGGGAAGCTTCACACCAATGTCCGAAGAAAATCAGCTGTCGAGCTAACCCGGGACCGGATTTAAGCACCTAAGCTCCCGACGTTACACGAAATCGTGTTGCGCGATTAACTTTTTATAAGGAGTACTTCATGGGAAACGATACTGAAAAGAACCAACAGAACCCGGGACAACGATCGAGCAATCCTGGAAACCAAGCCGACCCCAACCAGCAAGATCCGACTCAGAGCGGGAAGCATGTTTACAACCCGCAGGATCCGACCACGAAGAAGCCGGGCCAGGACAGCGGCACGACCAATCGCCCGGACCGTGAAGGATCCGAGGACGCCGAAAAGCGCCGCGCATCCTAGAACGGGCAGCGCGAGCCGGGACAAAAAGCCACGGCGAACCTGCCGTGGCTTTGTTCTGTCCTGGTCTCGCTCTCGCCGTGATCTGGCGTTGCGCCACCGAAGACCATCGGGACGAGGGGCGGCGGCCATGCTATACTTTTTCCCTATCTCAATCGCCCTGTTGACTGACGGAGGGTTGTATCGATAAACGCTTTATCCGAACAAACGAACGCATCCGGGCGCGGGAAATCCGCGTAATTGACGATGAAGGCCAGCAGATCGGCATTTTGACTCCCTACGATGCGCTTAAGATGGCCCGCGAGAAGAACCTGGACTTGGTCGAGATTTCGCCCACCGCGACTCCTCCCGTATGCCGGATTATGGATTATGGGAAATTCCTGTACCAGCAGGAGAAAAAGGAGCGCGAGGCCAAGAAGCATCAAAAAGTAATCGTGGTGAAGGAAGTAAAGTTCCGCATCAATGTGGACGACCATGACTACGAAACCAAGAAGAACCACGTTCTGCGCTTCCTCGACGAGGGGGACAAGGTCAAGGCGACGATTTTCTTTCGTGGACGGGAGATGACGCGCACCAATCTGGGACGAGCAATCCTGGAGCGCCTGATCAAGGACATCGCCGACAAGGGAATCGTGGAGTTCCGGCCTCGACAGGAAGGCAACACACTGCACGCCATTCTGGCGCCCAAAAAAGATGCCGGACAGAAACAGCCCGCGCAGTCGCAACCGGCCCCAGGCCGGGTAAACCAGGCGTAGGAATCTAAGAGGCATTTCGCAGTTGGCATTTAGCCAAGCCGGAAATGCCGCTGCGGCCAAGTGGCAATTACTGAACTGAGGACTTATGCCCAAGTTGAAAACACATAAGGGTGCAGCCAAGCGCTTCAAGAAGACGGCGACTGGCAAGGTCAAGCGCCATCATTCTCATTTGCGTCATATGCTGACGTCGAAGGATAAGAAGCGGAAAGGCAAGCTGCGCCAGGCCGTCCTGGTAAGCGACGCGGACACCCCCAAGATCAAACGAATGATTCCGTACTAGAAGTCTTGTTTGTGTGGACGCGGGCTACTCGCCCGCGTTGGTGGCTGCAAATTTTGCGGCCCCAGGCGTGTGAAGAGGCAACCAGACCTTCGAGTCTCCTACCTCCAGCCGCCGTAATCTGAAAGTAAAAAGGAGCTACCCATGCCTCGCGTAAAACGGGGAACCAAACGCCGCGCCAAGCGCAAAAAAATACTCGACCGCGCCAGCGGCTACTTCCTCACAAAATCCAAACTCTACAGGTCCGCTAAAGAAGCCGTCGAGCGCGGGCTCAAGTTCGCCTACTCGGGACGCAAGCAGAAGAAGCGCCAGTACCGGTCGCTCTGGATCGTGCGCATCGGCGCCGCCGCCCGCCTGAACGGGTTGAACTACAACCAGTTCATCAGCGGATTGAAGAAGGCCGGAGTGGAGCTGGATCGCAAGATTCTGGCTGAACTGGCGGTCAACGATCCGGCGGGATTTGGGC
>JBARIF010000304.1:0-2565 GCA_049799615.1 Terriglobales bacterium
GGCGTGGACTGCGCGATGGAGTTTGCTTCCGGACGACGCCATTTGCTTGAGAGACGATGGGTAGACTCCCGACGAAGTTTCTTGCGAGCCTTGGGCTGGTCGGACTTTCGAATCTCGGCAGGGGCTGCGGCAGGCTGGGTCCTCTCGTGGTTGCATTCCGATCTTGAGGGGCTTTATCGTGTCGCTGGCAGACCCTCGCTGCGGACGGGATCGTAACTGCAGCCACCAGGAGGTATGACCGCCCGCCCATCGTTGCTCGTTTTTCAGGCGCAAGTATCTTTCTACTCAGGTCAACTCGCTAGCAGGCTGCTGAAAAATTGATTCGCAGCGGATTTTTTCTTCTGTTGTTCATGGTTGGTGATGTCGAACGGTTTGATTTCCGGTGTTTTTGTGGCTTTCTGTTCTAGCTCGATGCTACTGGAAATACACTTGGGCCCCGACTTACGCCACGGAAACTGCGGCGGCCAGGTTTCGCATGCGCACGAGATTGTAGGCGGCGCAGGCGAAGGTAAAGATCCAGTGCACTTTGCTCACCCCGCGATGCCGAACCTTCCTCATGAGTGCTATCGTCTTCAGCCAGCCGAAGCATTCTTCGATCCGTTTCCTCTTCTTCTGGCTGATGGCGTAACCAGAGTGCCGTGTGGTGCGGCCATCAATCGCGCTGCCCCCGCGGCGTCCCAGGTTCTGGGCCACGTGCGGCGTCACTCGCAGATGGCGGCACTCCTCCACAAACCCGAATGTGTCGAACCCTTTGTCGCCACCCACCGTCAGGGGTTGCGTGCCGGGAAGCCTCTCCATCATGACCAGCGCCGCATCGCGTTCCGCGGTTCCGTTCGCCTGGAAAACTTCCGCATCCACGATCAGTCCGTTCCGGTTCTCCACCAACAGATTCCCGCTGTAACTCAACCTGGACTCCTTCCCCTCGCTTTTGCGCGCCAGCAGAGAGTCGGGATCGGTCTTGGACTCGTGGGTTTCGTTCGAGCGCTTCTCCCCGCGAAAGTTCACCGTGGGATTGCCAGGATCATCCGGCGGCGGAGTCGGCTTGCCCTCCTTTGGTTGAAAGCTCTTGAGACTCGCCCAGGCATCCAACAGCGTGCCGTCCACGGTGAAATGTTCGTCGCTGGTCAGCCCTTTACTCCGCGCTTGCGCTACCACCCGCAACAAAAACTCTTTCGCCACGTCGGCCTCCAGCAAGCGGTCGCGGTTCTTGGTGAAGGTGGTCGCGTCCCAGACTTCATCGTCCGCATTCAGCCCCACGAACCAACGGAACAGCAGGTTGTAATCCATCTCTTCCATCAGCAAGCGTTCGCTGCGGATCGAGTACAGCATCTGCAGCAACTGGGCCCGCAACAGCTTCTCCGGCGCGATCGACGGACGGCCGACCGTGGCGTACATGCCGTCAAACCGTCGAGACAGCTGGGTGAGCACTTCGTCCACCATAATCCGGATGGCGCGCAGCGGGTGATCTTTGCGAACGCGCATCTCGGGCGACAAGTAACTGAACATGTGATTCTGCTGCTGATCGTCTCCGCGCATGCCTTCTCGTACCATACAAGGCTGTGGATTAGGAGTAGTTTTTCAGCAGCCTGCTAGACGTACACGGAGCAGCTGAATGCAAGAATGGCTGGTGCTGGGAGCCCTAGTGGCAGAAGTGATGATTCTCTCGCGGCTGGACCGACAGCTCTTCGGCACCTGGATTACACCCTTTACCGTGCTGGGGTATCCTTATGCTGCGGTCATCCTGCTGGCCTGTCTCTTCGCGGAGCCGTTCGACTTCGTGCCCCTATACCTTCCGTCAGTATTGGTCTGGATTGTCGGCCTGTTTATAGTCTGGGCAAGTGGTGCTTTCCTGGGTTGCTGTCTGTTGGATCTTCGGAGCAGCACAAAACAAGACGTCGCACCTCAGACTCAAGAGCCTGGGGACTCTGGGGCGGCGAGGTTGGCCACCATATCAGCCTGGACCATCACCCCGTTGATGGTGTACGGTGTTTTCCAGTCCGCACGCGTGGCAGGCGGCTGGTGGCGGATCGGAACGCAGGATTTCAAGGATGCATACTCGCAAGGCTTACATGCGCATGCCGTTGTACTAGCGACATTGATTGTCGTCGTCTTGATTGGCTTATATCAACGCGGGCGCCCATATCAACTAGCGACGATTGCAATGCTCCTTCCCTTCATAGTACTTACTCAAGTAAAAGGAACAATACTCCAGACTCTTATTGGCGGCCTCATGTTTCGTGTTATTCGCGGCGTTTCACGTCTTTCTATCAAGGCGCTGGGAGCGTTGGCCGCCATGACTTATGCTGTCTTCAATATGGCGTACATGATCGGCATGTTCACCCTTGCGCCTGAGGATGCGTTCAAGGGCAATACTTACACTTTTTTGGCGCGCCATTACTTATACTATCTGCTAGCCGGACCTCTTGCCCTAGGGGAGGCAATGCGCTCTGGGATTACAGATATCGGTGGGAAGTCCTCCGCGATTTTCGCACCTTTCATAAATCTATACCATGTAGTATTAAGAATGGGCGCTCTCGTTCCGATTGGAAGCAGTCATACCAAAGG
>JBARIF010000305.1:0-23329 GCA_049799615.1 Terriglobales bacterium
CAGGCCGCTGACCGTGGAGCCTTCCTTGGCCATGGTGATGAAGAGCTCGCCGGGTTCACCATCGGGATAGAGGCCGACGGTGATGTAGCCCTCGTGTCCGCCCACATTGAATTTGTGGGTGATGGAGTCGCGCTCCTCCTGCAGCTTGTGCCGGACGGCGCGCGGCGGAGCGTTGAGATCGTCTTCTTCCTGGTGGACGGGCGAGACGCCCGTCGCTCCATCGCCCTTCTTGCTCAGCGCCGTCGTGGTGCCGGAGGCGCTCAGCGGTTGCGACTTCTTGCATCCATCACGGTAAACAGCCACAGCCTTCAACCCCAGTTTCCATGCCTGGATGTAGCACTCCATGATGTCTTCGACCGAGGCATTCTCCGGCAGGTTCACTGTCTTAGAGATGGCGCCGGAAATAAAAGGTTGCGCCGCCGCCATCATTTTCAGATGCCCCATGTAATGGATCGACCGCGTCCCCTTGGCCGGCTTGAAGGAGCAGTCAAAAACGGCCAGATGCTCGTCCTTGATATCCGGCGCCCCTTCAATGGTCCCGGTAGCGTCAATGTAAGAAACGATCTTGTCCGCTTCGTCGTGATCGTACCCCAGCTTGAAAAGCGCGGTGGGCACAGTATTATTCACAATCTTAATCATCCCCCCGCCGACAAGCTTCTTGTACTTCACCAAAGCCAGATCCGGCTCGATGCCGGTGGTATCGCAATCCATCATGAAGCCAATTGTTCCTGTTGGAGCTAGAACTGTGACTTGGGAATTGCGGTAGCCGTGTCTTTCGCCGCTGGCCAGGGCTTCGTCCCAGGTGGCTTTGCTGGATTCGTAAAGAGACGTTGGGACATTGGTCTTGTTGATGTTGTTGACGCTGGCGCGGTGCATGCGGATTACGTCTAAGAAAGGTTCGCGGTTGATGTACCAGCCGGGGCAGGCTCCGCCGGGCATGGTTTTAACACTTGCCGAGCTTTGCTCGGCTGGGCGGACGAGGGCGTCCGCCCCTACGTGGGCGTTGCCAACATTGGCGCCCAGGTTGGTTTCTGCTAAACCCCTTTGTGTCGGCTCTGTGGCTGGCACAAGTGCTGGGCAGGACTCGGCGATGCGGGAGGATTGCAGGTAGGCTTCGCCGCACATGATTGCCGTGACGCAGGCGGCATAGTCGCGGCCGGCGTCGGAATCGTACGGGAGGCCGGCGGCCATCAGCAGCGCGCCCAGGTTGGCGTAGCCCAGGCCCAGCGGACGGTAGTCGTGGGAATTCTTGGCGATCATTTCTGTCGGGTAGCCGGCGTTATCGACCAGGATTTCCTGCGCGGTGATGAGGACATCGACGGCGTGGCGATAGGCTTCCACGTCGAAGGTGCCGTTGGGCGCGAACTTCAGCAGGTTCAGGCTGGCCAGGTTGCAGGCGGAGTCATCGAGGAACATGTACTCCGAGCAGGGATTGCTGGCATTAATGCGGGCCGTATTCTTCGAAGTGTGCCAGCGGTTGACCGTGGTGTCGTACTGCATGCCGGGATCGCCGCAGCGCCAGGTGGCGTCGGAGATCCGGAACAGCAGGTCTTTGGCTTTGAAGTTCTGCAGGGGGCGTCCGTCTTTGACGGCGCGCGTGGTGAAGCCGTTGTCGCGCAGGACGGAGTACATGAAATCGTCGGTGACGCGGACGGAGTTGTTGGCGTTCTGAAAGAAGATGGACGAGTAGGCGTCCGAATCGGGAGAAGACCCGTCGTATCCGGAAGCGATCAGGGCGTGCGCCTTGGCTTCCTCTTTCGACTTGCACTCGATGAAGTCAACGATATCGGGGTGATCGATGTTGAGGATGACCATCTTGGCAGCACGGCGGGTCTTGCCGCCCGACTTGATGACGCCGGCGAAGGCGTCAAAGCCCTTCATGAAGCTGAGCGGACCGCTGGCAGTGCCGCCGCCGCTCAAGCCCTCAGTAGAGGACCGCAGCGACGAGAGATTCGTGCCCGTGCCCGATCCCCATTTGAAGAGCATGCCTTCAGTCTTGGCCAGGGTCAGGATGGAATCGAGCGAGTCTTTCACCGAATTGATGAAGCATGCCGAGCATTGCGGCGTCTTGTAGCCGGTGACGCCGAATTCGACGCGCGCCGCAGCCGGGTTCCAGTGCCAGTTCTGGGCGTCGGAGTTGGGCTCGATGCGGTCGCAGCCCACATTGAACCATACCGGCGAGTTGAAGGCGGCGTACTGGCGCAGCAGGATGTGCGACAGTTCGTCGTGGAACGTGGCGCCGTCTTCCGGCGTCTTGAAATAGCCTTGCGACAGACCCCAATCGCGGATGGTCTCGGCCACGCGAGTCACCAGGGCGCGCACTCCGCTCTCACGCTCGGGCGTGCCCAGCGTTCCGTGCAGATACTTACTGGCCACGATATTGGTGGCCGTCACCGACCAGTCCTTGGGAACTTCGACGTCCTTCTGCTCGAAGATGGAATTGCCCTTGGCGTCCGTGATCAGGGCGGTGCGCCTCTCCCATTCGATTTCGTCGTAGGGAGAGACGCCGGTCTTGGTAAAGAAGCGGCGGAAGCTGAGGCCGGGGGCCTTTTTGTTGGCGGTGTTTACCGGGACTGGGCTTTCGGCGGTGGGGGCTCCTGCTTTTACCTCTGCCATTTCTGTTTCTTCTTTCCTTTTGGAGTCATCAATCTTGTTTTCTAATCGATTTCTAATTTCCAGTATCGCGCAAATCTGGGCCTCTTTAGAAACCAGTTGCCGGTTTCCAGTTCTCTGTTCCCAGTTCGGCGGATTCAGAGAGCCAGCGCTGCAATGCGGTATAGGCTGCATGACGCTGAGTTGCGTCCTCGATAACTGCACAGCGAGCGAAACAGCAGCCGGCGGCCAGGTGTTCACGGGCCGGACTGCCGGGCAGGAACAGGCGGCCGAGGGCCATCCCCAGGTCATCGGTCTCGGAAATCTGGAACACAGCGACCATGCGTTTGCCGCCGGTGGCCGGAGGGACGATTTCTTCTCCCAGAGCAAAGACGCCGGGCTTGCTGGAAACCAGCGCCATGCTCGAGTTGTCCACACAACGGAACCATGGGGACCATTGCACGCGGCGATAGTCGAACGCGGGTTCGACCCCGTGGCGAGCGAAGGACTCACTGACCATGCGCTCCAGAACTTCCATTGCAGCCTCAATTTCCGGCCTCGAAGGGAAAGGGATTGCTAGCCCTCACTGCGAGGCATTTTCCACAGCCTGACTTGTCAACTGTCGTCGCTCCCTCGGGAGGAGTTCAGCGCACCGCAATTCACACAGCTACGAGGGAACGGCCACCGCAACCATCTTCTATTTGGCAGGACGGCCGGAGGTCACCTCAACCTCGACCGATCCTTTGTTTTCTTGCCCTTGCTCAGCCTCGAAATGCCCTAACTTCGGAGGCGCGCAAAGCCTTATGGGATGCAAACAGTACGCCCGTATGTTGGGGCTGTCAAGGGGGTATCCCTATATATTGTATCTCAGTCTTAGCAAGAGGGATTCTGCCCCCTCGCCCGGGCTTTTCCACAGGGGCATATTTCTCGAGTATCACGGGCAAGAAACTCGGTGGCACAACTCATTGTGCCACCCAGACTTGCCGTGGTTCCGAATGTTTCCCTGCCTGGTCGCGGCCCAAACTTCCGGTGCTGCTCACGCCATCATCTCGGCTCGATCCGAACTCCGGCGCTTCAGATCCGAAATGGGAAAATTCCGTCGGTTCAGCAGGGGCCACTTCTCAACGGCGGGGCCCATGGTTACGTAGACATCCTCAAAAATCTCACGAGGCGCGATTCTCAGCGTGCCGTCGGAGGACTCTACAAGATAGTCACCTCTTTGTCCGCAATGTTCGCGTCCGAGCGCATCCCGGAACTTCAGAGGACGGGTGAGCTGCCTAGCCCGGATCAAAAATCGCGTGCGATAAACTTGCCATTCGCTTTCTGCTTTACTCACGTTGTTCCACCCTTGGGGGAGGGAAGACTACCGGAATTAGTTGTCAGCAAAAACGCAGTCTGCCGTGGCTGGATTTTCTGTGAAGGTGAAAAGGAATTTACGCGTGATCGGTGATGCGGTCAATCCCCAAGTTCGGTGCAAAACCGAAAATCTCTGGAGGAAATCTCTGCGGAGAGAGCGAGACGGGGAAATGCGCGATGAGGCGCTGCTGAAGCGACGATAGGGGCCATGCAATGAATCCGGATCAACGATACGAAGCAAGTCACAGCTGGAAATTTCCACAAGCCGAAAACCCGGAATCGAGAAGGCCTGCGGATCTTGGCTAAGATTTTCGGCACAGCTGAAGAAATGGCGCTTCGGTCAATCGGCGCAATGGGTGGCAGGCAGCGCCGCGAAGTGCGCCGGCATGAACCACCGGGGACACGAAGACAGTCCCTCGATTTTTCATCTCGTGCATCTTTGTCCTGTGCGATTTATGAATTTAGCTAACCACTGTTGAGTTAGCGCGGAACGCGGTAAAGTATCGGTCGAGCATGGCGAATGACAGAGAAAAGGAAGCTGCCGCGCGCGCCAGCCTGCGGTTTGTGCGCGATGGCGATGTCGTCGGGCTGGGGACGGGATCGACGGCTGCCTTCGCGGTACGCTTTCTGGGCGAACAAGTACAGGCTGGGCTGAAGATTCGCGGCATACCTACCTCCGTTCATACCCAGCAGCTGGCGGCCACTCTGGGCATTCCGCTGACCACACTGGATGAAGTTCAGGACATCGACGTTACCATCGATGGGGCCGACGAAGTCGACCCGCAACTCAGCCTGATCAAGGGTGGGGGCGGGGCGCTGCTGCGGGAAAAAATCGTGGCTTCAGCGACCCGGAAGTTCGTGATCATCGCCGATTCCAGCAAGCAGGTTCCGATGCTGGGGAAATTTCCTGTGCCGGTGGAAGTAATCAAGTTCGCCGAAGCTCTGGTGACCAAAAAAATTGCCGCCTTGGGAGCGGCGGTCAAAGTGCGCGCGGACTCTTCGGGCCGCAAGTTCATTACCGACGAAGGCAATCACATTCTTGACTGTAATTTTGGCAGGATTCCCGATCCGCCGGCGCTGGCCCGCGAACTGGAGAGGATACCCGGCGTGGTTGAGCACGGACTGTTTATCGGAATGGCGGGCCTGGCCTTAATCGCGAAGGGCGATCAGGTGATTGAACTGCGGCGCGACGGCCGTTAGAAGCGTGAACCACGGAGGACACGAAGAACCGCCCTCGACCCCTGAGGACGCGGAGGACACTGAGGAAAATCAACCTCCCGGTCCCGGCGCTTATGAGGCAATTTCGCGCAGCGCCTGCAACAGCCTTTCCACTTCTGCAGCGGTGTTGTAGTGGGCCAGCCCGATGCGCAGGAAGCCGCCATCTTTTTCCACGTCAAGCCGCTCGGTTAGATTCAGGGCGTAGTAGTTGCCGTCCCAGGTAAAGATGCCGCGCTCGCCTAATCTGGTGGCTAGTTCCAGCGGAGTGTGGCCTGCGATGCGCACCGCGACCGTGGGACAACGCCGGTCAAGATTGGCGACGTCGCTGATGCCGTAAAACTTCAGTCGGGGAAGAGCGAGCAATCCCCGAATCAAGGTTGCCACCAATTCGTGTTCGTGCTGCCGGATGGCCCCGTATGCCGCCAGCAGTGCGGCACGGCGCGTGGATGCTGAAGGGTCCACCCGGCCTCCCAGATCGGCGAGATAGTCAACGCAAGCAGTGATTCCGGCAATGCATTCATGATTCAGCGTGCCCCACTCCCAGCGGTTGGGCACGGCATTGGTATTGGCGCGGACTTTGTAGGGTTGCAGGCGTAGCAGATGCTCGCGCTTGCCATAAAGAATGCCCATGTGCGGTCCAAAAAACTTGTAACTTGAACACACCAGGAAATCGCAATCCAGGGCGCGGACATCAATCGGGCCATGAGGCGCATAGTGGACCGCGTCAATGTACGCCAGTGCGCCCTTCTGATGGGCCAGGCGGACAATTTCTCTTACATCATTGATGGTGCCTACCGCATTCGAAGCGTAACCGACGGCCACGATCCGAGTCCGGCTGTTGAGTTTTTGCGCCAGGTCAGCCAGGTTGAGGGTGCAGTCGTCCTGGTTAATATCCACGAAGCGGATGGTCACGCCGCGCTCCTCGAGCGCCCGCCAGGGCGAGACATTGGCGTCATGATCGAGATGGGTGAGCAGAATCTCGTCGCCCGGACCGAGTTCGCGGCCGAGGGAGCGGCTGATGGCGAAGGTCAGCGTGGTCATGTTGGGGCCGAAGACGACCTCATCGGGGTCGCAGCCAAAAAAATCCGCCATGGCGGCACGGGCCCCGGCAATAACGCTGTCGGTGCGCCGGCTGGTGGCATATGCACCGCAGGTGTTGGCGTTTGAGTTTTTCAAATAATCACTGATGGCATCGATCACGCGCTGCGGGACCTGGGTCCCACCGGGACCGTCGAGAAAGACCGCCGGCTGGCCGGCCACGGTCTGCGAAAGCGAAGGAAACTGGGAGCGCACCCAGGTGAGATCGAGGGCGGCGGCGGTTTCAGTCGGTGCAATTGGCATAGGGTCCTTAGGCAGCGCCGGCGTCCCGCCGGCTGTCCCGAGGGCGTCCCGCCCTCGGTTGTTTTCCACACATCATTCTCATCCCATCATGGTGGTGTGTTCGGGCTGGATCTTGTAGATCACGCGAGTCTCGGTCGGCTGCCGGTAGGGATACTTGTCCACGCCCAGATACTTCTTGGCCATCTTGTCGATGTGGGCGTCAGCGCCCTCCTCGGTGATTTCGACCACGCGGCCGCGGATTTCGAGATAGCGGTAGGGATTGTCCGGATCGACGATGGCGAGAGCCACGCGGGGGTCGCGGCGGACGTTGCGGTCTTTCTGGCGGCCCTTGGCGGAATTGAAAATGACCAGGTCGCCTTCCAGATCGCACCACACCGGGGTCACCTGGGGGCGACCGTCGGGCATCAGCGTGCCCAGACTGGCGAAGGCGCGCTTGCTGAACAGATCACGATACTTTTCGGGGATGGCCGAGGACATGCATACCTCCTGAGAAGAATGATCCGAAATATTTGGCTTGGAGATTATAGACGGTCAGGGCCAGGTGGGAAGGTCAAACCGCCCTGGGGCGGGTGGTCTTGGGCAGCGGTGCACAATCGTTTACAATAGCGGACTTTTGCGAAGGTTCCGAGGAGTCGGTGATGCGCTGTCCCCAGTGGCAAAGGTGGGAAGTGTGGACCTTGGTGGTCGAGTTGTTGCTGTTCGCCTTCAGCAGCGCGGCTCCCGCCTGTGGGCAGGCGGTACCGAAAGCGCCGCCCACGGTTGTCTTTATGACCGACTTCGGGGTAGTGGATGATTCAGTGGCGCTGTGCAAAGGCGTGATGTACTCCATTGCGCCACAGTTGCGCATTGTGGACCTGACTCACCAGGTCACGCCGTTCTCGATACTCGACGGCGCACGCTTTCTCTACGGGGCGACGCCTTACTTTCCCGCCGGCACGGTGTTTGTGGTGGTTATCGATCCGGGGGTTGGAAGCACGCGGAAGGCGGTAGTGGTGAAGTCGAAGCGAGGACAGTATTTTGTGTTGCCCGACAATGGGCTGATGACGCTGGTCGAGGACCGCGATGGAATTGCCGCCGTCCGTGAGATCACGAACCGCGACTGGATGATCGGCGCCGCCTTGTCGTCCACATTCCATGGACGGGACATTTTTTCGCCAGTGGGCGCGCACCTGGCCCACGGAGAGGACTGGACGCGCGTGGGGCCGGAACTGGCGGCGAACCAGTTGGTCCGGCTCGATCTGGTCGCTTCCCGGCTGGACGAGCACGGACTGAGCGGCGAAGTAATCGCCAGCGACGGTCCCTTCGGCAACCTGGTGACCAACATCAGCGGTGAGGACTTTCTCAAGCTGGGTTACCGTCACGGGCAGAATGTGCACATCAGCCTGGGCAAGACGGACATGAACATTCCTTTTGTGAGGACCTTCAGCGACGTGCCTCTGAAAAAACCGCTGCTGTATATCGATTCTCGGGGGCACCTGGCACTGGCGGTGAATCAGGGTAGCTTCACTGCCACCTACGCGATCCAGCCGCCAGTCCCGATTCTCCTTCCTCGCGCGAAAGACTAACCTCGAAGAACCACGCGGGCGGGGGCGCCCGCGCCACACTTGATCCCACACTTGATTCAGGGACTGGGTGATTGCTCGACGTCTTTCGCCATTTCGGGGAGGACCGCCCGCAGTAGAGCAACGAAGTCAGCTTTGACCCGCTCGCCGGTCTGGAGCACCTCTTCGTGGTTGATGACCTGATCGACAATCCCCGCTGCCATGTTGGTTACGCAGGAGATTGCCAGAACTTTTATCCCCATGTGGCGCGCGGCGATCACTTCGAGGACGGTGGACATCCCCACCAGGTCGGCGCCGATCGTTCGCAGGTAACGAATCTCTGCCGGGGTCTCATAATTCGGCCCCAGCAATGCCGCATAGACTCCCTGATAGAGCGTCTTGCCCGCCTTCTGCGATGCTTTTAGGGCGATCTCCCGATAGGGTTTCCAGTAGGCCTGGGTCATGTCCGGAAAACGCGGGCCGAAGCGATCATCGTTAGGGCCAGCCAGCGGATTCTGTCCCTGCAGATTGATGTGGTCGGTGAGTACGACCAGTGCGCCTTGCTGGTACTCCCGATTGATGCCGCCGGCTGCGTTGGTAAGAATCACGGCGCGGATGTTCATGCAGTCAAAGACCCGCATTGGGAAAGCAACTTCCCTGGCGGAGTAGCCTTCGTACAGGTGCACCCGGCCCTGCATGGCGGCCACCGGGACGCCGGCGGCGCTGCCGATCACCATCTGGCCCGCGTGTCCCACGGCAGTCGAGCGCGGAAAGAACGGGATGTTGGCATAGGGAATACGCGAGGCGTCGGCAAGTTCATCGGCGAAACCGCCCAGACCCGAGCCCAGCACCAGTCCAATCTGCGGGCGCAGAGAGGTCTGTGAGAGCAGAAACTTTGCGGCTGCGGCGGCGTTCGTAAAGTCGTTGGGAGTGCTCATGGCTGCCGGTTACGACCAGTTGTCAGTTCCCAGATCACGGTTCTCAGCTTGTGTGCCAGTCTACCCGGGGCGGTTGCCGAGCCGCGATAAATTTATGGCACCGATGAAATCCTCTACCAGAAAGGCTTTCGAAGGATTTTCACAATCAGGGGCCGCGCCTGTTAGGCCGTCGCGCCGGCGCGTACTTCGAAAATCAAGGCTGATTGGGGTAAACCTCTCCCTAATTTTCGCATTCTGCACCAGGAACGCGGCAGGTGGCTGTGGACGGCCTGCACTCGCTTGATTTTCCAGCAGATAAACCGGCCCCTTTTTAGTTGACTCTAAAAATGAAAGGAGTAAAAACAAACTCGTTCTTTGACAGCTTCTGAAGTTTTCCCGGTTGGTGCGGCGTCCGGGGCTCAAGCCAAGTCACTCTCTGCATCGCAAGATGACGGAGGGAAGGCGGGCAAGGGTCTATAGCAAAGCGCTGGTCGAGGCGAACAAGAAGATATGTCGGAGGCAGGATAGAGTCCCGAGGCGTTAGGCAGGTTTGTCCGGTTGGCGGTGAGCCCGGAGCCCAAGCATGATCGCGCGCGGCAGCCCGCAAGGGTAGCTGCGAGAGCAGGTCGGTAAGGGTCTAAAGCGAGCTACTGGCCGAGACGAATGGGCGTAACATCACCTCGGGGCTCTTATTTTTTGCCTGGTCAGGGTCCCTGCACCACCTGCAGCTTTTCGGTCGGCTCCAGCCGGGCGCGAAAGATACTGTTCGTTGCAGCCACTTCCCCAACCGCATCCACATGCACGTCGTAGGTTCCCCGCGGCAGGTTCTCGGCGAACGGAATCTCAAACTCGTCGGTGTCTTTGTTCAGGGTGAAATGTTGATAGCCGATGGCGGTGGCCCGGCCATATTCATTGACCGCCAGAGCAATCACGGTGAAATCGAAGTCGTCCCCGGTCTGATTGGATACCCGGATGGCGGCGTCCAGGCGGTGGCCCGTCACCCTGGGCTTCCGGCTCCACTCCACCACCAGGGGGGCCATCGCGGGCAGAATGAATTCTTTCTTCTTTTGGGCCGCGGGCTTGCCACTATCGGTGACGGTCACAATAAAGCGAAAGTTGTCTACTTCGGTGGGAATACCGGTCAGCGTGCCGTCCGGCGCCAGTTCGATACCGGTGGGTGGCGTGCCAGCGGTTACTTCCCAGACAAGAGGAGTGATGCCGCCCTGCGCCTCCAGCTTGAAGTGATAGGGCCGGCGCAGGAACGCTTTGGGCAGTGGAGCGGTCGATATTACGATGGGCTCGCCCGTAGCCGCACCCTGTTGGGCGCTGGACGCTCCCAAGAAAGCCAGAAAGAGAAGCGCCGATCCTGCAACCCTCAGTTTCATAGGAATCTTAGATGGCACTTTAACACTGGAAGGACCGCTTAAAGCGCCCGGAAGGCCAGTACGATGGAACGTAGTGCCCCCAAGGCACTCCCTGCACTCGACTCCTGCCGCTCCGTCACGGTAAGCTAAATGGTTTTGTGGAGGACGTAAGAAATGCAAGATGCAGTCGCCAGGCTTTGGCCGGAGATCCAATGGATCGAAGACAAGAAGCTGCGCAGCCAGGTGACTCAAACCTGGGTAAAGGCGTTGGAGCGCAGTCCGCTGAAGCCCGACGACTTGAATTCGATTCCCTTCACGCTGCTGGTGCCCAACTGCCCCATTACTTTCATGGAACACAAGCGCTGCGTGGTGCACATCGCGCGGCAGAGCGCTGAGGCCATGCAACAATTCATGGGGCGCGCCTTGCCCGTGCACATGGACACGGTGATCGCGGGCGCCATTCTCGCCGATGTAGGCAAATTGCTGGAATACGAACTGGGGGCGGACGGCAAGAGCCGCCAGAGCGAGCGTGGAGAGGCGTTGCGCCATCCTTTTACCGGAGTCGCGCTGGCCCTGGAATGCGGCGTGCCCGACGCCGTCTGCCACATCATCGCGGCCCACGCCGCCGAAGGCGATCTGGTGAAACGCACCACCGAAGCCTACATCGTGCACCACGCCGATTTCATGGCATTCTTGCCCTTCAAGAACCCAAAAAACATCAAGTTGAAATAGGAGATTTTGCGTTGGCTACGAAACCAGCAAGCGCCCGAGAAACGATTACCGCCGGCATGTCGCGCTGGGCTGCCGGCCTGAGCTATCCGCAGCTCTCGCAGGAAGCGATATACCAGGCCAAGCGCTTCCTGCTGGATTCCGTGGGCTGCGCGCTGGGCGGATACCAGCAGCACGATGTGAAGATCGCGCTCGAGGTGCTCGACGAAATTGCCGGAAGCGGTCCGGCCACCGTAATTGGCACCGGCAAACGGATCGATCCGGTTTCAGCGTCGCTGGCCAACGGGCTGATGATCCGCTGCATGGATTACAACGACATTTACTGGAAGCAGGACCCGTCGCATCCGTCAGACATTTTTCCGGCGGCGATGGCGGGGTGTGAGCGAGCGAAGAGCGATGGCAAGGAGTTGATCGTCGGGCTGGTCCTCGGACACGAGTTCGAGATGCGTTTCTGCGAGGCGGCATTTCCGGGGATTCGCGAACGTGGCTGGCATCACGCCACGCTGACCGCGTTCGTCTCGCCCATCGTTGCGGGCCGCGCCCTGCATCTGGGATGGGAGCAGATCCAGCATGCCATCGGCATCTCGGCCAGCCGTCAGGCCACCCTGGGTGCGGTCACCGCCGGAAAGCTGACCATGATGAAGAACACCGTCGATCCCATGGCCACGCAAAGCGGAGTGCTGGCCGCGCTCATGGCCGAGAGGGGTTACACGGGACCTGAACACGTGGTTGACGGCAAGGAAGGCTTGACCCACTGCTTCGGCCCGTCGTGGAAGCTGAATCTGCTGACCGACGGACTGGGCGAGTCGTGGCGCATTACGCAATGCGGCATGAAAGCATTTCCGACGGAGGCCTTGACCCACACTCCGATTTCCGCGGTACTCGATATTGTCAAATCAAATGATCTGAAGCCGGAGCAGGTGGAGAAGGTGCAGATTCGTTCCTTGGCCCGGGCGGCGGATATTCTTTCCGATCCCAGCAAGTACGATCCGCAGTCGAAGGAGACAGCCGACCACTCTCTGCCCTACGTCATTGCGGCGGCGATTGCCGAGCGCCAGGTCACGCCCGTGCAGTTCGAGATGAAGAAGATCATGGACCCGACCATCCGGGCGCAGCTGAAGAAAGTTGAAGTGGTGGCCGATCCCGAGATCGAGAAAGTCTTCCCCGCGCTGCAGCGCGTGATCGTGAACCTGACCACCACCGACGGGCGGACATTTACCAAGCAACTGGATTATCCCAAGGGCGATCCGCGCAACCCGCTTTCTGACGTCGAGGTCGAAGAGAAGTTCACGGCGCTGGCGGAGGGTGTACTGTCAGAAGGGGCGCAGAAAAAGCTGAAGGCCGCGATCTGGGACCTGGAGAAAGTCGGGGCGGTGAGCAAGCTGATGGCGCTCATGAAGGCGGACTTAAGGAAGACGGCAGTGCGGAGCAAAGCCGCGGGGAAGAAGACGAAGACGCGCCGATAGCCATGCGGGCTTTTGTCGCCCAAGAGTCAGGGAGCACCGTGGAAGGGCACGGCTTCAGCCGTGCCAAAGCTGTCCGGCGCTGATTCTCATTTCTCGCGGAGCGAGGAATCGTTCTTGGCCGCTGCGGTTGCGGACGGGATTCACAACAGCCGAGCGTTGCTCGGCCGGGCGGACGAGGGCGTCCGCCCCTACGCGAGCAGGAGTGCTTTATGGGTCAGACCGTCGTTGAAAAAATCGCGCAGGCGCATCTGGCTGAAGGGCCAAAGCGGCCGCTGCGCACCGGGGACTTCGTTGCCATCCGCCCGCACCGCGTGATGACGCATGACAATACCTCGGCGGTAATGAAAAAGTTTCAGACCATCGGCGCGAAGAAGATCCAGAATCCCAAACAGCTGGTCTTTGCCCTGGATCATGACATCCAGAACCGGGAAGATTCGAATCTGCACAAGTATGAGGCCATCGAGGGCTTCGCCAAATATCACGGCGTGGATTTCTACCCCGCGGGTTTGGGCATTGGCCATCAGATCATGGTAGAGCGCGGATACGTTGTGCCCGGGTCTTTCGTGGTGGCTTCAGACTCGCATTCGAATATGTACGGCGCGCTGGGAGCGGTGGGCACGCCGATCGTGCGCACTGACGCCGCTGCGGCGTGGGCGACCGGGGATTTCTGGTGGCAGATTCCGCGCTCCATCCAGGTGGTGCTCGAGGGCGCACTCCCTGCGGGCGCAACCGGGAAAGACGTCATCATTACGTTGTGCGGAATTTATAACCACGATGAAGTTTTGAATTCGGCGGTCGAATTCAGCGGGCCGGGCGTGGCCAGCCTCTCCATGGACGCGCGCTTTTCCATTTCCAATATGTCCACCGAGTGGGGGCCGCTGGTGGGATGGTTCCCGGTGGACGAGGTCACCATCCGGTACCTGAAAGTGGTGAAACAGCGACTGGCGGCAATGGGCGTCGAACGCATCACCGATCGCGACATCGCGAACTGGAGCGAGAACCCGCCGCGGCCCGATCCCGATGCGGTCTATGCCGCCCGCATTGTGCTCGACTTGTCGCAGGTGACTCCGCACGTTTCCGGACCCGACACGGTGCAGATCATGGCGCCGCTGGCCGAGATCGAAAAACAGAAGATTCCGATCCAGAAGGCTTATCTGCTTTCCTGCGTAAATTCGCGGATTGAAGACCTGGCTGCCGCGGCCACAGTCCTGCAGGGCAAGAAAGTTGCACCCGGAGTGAAATTGTACCTGGGCGCGGCCAGCAAATGGGTGCAGGAGGAAGCGGAGCGGCGCGGCATCTGGCAGACGCTGCTGGATGCGGGCGCGAACCCGTTGCCCGCGGGCTGCGGGCCGTGCATCGGCCTGGGAGTCGGCTTGCTGGAACCGGGAGAAGTGGGGATTTCCGCCACCAACCGCAATTTCAAAGGCCGCATGGGATCGCGCGATGCGAAATGCTATCTCGCCAGCCCGGAAGTCGTGGCCGCTTCCGCGGTGGCCGGCTACATCCGTGGCCACTCCAAGATGGCAGACCGCAATCCGGCGCGTGACTACAAGGAATTTCCCAGCGGCGCTGCCGCCGAGAAGGTCGAGATTCTGCCCGGCTTTCCCGAGCAGGTGCGGGGCCGTCTGGTTTTCCTGCCCCAGGACAATGTCAACACCGACGCGATTTACGGGAAGGACTACACTTACCGCGACGACGTCACCCCGGAAACCATGGCGAACGTGGTGATGGAAAATTACGATCCGCGGTTTGCCAAGCGAACCCGGGCCGGTGATGTGGTGGTCAGCGGTTTCAATTTTGGAACGGGATCGAGCCGCGAGCAGGCGGTTACCTGTCTGAAGGCGAAAGGAATTCCGCTGGTGATCGCTGCGAGTTTTTCGCAAACCTATTTGCGTAACGCGTACAACAATGGGTTCCTGTGCGTGGAAGTTCCGGAGCTGGTGAAACGGCTGCGCGAACAGTTTGCCAAAGAGATCGGCGCCAAAGAAAAGACGATCATTCCCGGGGACGAGATTGATATCGATTTCACTTCCGGCATGATCGGCTGGCGCGGGGAAAAGTTTGCCTTTCCAGCGCTGGGCAGCGTGCCGCAATCGCTGGTAATCGCGCAAGGTGTGGAGAATCTGGTGGCGAAAAGGTTGGGGCTGGGTTGAGCGCGTTCCAGTGTGGGGCGGGCGCCCTCGCCCGCCAACTGCGGAGCGAATTGCGGAGGGCGAGACGCCCTCCGGACAGCCGGCGGGACGCCGGCGCTACACTGCCGAGCATAGCTCAGGCTGGCTATTTCACAGGGAGAGAGTTTGATGGCGAAACACACAGTGGTGACCATGCCGGGCGACGGAATCGGAAACCAGGTTCTGCCCGAGGCTTTGCGGGTTTTGAAAGCGGTTGGCTTCGACGCCGAATATATTCATGCCGACATTGGCTGGGAGATCTGGTGCAACGAAGGTAATGCGTTGCCCGATCGGACGATCGAGCTGCTCAAGAAGCACAAGCTCGGATTGTTCGGCGCGATCACTTCGAAGCCCAACAAAGAAGCCCAGGCGGAGTTGAAGCCGGAGCTGCGCGGCAAGGGACTGGTTTACTACAGCCCGATCGTCACCATGCGGCAGAAGTTCAATCTGGATATCTGCATGCGCCCATGCATCGGGTTCATCGGCAACCCGCTGAACTACATTCGCAAGCGCACAGATGGCGGCTTCGACGAGCCCAAGGTCGACACCACGGTTTTTCGCCAGGGGACCGAGGGCATGTACGTGGGCGTGGAGTGGACGAACCCCCCGGAAAACGTGCGTGCCGCGCTGAATACGCATCCCCGCTTCAAGGCTTTCAACAGTGTGCCCGGCCCTGATCTCGCCGTCAGTGTGCGCATCATTACGCGGGCGGCGGCACGGCGCATCGTCACCGCCGCGTTTGAGTATGCCAAGAAGCGCGGCTTCAAGGGCGTGACAATTTGCGAGAAGCCCAATGTGGTGCGCGAAACCTCCGGGATGATGGAAGAGACGGCCAAGGAAGTGGCCAAGGGCTATCCCGGCATCGCGTTGTGGTCCACCAATATTGACGCGCAGTTGATGTGGCTGAACAAGAATCCGGAAGAGTATAACGTGATTGTGGCGTCCAACCTGTTTGGCGATATCCTGTCCGACGCCTTCGCCGGTCTGGTAGGCGGACTGGGCTTTGCCGCCTCCGGCAACATTGGCGACGAGGTCTCGGTATTTGAGCCGACACATGGGTCGGCGCCGAAGTACGCCGAGTTGAATCCTCCCATTGTGAATCCGATTGCCATGATCCTTTCCGCCGCGATGATGCTTGACCACATTGGAGAAGGCGCGAAAGCCGAGCGTATTCGCAAAGCGATTGCCGAGGTGGTACAGGAAGGCAAAGTGCGGACGTATGACATGATGCGGATCTCCGGCGGCCCGAAAGCCATTGGCCAGGGGGCGGCCAGCACGGTCCAGATGGGGGATGCGATTCTGGCGAAGCTGCGGTAGGCGGGACGGCGGGATGCCGAGCTTTGCTCGGCTGGGCGAACGAGGGCGTCCGTCCCTACGTGAGCTACCTGATGACTGATTCGACGGAAAAATCGGCGGGGACCGGAGAGGCCGGGCACTGTGGCCGGGGCGTGCGCTCGGATGTGCACGTGGCCATCGAAGGGCGGGACAGCGGCGGCCTCGAGATCACGATGCAGTCACGGGTCGCGCCCTACTACGGCGACGCCATTCTGGCGCAGGCCCGGCAGGTGTTCGAAGTGCTTGGCATCAAGCATGCCCGGGTCGAAATCCGCGACGAGGGTGCGCTGCCCTTCGTAATTTCGGCACGCATCGAAACTGCGGCGCGCCGTGCCGGGCTGGGTCTGGGCCGCAAGGCGTCGCCGGAGAAAATCACGTTGCCGGAGCCGTCGCCCCGCGATCGCTTGCGCCGCTCGCGTCTGTATCTTCCCGGCTCCGAGCCCAAGTACTTCATCAACGCAGCGCTGCACGGGCCGGACGCCATCATTCTCGATCTGGAAGATTCCGTTCATCACGCGGAAAAGGACGGCGCGCGCATTCTGGTCCGTAATACGCTGCGGGCGGTGGATTTCGGCAGATGTGAGCGCATGGTGCGCATCAATCAACTGCCCATGGGGCTCGAGGACCTGGCGGAAATTGTCCCTGAATCACCGGACCTGTTGCTGCTCCCCAAGGCAGAGCTTCCCGAGCAGATCGCGGAGACCGATCGCATGATCGGGGAGCTGAAGGGACGCTACGGCATCACGCGTCCCATCTGGTTGATGCCGATTCTGGAATCCGCTCTCGGCATTGAGAACGCGTCAGCCATAGGACAGGCCAGCAAGAACGTGGTTGCACTCACCATCGGGCTCGAGGACTACACCGCCGACCTAGGCGTGGCCAAGACCACGGAAGGCCGCGAATCGCTCTACGCCCGTTCGCGGTTGGTGAATGCGGCGAGGGCGCTGGGCGTGCAAGCCATCGACTCTGTTTTTGGCGACGTCGCTGACGTGGACGGCCTGCGGCGCTGGGCAGAGAGTTCGCGTGCGCTGGGATTTGAAGGGATGGGCTGCATTCATCCCGGTCAGATTCCGGTGATTCATGAGGCCTTCGCGCCTTCGGCTGGGGAGATCGAAAAAGCGACGAAGATTGTGGCGGCCTTCGACGAAGCACAGCAGCGCGGGTTGGGCGTGGTCAGCCTGGGAGCGAAGATGATCGATCCGCCCGTGGTGCAGCGGGCGCAGAAACTGGTCGAACTGGCCAAGCGAATGGGAAAGGCCTGACCAGTTACAGACTGTGGGGGCGGGTCTCAGACCCGCCCAGGTCGAGCGCAGCTCGACGGCTTGGCTTGCAAGTGACTGGTCCGTGAGGGCCGAGCTTCGCTGGGCATGACCGGGTCGGAGACCCGGTCCCACACACGAATCATAGGAGCGGAATGACGGATCGAGCCGAGCTGGTGCAAAACGCCGCGGGACGCATGGTGCCGGCCATGGTCAATGGCAGGCCCCAGATTCCTTACCTGGGCGTGGCCAAATACCAGCCGCGCGGACGCAAGGCGGCGCCTCCGGTGCGTTCGAGCAAGGATTATCCCGACACCGGCGACAAGCGTGTTCCTGATCTCGAGAGTGCATTGCGCAAGTGCGGCCTGCGCGATGGCATGGTGATTTCGAACCATCATCACCTGCGCGACGGCGACCAGGTCGCGCTCATGATGCTGGAGGCTGCGGCAAAAATCGGTGTCAAGGACTTGCTCTGGTTTCCCAGCGCATCGTTTCCATCGCAGAAATCCGCCATCGATCTGATGCAGTCGGGCGTGATCCATCACATCGAAGGTTCGATGAACGGACCTCTGGGCGACTACTGCACGCAAGGCAAGATGCGCGGCCTGGGCGTTTTGCGCTCGCACGGCGGCCGCTGGCAGGCCATTCAGGACGGCGAGGTGCATATCGATATTGCGGTGATCGCCGCGCCCACTGCCGACGCCTTCGGGAATGCCGATGGCTCGCATGGCAAGTCGGCCTGCGGATCGCTGGGCTTCGCACTGGCCGATTCGATCTATGCCGACAACGTGATCGTAGTCACCGACAATCTGGTGCCCTTCCCCTGCGTCCCTTGGCAGATTCAGGGCAATAATGTCGATCATGTTGTAGAGGTCGATTCCATTGGCGACCCGACGAAGATTGTTTCGGGCACCACGCAGATCACGCGCTCGCCAGACCGGCTGAAGGTGGCGGAGTACGTGGCTCGCTTCCTGCGCGACGCCGGAATCATGCGTAACGGATTTTCCTTCCAGGCGGGAGCGGGCGGCATCGCGCTGGCGTTTGTGGACTACCTGCGCCGCATGATGAAAGAGACCGGCGTGAAAGCGCGCTTCGTTCGCGGCGGATCCACACGCTACCTGGTGGAACTGTTGCAGGAGGGATTGACCGATTACATACTCGACGGCCAAACTTTCGATCTCGATGCAGTGAAATCGATCGCCAGCGATCCCCGGCACGTGGCAACTTCTCCGTTTACCTCCTACAACCATCACGGCAAGGGATCGTTTGCGTCGATGGTGGATGCGGTGGTCCTGGGCGCGACCGAAGTGGATGTGAACTTCAACGGTAATGTGGTGACGCACTCCGACGGCAGGTTGCTGCACGGCATCGGGGGCTGGCAGAACTGTCTCGAGGCGGGATGCACGATCCTGGCGGTGCCGTCCTTCCGCGATCGTATTCCGGTGATCGTCGATGAGGTGACCACGCTGACCGGCCCGGGCGAGTTGATCGACGTCGTCGTAACCGAGCGCGGCATTGCCATCAATCCGCGGCGCCAGGATTTGCTCGATGCGGTGAAAGGATCGAGCCTGCCGATCCGGCCGATTGAAGAGATCAAGGCGGAAGTGGAACGCATCTGCGGCGGCAAGCCGGCGCGGCCAAAGCTGGGCGAGCGTCCGGTGGCGGTGGTCAAGTGGGTGGATGGAACCGTGCTGGACACGGTGTGGCAGGTGGGTTAGGAACTTCAGGCCATGGATTCACGCGGATTTTCACGGATTTAAAATCTTCAGGGTTTATCCGTTAAAATCCGTGTGAATCCGTGGCCCTGAAGTTTCCGCTACTCGTTCTTCATGGCGTCAATCAACTGGAAAAGCTGGGTGCGGTCCACCACTTCGACGAAGGGCTTGCCCTGCGTCTTGTTGCTGACCACATAAATTGTCGGGGTGTGATTGATGCCGACGCGCTGGCCGGTGTTCTTGTCCTGATTGATGGCTGCGGCCAGCTTGCCCTGCGGATCGACGACGAAGGGGAGTTCCACTTTGTGGTCGGCGGCAAATTTCTCCGCAAAACCGCGCAGTGTCGGCGGCGTGATCTCCGGCTGATGCTGGAAGATGTAGTCGCGAAACTCGTTGCCCAGTTCTTTCGATTGGGTATCGAAATAGCGGGCAATAACGGCTGCATCGTAAGACCAGTTGTGCATGGGCAGCGGGAAGTCGTGGCGGACGACGGGGATCTTGTAGGTGCGGGCAGCCTCTTCCACCAGGGGAGCGGCGCGGCGGCAGTCGGGACACTGCAGGTCCTCAAATACCACCAGGGCGACCTGAGCCCCCTTGGGCGGCCGGAGTGCCGGATCAACGTTCTGGGCCGAAGCCAGGGAAGCCACCAGCAGAAAGGCCAGAGCGAATACGGTGTAGTGGTTCGTCATAATCAATTGGATGCAGGTCTCCTGCAATTTCGTTGACTACTCCATGGTAACCGACCCGACCGGGCGGCACACGCTAAAAGCTTGAACCACCAAGGAAAGCCCTTCAGCATCGCTCGAGCAGGCTCAGTCGCACGAAGTAACCCCCACTCAAAGCAATCGTAGCTGGCGGCGCTCGAGAGCCAGCAGTTTTTCCTTGATAGGCAGGCCGCCGCCGTAGCCGGTGAGTTTGCCATTGCTGCCGATAACGCGATGACAGGGGATCACAATAGGAATCGGGTTCGAGCCGTTGGCCAGGCCCACCGCGCGCGAGGCGTTGGGATTGTCGACCCGGCGGGCCAGTTCGCCGTAGGAGATGGTTTCTCCGTAGGGAATTTCGCAGAGGCGATTCCATACCGAAAGCTGAAACGGCGTGCCCTGAGGCGCGAGGGGCAGATCGAAGGTCTCCAATTCACCAGCGAAATAGGCGCGCAACTGGCGAATCGTTTCGTCCAGGCATTCTGCGCTTTCACGCCCGTGGGAATCAGGTGAAGTTGGATTTCTTCCCTTAACAAAATCGATGCGCCGCAGGCCGGAGGCGTCGGCAACGAGCAGTAACGGCCCGACTGGACTCTCCATACGGATGCAGCAGTTGACGCTCGCAGTTGTAGTTTCGGTCATTATTGCCTGGGCAACATTTAACCACAGAGGACAGAGAATACACGGAGAAGACTCCATGCCGGGAGGCTGTTGTTTAGATTACAGCAGCCTGCTCACGCCGCTTCGACTGGATTTCAATGAAAATGTGCACCAACGAAACCGCCGCCGGTGTGACACCGGGAATACGAGAAGCATGGCCAAGGGTGCGGGGACGGACCTTGATGAGCGTTTCCTGTATCTCGCGCGACAGGCCACTGACCGAACCGTAGTCGAACCATTGCGGAATGGTGTGCTGCTCGGCCTTCTTAAGGCGCTCGATGGCGCGCTGCTGTTGCAACAGATAGCCGGCGTACTTGATTTCCGTCTCGGCGGACTTCAGCTCGTTGCGGATTGCCGAAGAAACGCCGGCCACGGATGGGTGCGGATTTTCACGGATTTCTTCCTCGAAAAACTCCGGGGCGAGATCACGTAGAACAGGGAGCAGGCGCTCGATGGTGATTTCCGGTCGCTTGAGTAGTTGGGCCAGGCTTTGGCCGATGGCGGAAGTCCAGTCGTTGGTGGTTGGCTGCTGGTGATTAGCCTCGGCCGAGCCTGGCTCGGCTGGGCGGAAGACGGCGTCCGCCCCTACGTGGTCTTGGATAATCTTTTCCAGCATTCCGGCGGTGAGCTTTGATTTCTCCAACAGCGCCTTCATGGCTTCGTGGCGCTGTTGCTTGACCAGGAACTCGGACCACGCGGCATCGGAAATCAGGCCCACGCGGCGGCCGTGTGGAGTGAGGCGGCGGTCGGCGTTGTCGATGCGCAGATGCAGACGGAACTCTGCGCGCGAGGTAAACATGCGGTAGGGCTCGTTGGTGCCCTTGCTGATCAGGTCATCGATAAGGATGGCGGTGTAGGCCTCGGTGCGATCGAGGACCAAGGGCGCTGCTTTCTTCACCTGCAGGGCGGCGTTGATCCCGGCCATCAGGCCCTGGCAGGCGGCCTCTTCGTAGCCGCTGGTGCCGTTGATCTGGCCGCCCAGGAAGAGGCCGGCAATTTTCTTGGTCTCGAGGGTGCGCTCCAGTTCGGTTGGGTCAATGGCGTCGTATTCGATGGCGTAACCGGGCCGCAGCATGTCGGCCTGCTCGAGACCGGGGACCGATTTCAGGATCTCCATTTGCACGTCGACCGGCAGGGAGGTGCTCATGCCGTTGACGTAAATCTCGTGCGTGTTCAGGCCCTCGGGCTCAAGGAAGAGCTGGTGCGTGATCTTGTCGGGGAATTTGACGATTTTGTCTTCAATCGACGGGCAGTAGCGCGGCCCCACGGAGTGTATTTGTCCGCTGTACATGGGGGAGCGGTGGACGTTCTCGCGGATAATGCGATGCGTCTCCGGCGTGGTCCAGGCGATGTAGCAGGGGACCTGCGTGTCGTGATGGGCCACGCGCCGGGTGCGAAAGCTGAAGGGAGTGGGATCGGCGTCGCCGGGTTGAAGCTGAAACTTGGACCAGTCGATGGTGCGGCCGTCGAGGCGCGGCGGGGTTCCGGTCTTGAGCCGGCAACCTCGCAATCCAAGTTGCTTCAGGGCTTCGCCCAGCAGAACCGCGGCCGGCTCGCCGGAGCGGCCCGCGGGATATTGCTGTTCGCCGCAGTGGATCAGGCCGTTGAGGAAAGTGCCCGTCGTGACAATGACAGCAGCCGCGCCGACGGTGCGTCCGTCGCGAAGGCGGACACCGATGACTCGCTTGCGCTCGCGGTCGTTGGCCATTGGTCGTTGGTCGTTGGCCGTGGTTGCGCTACCGGCCTGGGATTCGGAAGACCAGTTTTCAGTTGGCAGTTCCCGGTTCTCAGCAGTTTGTTGCTGCTGATCGCCGTTCGCTGTTGGGGAATTTGCCAAAGACCAACGGCCAACGGCCAACGACTGCTCTACGATTAAATCTGCCACTTCCGCCTGCTTGATTTTCAGGTTGGGTTGCGATTCCAGCACCCCGCGCATTTTGAGGCGGTAGGCCTGCTTGTCGCACTGGGCGCGAGGCGACCACACTGCCGGGCCGCGGGAGGTGTTGAGCAGGCGGAACTGGATGCCGACCGCGTCCGTGATCTCGCCCATGATGCCGCCCAGGGCGTCCACTTCGCGGACCAGGTGTCCCTTGGCAATGCCGCCGATGGCGGGATTGCAGGACATCTGGGCGATGAGATCGACGTTGAGGGTGTAGAGCGCTGTCTTCAGGCCCATGCGGGCCGCGGCCATGGCGGCTTCGCAGCCGGCGTGTCCGGCGCCGACCACAACCACATCGAATTGTTCGGTGAAGGGCGCCATGGGCAGCCTTCATTCTAGCAAGGACTTCTCAACTGAACGGAATGGAAGGCCGCCCTTTGCAGCTAGAATTGGGGACCGCCGATATCAGTGAACGTGGCTTCCTGCCACTCGGGCGAAGGAAAATACCAGTTGCTGGCGCCAGCTTCGTGATTATTGCCGCCGGTGCCGTAGGGAATGGTGGGGGAACGCCAGTAATCCATGCCCACCTGGAGCAGGGCCCCGGCAGAAATCAGCACCCGGGCATGGACAGTACAACCTTCGACCTCGCCGGCCGGGAGCAGGGCGCGCGGAGAGGGGCTCCAGAAGTGCCATACCCGATCGCTGCGCCGGCCCACGGCCAGCACGACGGAGTGGTTGCGTAGATCGGAAGCCAGCGGAATGGGACCGTGGGCGTCGCTTGCAAACCACGGTTGGCGCTGGTAAAGCCCGCCGCGCACCTGGCCGGAGTCGTCATTGAGGACAACCTCCCGGCCATCGATCTGGCAGGTCAGCCTAGTCCAAGCAACCTCGATCTGGGCCGATTCGTGGCCGGGCACTCTCGTGTCGGCAATGGCGATACCCCAGAGCCGGGCGGAGCGGAAGTTGGCAGGCGCGGGCACCGGATTCACATATCCAGCTTTGTAACTTACTTCATCCGGAATTCGCGGATCGTTCGCCACCACAAACGTTGATGGGCTGGCGCCGCGTCCCCGGGGCGTGAT
>JBARIF010000306.1:0-6544 GCA_049799615.1 Terriglobales bacterium
GGCGGCGCTACAGAAGTGGCCCTGCTCACACGCCCCTCCTTTACTGGCGGCTGGCGGGCGGAATAATGCCGTTCATGCGCAGGTATTCGACCATCTGCCCGTAGTGGTCGAAGCAGTGAGCCACAGCCCCCGAGGCCAGTGCGAGGCGGGTCGCATTGCCTTCGCCGAAGGGGCTCTTTACCGGTGCAATCAGGTTCTTTTCGTCGACGCTTCCGGCTGCTTTATGAAGGTACACAAAGGAATCCTTCAAGTAGTTCATGATGTCCGCCTTGCTCTTGACCGCGGCTGGACCGCTCTCTTCACCTGTATCCACCGGGGGTTTCTCGCCCAGAATGCCAGCGGCCAAGATGTAGTTGACGGCGGCCACATGTTTCACCTGTTCTCCGAAGGTGCGGACGCCCTTGAACTCGCCGTTGGTCGGGGCAAAGGAGTACTTGTCCTCGGGCATGGCGTCGGCTGCGGGCACGAATTCCTTCTCCACGTTGGTGACAGACCGGTCGAGCACCTGGCTGACAGTACGAGGTTCGGCAGGTTTGGCGGTTTGGGCGAGCGCGATGCCGCTCAGCAGGAGCAAACAGGCGCATACGGTGTGAAGCTTCTTCATTTGAGTTTCTCCTTATATGTGCTGCAAAAGATCCGATGTGGGCGCGAGCGTCCCGCTCGTGCTTCCTCCAGCTACAGGCCCGTGTGGGGACAGCCGTCCGTGGCTGTCCTCACCTGTTGTAATTCCGAAAAAGAGCACGAGCGAGGGCGCTCGCGCCTACATTCAAACTAATCTCGGACCACGGACGGCGTCAGTTCCCACTGCTGCGACGTCAGTCGATGGCGGCGGACGGCGAGCAGTCCCACGACCATCGCCGCGGCCGAACATAGCAGAGCGGTCGGGACTCCGGCGCGGGTTGCCAGACCTCCCCACACGGTGCTGCCCACTGCCATGCCACCCTGCAGGACCAGCAGATACATCGACAGCGCGCGCGCCCGCAGGAAGGAAGGACACATGGTCTGCGCCGCGATATTCAAACATGCCAGAATCCCGATCCACGCCGTGCCGCTGGCAAACAATACCAGACAGAGCAGCGAAAATGTTTGCACGCGTCCCGCGGTGAAGGTCATGGCGGCAAAGAGCAGGATGTCGAAGGCTACCAGTCGATTCACGGAGAAGCGCATGCGCACCCGCGGCAGAACGGCGGCGCCGGCCAGGGCTCCAAGGCCAAAAAATCCCAGCAGCAGACCGTACCCAGTCGCGCCATGGGGACGGGCCAGGATGGGCAGCAGCGCGGGGAGCGAACTCGCAGCCAGGCTGAAGGCGCCCGTCCGGATCAGGATGGATCGCACCTGCGGAGCGCCGCGAACGTAACGCAGGCCTGCCATTAAAGCGTCGCGCACTCGTCCAGTAGCGACGTGTTCGAAATGAGGCCGCTTCCAGCGATACAAGAAAAAGATCACTCCAAAGAATGAAGCCGCATTGAGCAGGAACGCCACTCCAGAGCCCGCCGCGGCAATCACCAGTCCGCCGAGGGCAGGGCCGAAGGCGCGGGCTACGTTGAAGCCCACGGAATTCAGTGCCACCGCGGGAGCATGATTTTCCGGGCGCACCACTTCCGGCGTGATGGCCTGCCAGGCGGGATCATTCATGACCGCACCCAGGCCGAGGATGAAGGTAAACAGCAGAAGCACCCACGGCGTCACCTGGTGGTAGAGCGTGAGCACGCCCAGCACCCCGGCAGCAACCACCATCCAGCTCTGGGTGATGAGCAGGAATCGTCGCCGGTCAACCAGATCGGCAAGAGCGCCCGCTGGCAGGATTACCAGAAATACGGGAAGCGTGGTGGCGGCGGTGACCAGGCTGACCATCAACGGCGACATGGTGAGCTGAGTCATCAGCCAGCCCGCGCCCACGTTCTGCATCCAGGTGCCGGTGTAGGAGATGACGGCGGCAATCCAAAGCGAGCGGAAGAGGGGCTCGTGCAACGGAGCCCAGGCCGAGATCGTCAGCTTCTGAGGCAGGCTCTCAGGCACCGAAGTTTTGATCGCTTCCGTCATAGTCAGTGCCCCGGTTAGTGGCCCGCGGCGCTCTCCGGGGCCAGGCGGCTATCAAACGGCCACTCCCGATTTCGCCATGCCCGCACCAGGTAGATGGCAATGCCGGTAATAAGGATGACCAGCGCGTAACGCACCTGCTTCAGCGAGTTGGTGCGGGAGATCAGCACAAAGATAAATCCAACCGAGGCCAGCAGAGCGGGCAGGGGATACAGCCACATGCGAAATGGCCGCGGCATATCAGGCCGGCGAATACGCAACACGATAACGCCGACGGCCTGTACCAGGAACTGCAGCGTAATCCGGATCACCACCAGCGCGGCGATTACGTCGGCCAGAGAAAAGAAGCAAAAAAATACCGCCACTCCAGCCAGGGCCAGCAGCGAGACGTAAGGGAAGCGATGTTGCGGATGCACTCGCGCGAACGCCTGGAAATAATTGCCGTCAATGGCCGCGGCGTAAGGCACGCGGGAGTAGCCCAGCAGCAACGAGAAGACCGAAGCAAATGCCGTCCACATCACCAGGGCGGTGACCAGATTGGCCGCCCAGGCCCCGTAAATCCTCTGCATGAAAACCGAGACCACATACAAACCGCGATTCGAATGGCCGCTGTGCGTGATTTCCTGCCAGGGCACCACCCCCAGAATGCTGATGTTCATCAACACGTATAGACAGCCCACCAAAAGAATGGATAGCAGCAGCGCGCGAGGGATGGTCCTTCCGGGATTCTTTACTTCATCGCCCAGAAAGCAAACATTGTAGTAACCCCAATAGTCATAGGTAGCGATGAGCATGGCCGATCCCAGACCGAGGAAAAAATTGTGTGACAGAGTGAAAGCGCCTGCCGGAAAGCTGAACGCGCGGCTGGCATCGAAGTGGGTGAATCCCGCGAAGATGATCCAGCCCATGGTAACCAACACCCCGGCCAGAAGCAGTTTCGACATCCAGCCGATGCTGGTGATTTTCCGGTAAAGCAGGATCACGGCGAGAACGACGATCCCAATCGCAACGAACGTTGCCCCGGACATCAGCCAGCGCAACTGGAGAGTTCCGAGCAAGGGTAGATGCAGCTGCCACAAGTGGTCGGCATACTGGTAGTCGAGTGCGGGCCAGAAGTAGGAAGCGTAACCCGCCAGTCCGATGGCGCCGGAAGCAATGGAGAGCGGCGCGCTGAACGAAAGCTGCCAGATAAAAAGAAAGGAAATCAATCGGCCGAAAGTGCGCGAGCCGTAGATCTCGCGCAAATAATTGTAGGATCCACCCGACTTGGGCATGGCCGCGCCCAGTTCCGCCCATACCAGCCCATCGCACATGGCGAAGATCGCGCCCAGGACCCATCCCAGCATGGCCTGCGGTCCGCCCATCGCGCCCACGATCAGGGGAATGGTGATGAATGGCCCCACCCCGATCATGTCGATCATGTTTAGCGCAGTGGCGCTGCTTACTCCGATTCCGCGGATCAGGGGTTGGGAGGCGTCGATGCGAGAAGCGTCAGTGCGAGGAGCGTCATCGGTCGTTGGTCGTTGGTCGTTGGCAAAGGCCATGAGTTTTACGGGCGAAATCGCGTTAGACGTAGATGAAAAATGCCGTTATTCAGAACAAATACCGCAGCACCGTGAACAGAGTTCAATTCCCAGCGATCACCTTCCGACTTTCGGTGACCGACGGTTTGATTCCGTTGGCGGCCTCTCCGTGCCGAGGGCGAGACGCCCTCGAGACAGCCGGCAAGATGCCGGCGCTACGAGACCTGGATAACCGACGGAGGCCAACGACCAACGACGCTCCCTCTTCGCCCTAGTGACTGCTCTCGTGTCCCGCGCCTAGCAAGTTCACATAGAGTCGAATGGCTCCGGGTACGCCGGCGGGCAGTTGGCGGAAGAAGGCGTATCCGGTGTAGATATACGTGCCCTTGCCGTACTGCGCCCGCAGCAGCCCGCCCGGAAGCGGTTGCTCGCCGGGGTCATGAGATGAGAGCAGCGGACGGAAATGACTGTCCCACTGACTCATGAAATATAAGCCTCGCTCCTGCACCCAGCCGTCAAAGTCATGCTGCGTGATCTGATTGGGATTGCGGAACACGCTGTCTTCGGGAGCGAGAATCTCGACTGGAGCCTCCTCGACTGAAACCCGGCCCCGGCTCAGCGTCGCGGGGAAGGGCGTGAAGTGGCCGCTGTTGAAGTCGCCAGCGCCAGCGTCATATTGCACGATCAGGGTACCGCCCGCCGAAACGTAGTCCAGTAGTTTCTGGTTGCTGGCCGCGACCTCCTTCTGCGTGTCATAGGCGCGGATGCCGAGAACGATGGTGCCGTACCCGGACAGGTCCGCGCCGGCAAGCTTGTCTGCTGGCAGCACGGTCAGGTCAATTCCGATCTGTTGCAGCACCGTCGGAATTTCATCCCCGGCGCCCGGGATATAGGCCACCTTGAGATCTTTCGGGACTTTTACATCCACAATGCTCACGCGTTGCAGTGCCGGTTGGTAATAGTAAGCGCTGGCCAGGTCCTCGCGAGTCACCAGGGTGTAGCCTTCGCTGTAATTCTTCCCGCCGGCGGCAAGCACGGCGCGAATCTGATCGTGCCCCTCTTTCAAACTGCCCGGAACGACTTTGAATTCAAAATGCTTCTTGTCTCCGCGCTGGCGCAATTGCACGGGAATTTCCTTGGGCTCGATCCGCCAGCCCGCGGGGGCCTCCAGGCGCAAGGTGCCTGCGGAAGCGCCGGTCAGGTTGGCACTCACTCCAACTCTTACGCTGCGCTCGGAACCATTCGCTATCGGAACGATCTGCTCGCCCGGCTCCAGTTCAACAGAAAACGCGGGCGCGACGGCCAGCGGACGCTTCTGCTCAATGCCCTTTTCGTCGGCAAACGTGACCAGCACCGGCTCCGAAATTTCTGGCAGGGCCTCAGGGGTCTTGGGCGCGGAGTTATGAATTCGAGAGTCGAGCGCGGGCACATCGTAACGAACACTCACGCGAAATGGCGTTGGGGGAAAGGGCAGCGTCTGATATTTAGGCTCGTCCACGGTATAGACGCCGTCCCGTTCGGGGTCGTTGCGATGCAAAGCTGGACGCGTAGGGGGAGTGTTGGCCGGCAGCACCACCTGGAAATCAGTCTGATAATCCTGGCCGGGCTGCACGGGAGCAATGCGCTCCTTCGATTCGCTGTCTGTTACCTGACCCTCCAGGAACAGGGAGCGGAGTTGTATGGGGTGGGTCGAGCCGTTGTGGAGCTTTACCCTGACGGTGAACTTTTGTCCGGGAGAAATCGCGGCCAGCGGGTCCTCTCCCGGCGCCAATGCCGCACTCGATGCTGGCGGCGCAACCAGCGAGGCCTGGAGTGAAAGGTTGAGCGCAAGATTGAGCGCGATCCTGGCCTGTGATTCTTTCTCGATCAAACGGGCCAGCTGGTCTTGATTGTTGCCGCCGCGCAGTCGGCCTTCGAGATGGGCAAGCGACTCGACCACCGAGAACAACGGCGAGGCAGCGCTGCCCGGATCCTTCTCCGCCGCTCTTACCGCCTCAGCAATATTCGCTTCGATTCCTGCGAGCTCTTTTCTGGCAGGTGCGTCGGACGGAGAAATCAAGGTTCCCAAACTCGTGTCGATCCCATCAAAAAAATCTCGTTCGTGGCCGTCTCTGTCCGTGGTTGGAGGTAAGACTGAGTCCACCAGCTTGTAGTAGGTGTAGCGATCGCCGGGTTCCACCGTCCAGCCACCCGCGCCCTGCGAAAGCTGATGTCGCAATCCTTCCATGGCGAACTGGATGTATGACATACCCAGCAAAGGATCCACATGCCCAGTGTTCAGCCTGACCGTGTAATTCTCCGCCGCGCAGGTGCTCGCCCCGAAACCGCACACGTTGCCGATGTAAAGCTTCTTGGCCTGCCAGGGCTGCAGTCCTTCCTTGACCTGCTCGGGAAAACGCTTGGGATCAGCCGCTGCGCGAAACGCCTCTTTGGTCAGAATGGAGGAAGCCTGGTGATGTCCGTGCCCGTCGCGCTCGGTTCCGGAGAAGCGCGCAATCAGCACATCCGGCCGAAAGGTGCGGATCACGCGTACCATGTCACTGAGCGGAATGTCATGCCCGCCCCACTTTTGAAATGTCTCTTCCGGATTCTTCGAATAGCCGAAATCCGCCACCCGGCTGAAGCGCTGTTCCACGCCGTAGTAGCGATCCGAAGCCGTCAGCTCCAGGGTGCGCAAAACGCCGAGCACATCGAACAGGTTACTGCCGACTTTATTCTGGCCGCCTTCGCCCCGGGTGAGAGTCATCAGCAGGGCCGTGTCTCCCTTGCCGCGGGATTCGAGGGTCAACATGCCGCCGTCTTCGTCGTCGGGATGGGCGGTGGTCTGCATCAGGCGGGCGCTGGTTTGCAGGCGACGCAGCATCTGCTTCAGACCGGACGTCCCCGTGTCCGGGGGCAGAGGATCAACCGGACCCGGTCCGCCGGCCGGAGCCTGGGCCAGGGTCGGAGTCACCATGCAGAAGAGGAGCGCGAGCAGACTG
>JBARIF010000307.1:0-4036 GCA_049799615.1 Terriglobales bacterium
GCTTCGCTCGCCCGCCCGGACGAGGGCGTCCGGGCCTACGTGTGTCTCTATACCCCGACCGGCTGCTTGCTGCCCACTGGCACGGTGGTAAGCCACTTGTATTTGTCGGGCTTTTCTCCCTTGACGATGGCGTAGAACTCTTTCTGAATGGCCTTGGTGATCGGGCCGACCGCGCCTTTGTTCACGCTGATCTTGTCCACCGAGCGAATGGGGGTGACTTCGGCAGCGGTGCCGGTGAAGAAGACCTCGTCGGCAATGTACAGCAGTTCGCGGGGAATGCCCTGTTCGGTAACCGGGATGCCCAGGTCGCGGGCGATCTGCAGCACCGACTCGCGGGTGATGCCAGGCAAAACGGAATTTCCCAGCGGAGCTGTGTTCAGCACGCCGTTGCGCACCACAAATACATTTTCTCCCGAGCCTTCGCTCACGTAGCCGTTGGCATCGAGCGCGATGCCCTCGACATAGCCGTTAACGATAGCTTCCATCTTGATGAGCTGCGAATTCATGTAGTTGGCGGCTGACTTGGCCATCGCCGGCAGCGTATTGGGCGCAATGCGGGTCCAGGAAGAGATGCAAACGTCGGCCCCTTCCCCGGAGTCCGATGAAAGATACTTTCCCCAAGGATAATTGCAGATATAAACCTCGGTCGGCGAGTTGAACGGGTTGACCCCAGCTTCGCCGTAGCCGCGCAGCACGATGGGACGGATGTAGCAAGGCCAGACTCCGTTGTTCTTCACCACCTCGGCCATGCCTTCGACCAGCTCTTCGACGGTGAAGTCCACATCAATGCGATAAATCTTGGCCGAATCCAGCAGACGCTGCATGTGTTCTTTAGCGCGAAAGATCGCGGGGCCTGTGGGCAGGGCGTAGCACCGGACCCCCTCAAATACCGAGGAACCGTAGTGGACGACGTGCGACATCACGTGCAGGGTGGCCTTGTCCCAGGGGATGAGCTTGCCGTTGTGCCAGATTTTCTCGGTCTTCTGAATTGCCATGAATACTCCTGATGCGATCGCCGAAAAGAGAACAAGCTCCGTAATCGCCACTATCAAACTCTACGTCGATTATAACCGAGGAGAAAGCGTCTTCCCGGTCAGGAAAAGGGCGTGTGGTTTACGATGGTAATCTTGCTGCGTTAGTTAGCCCCTGAAGGTATGCCCGCCTGCACGGTCCCGGGGTGTTCATCCCCGCGGAAATACTTGCCCTTGGCTGCAATCATCTCCGGCATGGCAGCGTAGGGCTTGCTGTAGTCGTTGGCGGCATTCCAGAACAGGAAGCCGATCCCGCCCTTGTTCTTCGCGGTCAGCACCTGGGTTTCAATGTATTGCGGCGAATAGGTCCTGGTTCTCCAGCGGAAAGCTTGCAGCCAGGGCCGTATCACCACGCCGCTGCCCTGGGTGATCTTCTCGAAGCGTTCCATGGAAACACCGATGAAGTGTTCGGGCGCATCGCCGGGACGGGCGATACCGTCCATGCCGAAAAAGTGTGACGGATAGATCATCGGTGAAAGCACGTCGCAATACTTGGCCATGCGCACGATGTCCTGTCCGGTATGAGCAAGGTCAACCGGGCGCTGCCAGGCCATGATGCCGAATACGTCGAGCGACAGGAGCACGCCCGTAGGATGAAGTTCGGCGTAGGCGTGTTTCAGGAAGTCGGCAATCACGTCCGAGCGATGCCATTCGGGATGCTCGGCCTGGAAGACAAAGCTGGCGTCCTTCTGATCGCCTTCCGCAGGGAAGCGCACATAGTCGAACTGGATTTCGTCGGCGCCGGCCTCGGCAGCCTTCTTGGCCATTGCGATGTCGTACTCCTGCACCTTGGGCTGGGAAGGATCGGTCCAGACCAGCTTGCCATTCTCGCGCCACGCCTGGCCGGTGCGGTGCGACTTCACAGCGAGCTCGGGATGGGTCTCGACCAGCCGCTGGTCGCGGAAGATGGCGATGCGGGCAATGGCGTGCATGTTCTGCGAATGCAGGAAGTGGATATACTTCGGCAAGTCATGGAAGGCGCTGCGGTGAGCTCCCAGCAGGGGATGATCGAAGGGAATGGTCACGCTGCCATCGCTGTCCTTGATATCGAACACCACGGCGTTGCCGCCCACTTCACGCCAGCGGCGGACAATGCGAATCCCGCGGTCGCTGGCCGCCATAATGCCGGTGAGGTACACGGCGCGCACTTCATAATCACGCTGAACTGGAACTGACTTCTCTACGATTGGCATGGGCAGCAGTCCGGGAACGATCACCGGCTGTCCGGCCTTGAGAAAGGTGCCTTTGAAATCGGCGTTGGCGCTGCGAATGGCCTCGCTCAGTTCGCTGGACGTCAGATAGGACGTCTGCGACAGATAATGCCGGGCCACCAGCGGAATGCTGTCGCCCCGCTTGGCTACGTACAATGCGCTGCCCGGAGGCGCCACCACGGTCAGGGACGGCTCCGGGGCCTTGGGCACAAGTGGAGTTGAGGGCCGCGAAGTCCGCAGCAACTTGGGCTTCGTGGTCTGCGCGAAGGCCGGCGAAACCATCGCCAGCAAGGCCAAATTTAAGGAAAGAAACAGGATGGCAGCGAGTGATGTGGGGCCCGATGGACGCAAAGTGCTCTCCGTGAAAAGCGGCGGTTTTCACGGATGCTAGCGTCGGTCAGTCCAGGTAACCAGATAACGTCGGGTCAGTGCGGGTGAGGTCCAGGCACCGGGCACGCCAAGGAACTTCCAGGTAAGTGGCAAACTATTTCCCTTTACCCTACCGCCGATGCGGAGTAACCTCGTGCCTTTTGCCCCTCTTCTAGCATCTAAACCATACAGACAATTGGGAATGAGTGGTTCGCTCGGGATGGAGAGTGGTTTGCAGTAATCGTATTGCCGAAGGTGGAGGGTGACAGAATTTGTCGCTCTCACTACGAGACGGCGGACCCGCTCCTTCAGGACGTACCAGGGGCCCAGAAAAGGAAAAGCAGGGCCAGACCCTATTATGAAAACCGTCGTCAACACCACGCTAGACCCCACTCGTCGCTCCAATGATGCCCGGGAGTTTGAAAGCGCCCTTCGCCGCAGAATCGTCGGTCAGGACCAGGCCGTCGAGAAAGTGGTCGAAATCTACCAGATGTTTCTGGCGGGCCTGAATCCTCCGGGGCGTCCGGTTGGCAACCTCCTGTTCCTCGGGCCTACCGGCTCGGGCA
Source organism: Terriglobales bacterium (assembly GCA_049799615.1). Taxonomy (GTDB): domain Bacteria; phylum Acidobacteriota; class Terriglobia; order Terriglobales; family Acidobacteriaceae; genus JAIQFF01. The sequence continues at coordinate 3,178 of JBARIF010000307.1, forward strand.
AAACCCGGGTGGTCGAAGCCATGGCCGAAGCACTGTTCGGCGATGCCCGGGCCTGCATCAAGATTGATTGCGCTGAATTTCAGCACTCGCATGAGATTGCCAAACTGATCGGCTCGCCTCCGGGATATCTCGGCCATCGCGAGACTCATCCCCTGCTCACGCAGGAAGCGCTGAATCAATGGCATACCGAGACCCTCAAACTTTCGATTCTGCTGTTCGACGAAATCGAAAAGGCCTCCGACTCGCTCTGGCAATTGTTGCTCGGCATTCTCGACAAGGCGACTTTGACCCTGGGCGACAACCGGCGCGTTGATCTTTCCCAATGCATCATCATCATGACCTCGAACCTGGGGGCAGGAGAGATGAGCAGCATGGTGGATGGCGGACTGGGCTTCTCGCGCAAGACGCTGCAAGTGGACGCGGCTTTCGACGACAAGATCAACCGCACCGCCGTGGATGCGGCCCGGCGCAAGTTCAGTCCGGAGTTCATGAACCGCATCGACAAGTCCGTGGTCTTCAGGACGCTACGCTCGGAACACCTCCAGCAGATCCTGGAAATTGAGCTAGGCATGGTGCAGCAGCGCATCCTGATGGCATCGGCGGTGAACCAGTTCGTTTTCAGTTGCACACCCAAGGTGAAGAGCTTCCTCCTGCACGAGGGGACCGATCCGAAGTACGGGGCGCGCCACCTGAAACGCGCCATCGAGCGGCATATCGTCTTCCAGTTGGCCAACCTGGTTGCGACCGGACAGATCAAGCTGGGGGACTTCATCCGCATCGACATGAGTCCCGAAGGCACGCTGATGTTCGTCAAGGAAGCCGAGAACGCCATGGTGCCCATGTTGCTGGAGCGTCAGGG
>JBARIF010000308.1:0-7376 GCA_049799615.1 Terriglobales bacterium
GCCTCACCCTGCTTGATCTTCGAGCCGGTGAGCGAGATCTCGTCTCCCTTGCTGAAGTCCATTCCCATGTCGTCCATGAAAGTCTTGGGGCAGAGATAGACATCCACTGAGTCTGACCCACTTTTTACCAGCAGATGGGCGATTTCTTTCTCGCTGCCTTTGGGTGGGAGTTTCACTTCCTCGATGGTTGCCTTAATCTTGATCTCCGTCTGAAGATCGTACTTGGGAGGGGTGGGCTTGGCGGCCTTCTGCGCGCCGGCGGATGCAACCAGGAGGGCGCTGATCGAGAGAAAGAGAAATATCCCGCGGGACCGATTGGCACAGCTGAACTGAGTTCGACAAAACATGGCTCCGCCTCCCAGGAGTGCCGGAGTCTGCGGATCTGGATGAGTGGAAAGACAACTGACTCACGGCCCTCATTATTGCCTGCGTAGGATGAAGCCAGCCTTCCCGTCCGCCATGGTACTCCAAGTTGAAATACGCGGGGGCGTGTTCGTGTAGAAGTGGGTAGCTCCTGAGGTTCCCCTTGCCGGTGGAGCAGCGAGGCGCCCCATCCATTTCGCGCTTTTGCGATATGGATGGGGGGATCTTGGTTAACTCACGTTGGTGCGAATCTTCTTCAATGCCCCATCATCTGCAGCCGCTCCCGGAAGTACTGTTTCCAACTTTCCGGCAAGGCGGACACCTGCAGCGCACGCTGCACCCAGGTCGCGTCCTCATCGCCATACCTCTTCGCGATGTACAGCCGGGTAATCAGTGAAACTGGGACGGCATTCGGGTCCCGAGCAGTCAGCTTGAGCTCATCACCGGCGCCGACTTCTCCCTCGCGAGTGACGGCGAGGTAGAAGCCGGTCCGCCCGCTCGCTAGGAACCGCTTCACCATATCGTCAGCCTGAAACCTCACGCCCAGTTTGTAGCAGGGCAGCCGGGGCTGGCTCACGATCACCTCCGCGGAGCCGACGGAGAACCGGTCGCCCAGATGGACCGAGTCTTCCAGCATGCCCTGGCTGGCCGAGGCATCGACGGTGAAGTTCTCTCCAAACATCGCGATCGGCACCTCCCGTCCCGCCAGCTCTCTCCGCCAGTAGTCGTAGTGTGCGAGTGGATAGCAGTAAACCGCCTTGTACGTTCCCCCGTGGACGGTAAGATCCGCCTGGCGGTCGCCGTCCAGATTGAGCTTGCGCAGAGCGACGCGCCCCTGCACCGGTTCCTTGAAGATGCCGGTGGTCACGCTGATCCCGTGCCACATCACTTCGCGCGGAAGCCCCACGTTCACTGAGACCAGCTTCATCTCCGCAATGTCCTTTTCCATCCGAGTCCTTTCCAGGCGGTCGTTGGTCATTGGCCCTTGGTCGTTGGCCAGGACCAGTGGATCGTATCGTTGGCGCCAAATGACCGGCGGCCGACGATTGAAGTTCCGGTGATGGACCCAGTGCGCGGTTCTTCCTAGCGCGAGTCAGTGGCTGGTTCAATCAACTGCATCGCCCCCTCGAATACGACATGTGCAGGGACGGGAACGTTACAGTGATCATCGCTAAGATCAAGCATGATTTTATTGCCGTCCAGGAAAAACTTCCACGTGCAGGCAGGATCTGTAGCGGACCCAATCTGAAAGGGCGGCCCGAGTTGGATCGGCGCCCTGGCCTGCGGGAGTGACGTAAGGATTACGGACTTGTTGATTTCGGTATCGCCCAGGGTCTCAAAGTACAACCACGCGAAACTGATGCGCGAGTCTGCGATCCAGATTGGCATTTGACCGACATGCACATTTTGCAGGTGCATGTCGATGGTGTGAGAGGCGAAATAGGGGCGCTTCTGAAGTTCTGCGGCCAGCGCCTCCTGTTGTTTCAGGCGACGATCCTGTTCGGTAACCTGATTTCGCAGTTCACGAGTGATAAACCACGTAGCCGCCACAATGATGGCGGTAACCAGCAAAAGCGCAGCGGCCGTTTTTATCGGTCCTCCGTCGGGGTACGGTGGCGCGCAAAAAATAGCCGAAACCCATCAGATAGCAGGAGAGGGAAGGGGGTTGCCCGTGGCTAATCCTCGGCACGCCTTGAGATAGGCGCGAGCGCCCCGCTCGCGGGGTGACGGGCAATCACTGGTCTACGCTCTTCACTACCTCCCAAGCCGCGCCAACACCCGCCATCGCTTCACGCTTCAACAAATCCCAGGCCCCGGACAGGCGGGCCCACCATCATCATGGAGTGGCGGTAAAATCCTGTTGTGAAATGGTACGCAGATCCAGGTCGGCGCGCGCTCAAAGCCACCCTCATGGCTGGTCTGGTCGGCGCCATCATCATTGGACTTGTCCACTACTTGGTGTTACCGGCCCTCGCGCAAAGGTTGACCGCAAATCAGGTGGCTTGGCTTCGCGAAACATTCAAGACACATACCCTTTGGGTCCTGTTCACAATTCTGGGCGTGAGCGCGTTGCTGGGCCTCCCCGTGCTGCTGGTCGCGCTATGGGCGGCGGGCATTGGGCCCTGGCGGGAAAAAGAAAACCGTGTCAGTCACGAGTAGCCGGTCGCGCATCCCAGGCGGGTCGACCACGTCTCTACTCGTGAGGGTGCGGATACCATAGGCACGAGGGTGGGCCAGCCCGCCACGATGGTGCCCCATCCATTTCGCGCTTTTGCGAAATGGATGGGGGTTGGCGTGAATCACCTCACAGAACCATAAATCCGCATTGCGGATATCAATCTCGTGAAGTACGATCAAATCCTTCCCCGGAATTGTTCCAGGCCTCAGGCTATCGAGCAATTTACTGATCACATCAAGTGCTTGTCCCTGACCATGCCTTGGAGGGCAAATGCGGCTTCTCGTCACTTCGCTTGCGATATCCCTGCTGCTGATCTCGTCGGCGGCGCAAACCACAGCCGGAAAGCCTCGCATCTTCATCTCCGACAGCCAATCCTGGGAGACGTCCGGCAACGCGGGCGGCGCCAACGGAACCTTCGCTGCCCATAGCGCCGGCGGCGCTCGTCCTCAAACCGCCGAGATCATCAAGACATTTGGCGAGCGCTGTCCCGGCGTCATCGTCAACAACAAGCCGGACAAGGCAGACTACGTCGTCCTGCTCGATCACGAAGGCGGCAAGGGCCTGGTCAAGCGCGATAACAAGGTCGCTGTCTTCAACAAGGACGGCGACTCCATCGTCAGCCACTCCACGCGCTCCCTGGGCAACGCCGTGAAAGACGCCTGCGATGCCATCATGGCCGATTGGCCTTCTCGCGCGGCAAAGAGTGCGGCCGCAAGTCAGGAAGCCCAGCCCTCGTCAGCCGCCGATAGCTCCATGGAGGCTCCTTCTATAAAAAGGATTTCAGTCTCGTCCGTTCCTCCTCGCGCCGACATTGAAGTGGACGGAAACTTTGTGGGCAACACACCGTCTGTAATCGAAGTTACTCCCGGAGAGCATTCAGTTGTCGTCAAGAAAGCGGGCTACAAGACTTGGGAGCGCAAGCTGAAGGTGACAGGCGGCTCGGTCAATGTCTCGGCAGAGTTGGAGAAGATTCCGTGAGCAGAAGGTGGAGCGCTCGAGGGTGCCCCGTCCAAGCTTCGCTTGGGCGGGGGTTTTGCAGTCGGATGGTGTCCCCTCTTCGCGACCTTGCGAAAAAAGATGGGTGACGGAGATCACAGCGACAAGGGTGGGCCAGCCCGCCGCATAATTGGCTACTCTAGAGTTTGGCGCTGAGCGCTGACTTTCTTCAACATTTCATCGAGAGAGCCTGAAAAGACCAAAATCTTGATTTCCATCGCAGCGCTTGCTTCCGGCGCCAGGGGAATTTGCGGATCCACGTGTTGGCAGGTAAGCTCCGGGTTGCTCCATACGTTCCCCGTCGTCTTCGTGAAGCTGGCCACCACCCATTTGCCGTCGGTTGAAAGCGTCGCAACTAACGGTTGGTCGACGGAACGCGACTTGTTGTAGTAAGTGATGCCATCGTCTTTTTTTCCCACTCTTTTGGGCGGCACCGGCCATGTGAAGGACGCCAGATAGCGTGCGGGCAGCCATTGATCCAGGGGCATGGTCAGCCTGCCGGGGGTTTCGGATGCCAGGAGATCGAATCCGTCCTTGTGGTGAACGTAGGTGCGTTCCAGCCGAACGTCGTGGAAGATGGAAGTAAGCCTTGGGTCGGTCGGTGCGTAGATCAATTCATAAGATGCCTTGGATCGATTTGCGAATTCGTAGTGAAAACGCACTCCATCGTCTTCCAGCGTGGCGCGCGCAAGCATGTGCAGCCCGCCCGCGAAATCCTTCTCGTACTGCAATGACTGACCAACCTGCCGCCAGGCAGGCCGTTCGCCCTGTTGGCCAGGTTCAAACATAATGAGATGCTGGCCTTCCGTTTGACCTTGTTTTCGCACTGTGACGTGCTCGGGGAAAATCACTTCGATGGCTCTATCGCTGTCGGGATGGCCGGGAAGAATGATGTGCAGGGTAGGATAGGTGTTTTCGCTGGCCACGACTAACCGCATGCCGCTTGCATTTTGCACGACGGAAGGAGTTTGCGCGTGCGCGGCGATCCCCGCGCCAAACCACGCAGCTAAGATGAAGGTAAGGCACAGGCGCATTCGTTTGTTTTCCATGAGATCCGGCGGCATCCAGGAATATCAATACCGTAGTAGACTAGCCCGACTCAAAGTAATCGAGCAAATGCTTGTCTTTTCTTTCACGCGATGCGGGCGAGACTGCCCCATTGTTTTCGCGCTCTTTGCGAAAAGGGTGGGTGACGGGAATCGTAGGGACAAGGGTGGGCCAGCCCGCCAAGCATTCCTCATTGCCGGGTGCCCCACACATCGCGCACTTTGCGATGTGTAGGTCTTGCGCCGCTATGGAAACATGAATCGACACAATTGAGCCACCACTCTCCATCAGATCGCGAGGAAGACCCACTCATCCGCGAAGAACGCGAATGAGTGGCGCACCCGGCAACTGACACTACAAATTGCGAGGAAGACCCGCTCATCCGCAAAGAACGCGAATGAGTGGGGCACCCGGTACCCGGCCAGCCTGCCTATCCACTGAAGATCCTGTGCCATTCAATCTTCTTACCTTCAGTAGCATAGCTGTAGCCTCGAGTCTCACCGAAAAAACCACTTTGGATAGTGTTGTGGATCACGTGGAGAACTTCGATATGGGATCGTAGGAACCGCTCAAATGTGCCACTAAGGACGAGAATTTTGTCTTCGGCAGATATGGATCTCTGCAGTTCGCTTCCGTGAGGTTGAACCACCACCCAATCATCTTCAATGGCATCTTCTACGTAGCGCTGATCGTAACGTCCATTATTGTGAGAAAAGCAGTTTCTTAGCCGTCTAGCATTGTCCAATTCTCCACAGGTCCTGGGCAATCGTTCCAATATCGAGGGTGTTCCTGACTGAGAACTGCGGGCCAAATCGAAGACCCATTTCAAAAGGTTCTTGTATCCTTTCTGTTTGTGAGCGCGAGACAGTTCAACGAGGCGCTCATTAAAACGGAGGACTGCTCCTTCGAAGAGCGAGACCAAGAGAACTAGAGAATTGCGAGCATGAACATACTCGAAAACAACGTCCATTTCTGCGATGAGGTCTGCTGGTTCATAGTGCCGCGCCCACTCATGAGTAATGGCAAACGATTTGGGCGGTAGGCATAGGGTCATTTCGTCTCTGTTCGCGGCATTGACGGCTGCGTTGACGAAACTGTGAAATCCCCAAAGCCCTTGAATGGCATCGTCGGTCGAAAGGAATACCGTCTCGATGAAGGCGTCTCTACTCATCAAGCCCCCTAAAAACACAATCGGTTCGTCTGGCGGTTGACCCTAACTCTATTTACGGGGGTGGTCCCGTGGCCATGCTAGTGGACCTCGCCACTCGGGAAGGTGCCGCGTCCAAGCTGCGCCCGGTGACGGGTGGCCCATTCAAGCCCGGTTTTGGCTTGAGTGGGGCAGTTCTACGGCAACCCCCAGCTTAGCCCCGGTTTCAATTCGGGAACCGACAAGACCGGGAAGAGAAGTTTCTCGCGGCTCTACCCCTGCTCAGCCATATCATCCGCTACGTGGGCCCGTGGTGTAACGGCAGCACATTAGCCTGTCCAGCTAATAGGTGTGGGTTCGAATCCCGCCGGGTCCACTCCGTCCTGATAATAAGGAACGGCGGGGAGGGCAATCAGGACAGGGATTGCCCTTCTATTTCCTTTAGCTTGACTCTCACAGATTGCGTTCTATACTGGAGCGGTAGCTGGACAGGTTACACTACGGTTTCACGGCCCTGAGCGCGAGCTTGGGGCCTTTGTTTTGTTAGTCAAAGCGGGCTTTCACAGGCCAACGCCCGCCGCCCGCCCCTACGGCCTCACCCCCAACTGCCAAAACAGAAACGAATAAACATCCGTCCCATCCTCAATCTGCTTGGTGATCGGCTTGCCCTGGCCGTGTCCGGCTTTGCTGTCAATGCGCAACAGGATAGGGCGCTCCGTGCTCTTTCCGTTGGCGGCCTGGGCTTGCATCAGCGCTGCCATTTTCTTCGCGTGCATGGGATCGACGCGGCTGTCGCTGTCCGCGGTCATGAACATGATCGCCGGATATTCCGTGCCCGGCTTTACGTGCTGGTAGGGCGAGTAGGCGTAGAGCCAGTCGAATTGCTTGGGATCGTCGGCTGAGCCGTACTCCGGGACCCAGAATTTCGCGATCAGGAAATTCTGGTAGCGCAGCATGTCGAGCAGCGGGACCTGGCAAACTACCGCGCGGAACAGGTCGGGACGTTGCGTAATCATCGCGCCCATCAGCAGGCCGCCGTTCGAGCCGCCCTGGATAGCGAGATGGTCTTTGTCGGTGATCTTGTCGGAGATCAGGAACTCGGCGGCGGCGATGAAGTCGTCGAATACGTTTTGTTTTTTCTCCAGCATGCCGGCGCGGTGCCACTCCTCACCGAACTCGGAGCCACCGCGCAGGTTGGCCACCGCGAATACGCCTCCATGTTCCAGCCACAGAAAGCGCCCGCCGGAAAACGTCGGCGTCAGACTCACATTAAATCCGCCGTAACCGGTGAGCAGCGTGGGATTCTTGCCGTTGAGTTGCAATCCTTTTTTGTGAAAGACGAACATCGGAACCTTGGTGCCGTCCTTCGACGTGTACCAGACCTGACGCACTTCATACTGCGAGGGATCGATGCCGGGAGTGGACACTTTGTCCCACAGTGAGGTCTTGCGGGATGAAGACGCGAGATCTACCTGGTAAACCGAAGGCGGAACCGTGAACGACTGGAATCCGAAGAAGGCTTCTTTGCGGTCCCAGCGGCCGCCCAATCCTTGGATAGAGCCAATGCTTGGAAGTTCGATGTCGCCCAGCACTTTGCCTTCGAGATCAAACAGCTTCAGCTGCGAGCTGGCGTCTTTCTCATAC
>JBARIF010000309.1:0-2319 GCA_049799615.1 Terriglobales bacterium
CCGCCAAGCCTGCGTGGAACCCGGCCCAGCCGCCCGTGACGGCCGCCGCACCGGCACAGCCGGAACAGGTTGCAGTCGGCCAGGAAGCGCCCGCGGTTTCAGTCGTTCCCAGGTACAGCAGGAACAAGAAGAAGGCCAAGGCGCAACCCGCTGTTTCCGCCACCGTCATTCCCGGTCAGTTGAACATCAATTCCACCCCGGAAGGCGCCGAGGTTCGCATTGACGGACGAAGCGATCCCAGCTGGATCACTCCCTTCAACCTGGCGGGGCTGTCGCCCGGGCAGCATAGCGTGACGGTAGCCCGCGCGGGATACGCGCCCGAGAGCCGGACCATCGATGTAGCTTCCGGCAGCAAATTATTTCTGGTGATCCAATTGGCGCAGATAACGGCCGCGGTTGCGATCAGCAGCCAGCCTGCGGGAGCGCAGATTTTCATCGACGGCAAGGATACCGGGCACGTGACTCCGGCCCAGATCTCCGTGGACAAGCCGGGCGCGCACACCTTCCTGGTCAGGAAACAGGGATACCTGGAGCAAAGCTCCAGCGCCAACCTGCAAGCCGGTCAGGTCTTCCATTTCGCGCCCACGCTCAAAGCGCTGGGCTCAACCGACGAGATCAAGATCGGCGGACGGTTCAAGAAACTCTTCGGCGGCGGAGACACGGCGGGCATGGGGGCGGTGAACATCAAGACCCAGCCCAAAGGCGCCCAGGTCGCGGTCAACAACCGCATTGTGGACAAGTTCTCTCCCGTGGACTTCTATCTCAATCCCGGCACTTACGTCATTGATATCACCATGTCGGGATTCAAGCCCATCCATCGCGTGATCGAAGTGGACAAGGGCGGCAAGGTCGCCATCGACGAGAACCTCGACCGGCAGTGAAGGGTGGCACCGGGCAATCGGCACCCTGGCATGTAGGTTGAGGCTGGCGTTAAGCGTCGAGTGAGTCAGAAACATCGCCTACGAAGAAGATTTCGTGTTAACCCAAAAAGGCCGCCATCTTCTGGCGGCCTTTCTATGGCGTTAGCCACTTGCCAAATGCCAATTGCTGACTGCTGCTCCTAGTAGCCCCAGCCTCTGCCCCCGCGATAGCTCGACTCATACCCCGCCGCGTAACCGCTACTGTATTGCGAACGGTAGTAGTTCTTGTCGCCGAACGAACCGTTGTAGCCGTGCGTCCGGTTTCCGAACTCATTGCGCGGATTCGGGTTGAAAGGCTTGTTCTGGGCCATGTCACGCTGCGCCATGTAGCGGCCGTCCTGATAGCCGAAGTTGTAGCCGCCGTTCCCGCCGCGGCCGTAGCCACCGCCGGGGTAACCGTAGCCGCCGCTAGGATAGCCATAGCCACCGCTGGGATAGCCATAGCCACCGCTGGGATAGCCGTACCCGCCACTGGGATAGCCACGAGGGTAGCGGTTGTAAATCTGGCCGCCGCCATAGTAGCCGTCGTCACGACGGTGGTCTCGTTCCCATCGGTCGTGGTCGCGGTCCCGGTCGTGACCCCAGTTGCCCCAGTTGTTATGATCTCGATCGCGGTCGTGATCGCGGTCTTGGTGACGATCACGATCGCCGTGCTTGTCCCAGTGATCATGCTTGTCTTTATACTGATCATACTGATCATGGTCGCGGGCCAACGCGAGGCCGCTGAACATCAAGGTCATCGCGACTGCCAGGGCTGCCATTTTCATGCTGCGCATAGTTCCTCCCACCCGGCGCCATCGTTCGCAAGGCTTGAATGCAATCAGGCCTGCCCTCGAAACGACTCCTGGGACCGGTTTGCTACAAGTTCGGATGCCGACGCAATTCAAATCGGCTGTACCGCGGAGGGTATTTCTTTGAAGCTTAAGCGAACCTTAAATCTAAGCTGTGCAATCACTTGGGAGTGATAGACTGAGTTCGTTCGAGGGCGAAGGAGAGGCGATCATTTATGCCAATTGAGCGGGTGGGAGTGATCGGTGCCGGGACCATGGGCAACGGCATTGCCCACGTTTTTGCGCGCAGCGGATACCGCGTGACCCTGTGCGATGTGGAGCAGAAATTCCTTGATCGTGGCCTCGAAACCATCGCCAAGAACCTCGACCGTGAGCTGGCCAAGGGCAAGATCACGGCGGCGGACAAAGCGGCGGCGCTGAAGCGGATTGTGCCCGTGCTCGGCCGCGCTGAACTTGCGCCCTGCGACTTCGTGATCGAAGCGGCCACCGAGAAATTCGAAATCAAGGCGGAAATCTTCCGCGACCTCGATCAGATTTGCCGCCCGGAAATAATTCTGGCTTCGAATACTTCCTCCATTTCGATTACCCGGCTGGCGGCCGTGACCCGG
>JBARIF010000310.1:0-3755 GCA_049799615.1 Terriglobales bacterium
GGGTGGGGCTTTTATTCGACAAAGGATGGTGCATCCGGCCGCATTAGACCGCAGCCGACTGTACGGCTGAGATGTTTGAGCCAGTGTGGCGGAAAGCCCCCTTCCACCTCCTGGCCTGGGCGATGCAAATTACATGAAAGATCAGAAAGAGCGGCACCAGAAACGTCGGAACCAGGCTTAACGGCAGCACTGTCATGGCGGCCATTGAAGGGCCCTCGGGGATGAGCAATCGGGCGGTGGTTCCCAGGCTTACGGCCGTGATCAGGTCTGCGATCCCGAGCAATTGCCAGACGATAAATCCATTGCGACGCGCGGGATTGGCCAGCATCCAGGCCGCGAGCGTCGCCGTCATCCCAATGGCCATGTCGCCATATCCCGCAGGCAGAGCAAAGATAGCGGGCAGGACTCCGCGCGCCTCCAGCAGGACGAAGGTGAATCCCACGATTCTCCAGGACTGCGCCAAGGTCAATATTTGCGGGTTGAGCGACAACGTAAACTGGCGAAATTTTTCCGAGGCGGCAAACCAGACCACAAACACGACGATGGGCGCCAGGGCAGCGGCTGCAACCGCGAGCCCGAACCGATTGGCGTCATTCCTGAACCAGTACAGGGCTGAGGCGGATAAAGCAAAGAGGAACCAGGCGGCGATGAGGCCGGCGGTGAGTTTTCCATAGCTTGTCATATTAGCGTTTTTCATAACGAGTCTCCTTGTTCCGTCACCAGATCAGTGACTTGATGTGTTATGTCCAGAAGGTTTTTCCAGGCCTGCTCCCCCAGCCGACGGCGTAGGCGCGATTGAACTTTCTCCCAGGCCGGCAAGGCACGTTGGAACTGAGTCTGTCCGGCTTTGGCCAGGCGTAGCCGCCGTTCCCGGCGGTCTTCGCCGCGACGTTCTGCGATCCAGCCTTCCCTATCCATGATTTGGAGAGTTCGGGTGAGCGTTGTGCTATCGATCGCGAGTATCTCGCCCAGTTGACTCTGCGTGACCTCTCCAGCCAGCGAGAGCGCCTGCAGAATGGTGAACTGTGTGGCCCGCAGGCCCAGGGGGCGCAGAGCGTTCTCATAAAGTTGAGTCAAGGCCCGCGAAGTCCGGCGGAAACTGGCGCACATGCAGGGGAGTTTTGGTGTGGGCGATTCCTTCATAGCGCACTAGATGTATATACATATAATTGCGATGCAGGAAATCTGCCTGAGCGTTTACTCCTTCTCTGGCCTCGCATCCCACGATGGTTCGACAGGTGTGATTTGGGCCCAGGTGCACAATGGCCGCCGTCACCCACCCTCTTCGCAAAAGACGCGAAGGAGGGTGGGGCACCCGTGCGCTTTCAAAAAAAACAGGCGCACCTGTCGATCTCGACGCCTCTCGTTCGACATACCAGTGAAAGCAAGGAAGTGGAACTCAGGAGACGGTCATGGCAGGACAGCAGAGAACATCGGAGAGCTTGAAATCAATTGCGGGCGGGGCGCTGGTCGGGCTCGGACTTCATATCTGGTTAGGCACCCTGCATGGAGTCGCAAGCCAGTTGACGCACCTCCTCGGCATTTCCGCCGGAGGCACGTTGGGGTTGGTGCCCTCGGTCATCCTGACGGCCGCGCAGGCTGGCCGGGTTTACGCCTCTGATCACCAGGAGTTCCTCCTGGATGTGGTTCGGGTGTTGGTATCATTCTGGCCTCTGCTTCTCGTCCTTGTGGGAGCGGGATTCTTGCGGGATGTTTTCACGGATGAAGTTGACACTTTGACGACGCCGGAAAAATACTTCCGAAATAACGATGCGGGATGTCGATTTGGCTACCCCTCATTCGACTTATAGACGGAACCCAGGATCATCCGGAGATGAGCGTCCGGTGAACTCGGCTTCCGACTTAAGAGTAGTCGCAACTAATAAGGAGATCTAACCATGCGCTTTATGATGATCGTCAAGCACGCCGAGAAGCAGGGTCCTCCGCCCAAAGCACTGATGGATGCGATTGCGAAGCTGGCCGAAGAGGAGGCCAAGAGTGGCAAGATGCTCGGGAGCGGGGGGCTCGGGCCCACGGCGCTTGGCGCGCGCGTCCGGTTGTCCGGGGGACAGGTGTCGGTGACCGACGGGCCTTTCACCGAGGCCAAGGAAGTGGTCGGTGGCTACGCCCAGTTTGAGCTGAAATCGAAGCAGGAGGCGATCGAGGGCGCGGTTCGCTTCATGGAGCTGCACAAGAAGCACTGGCCGGGATGGGAGGGCGAGACCGAAATTCGCCAGATGTTCGGGCCAGAAGATTTTCCCGGCAAATGACAGCACCCGGGTGCCCCCACCCTCTTTCGCGTATTTTGCGAAAAAGGGTGGGTGATCGGGATCATCGCCGTTCTGGGTGAATCAAAAGCCCCACCCTTTTTCGCGAACTACGCGAAAAGAGGATGGGGCACCCCGTTGCACGGAGGGATCAAACATGGTGCGATCGTTTAGCGTGCTGCCTGCATCCAGCTGGCGGGAAGTAGTACGATATTTCGTCGCCAATTATGGAGCCGCACGCATTTGTTGCCGAAGTTTATCGCCGAATGAGCTTGCGGCACCGTTCCGAGCAGCATCAGCCCTCATGGGAGGAAGTTAAGAACCAGCCTCGTGTACTCCAGGCGGCCGATGAGGTTCGGCATCTGCTACCGGTGGACAAGAACGCTGCCATTCTTGACATTGGATTCGGCCGGGGATGGTTTCTGGCAGCCTGCATCAAGCTCGGCTACACAAACTTATCCGGCGCTGACTTCGGTATCGAAAACAAGGCTTTCGTTCGGGAGTGGGCGCCGAACCACATCGTCCTGAACGAGATTGAAGATAACATTGGAAGCTTTCTGGCCGACCGGCCGGAGCGGTATGACTTCATTTTCATGTCGCACGTGATCGAGCACGTGCCGAAATACTCCCTGCTATGGGTGGTGGACGCCCTCTACCGGGGCCTTAGACGCGGCGGCGTGCTGCTGCTGCGGACCCCAAATATGGAAGGCCCATGCGCCGCCTCAAGCTTCTACGTGACCCTGTCCCACGAATATGGATTTTCCGCTTCCAATCTTAAGTCCCTGCTTGATATCTGCGGTTTCGATGACATTCGCATTCATTCGCCTAGGATTTACCACTCGACGTTCAGGCAACGGCTGGGCAGAGCCCTGCGCTGGCCCTTCCTCAAGGAAAACGAGCTCAAGCACAGGCTCTTCGGAGTCAACACCGGCGGACAATTCGATTCTGAGCTGGTAGTAACCGGCAAACGTGGCGATGCGCCGGCCCTCTTCGATCCCAGGTACCGGTGATTTTTTCTGAGCGTTAAGTTAAGCAAGCGGGCGGGGGCCGGGCGCCGGCGCTATCCGCGCGCGGGTCGTTTGACTGGTCCACGGGCCCGGGAGTACAGTCTGGTCAAACCTTCGATCTTGGAGATTCTCTAGATGCCCCAGTTCGTGATCGAACGCGAAATACCGGGATTGTCGAAGCTGTCCGACAGCGAATTCCGTGCACTCTCGCAAAAGTCTGTGGAGGTTCTCAGGGGCATGGGTCCGGAGATACAGTGGCTGCACAGCTATGTCACCGGGGACAAGCTTTATTGCGTGTACATTGCCCCGGACGAAAAGGCCATCCAGGAGCATGCGAAAAGAGGCGGATTTCCGGCGCATCGCATCTCCGCCGTGCGCCGTCTCATTGATCCAACCACCGCGGAATAATTCCCGCTAACCGTTACTCGGAGACGGAGGTGAGCGCGTCCTCGACAGCCTTGTCGACTGGCATTCCCCATCC